>PBVL01000088.1 GCA_002728675.1 Gammaproteobacteria bacterium
GTGTGCAGCGCAACCCGACCAACGTCTACCTGCTGTCGTCGTTTGCGTTCGGCACGTTCACGCAGATTGTGTTCGTCGTCAGCATGCTCTAACAGGTCGAGACCGTCGGCCTGAACGCCCTGCAACTGGTGTTGGTTGGCACGATGCTCGAAATCTCCGCTTTCGTATTCGAGATACCGACGGGCGTCGTGGCCGACCTCTATTCACGCAAGCTCTCGGTGGTCATCGGCTTCATCCTGACGGGGCTTGGTTTCGCCGCCGGAGGACTTACGCCCACCTTCGAGGCGCTGCTCGCATGGTCGTTCCTCTGGGGGCTCGGCTAGACGTTCATGCCCGGCGCCCGCGAGGCGTGGCTGGGGGACGAGATCGGCGCGACCGACGCAGCGCCTGTTTATCTCAAGGCAACGCGGCTGGGCAGTTACGGAACTTTCCTCGGAATCATCATTGGGGCGACGATCGGTCTCTTCGGACTGCACCTCAATTTCCTCGTTGGGGGCTCGGGCTTGCGGCCTTTGGCGTGCTGCTTTGGTTTCTCATGGAGGAGAAGGGCTTCAGCCCAACCCCTACGGCGGAGCGCGAAACCCTCGCGCAGGCGAAGACCGTATACGTTTCCGTCCTGCGCCAGGTGAAGGCTTCGCGGGGACTCCTCATGCTCATGTTTGCCGCAATCGTCTTCGGCGCGTTCTCTGAGGGCTACGACCGGCTGGCGGGTGCCCTGCTGGTACGCGAACTGGGGTTCGGGCCGTTCTACGACGTCCCCGTCGTCGTCTGGTGGGCGGCCCTCGCCGCCGTATCGAGCCTCACGACAATCGGGCTCGTGTCCTGGGCCGAACGTCGGCTCGACGTCCGCTCCCGCGCCACTCTGGCAAGGGCCCTGACCGGAGTTGTACTCGCGATTGCGGCAGGCGCAACGTTCCTCGCGCTCATCGGCCACCTGTGGATCGCGCTTGCGCTCTTCATCTTCCTGCCCGCGCTGCGGGGGCTGGTCGGACCGCTGGAAACTGCCTGGATCAATCAGCTGATCGACTCACGCTCACGCGCAACCGTCATCTCGATGCACGGCCAGGCCGACGCGCTGGGTCAGACCGCTGCGGGCCCTACCGTGGGTTGGGGCGCGTTGCACTTTGGACTCGGGCCCGCGATTGCGACGGTGGCTCTCGCGCTGGTTCCGGCGGCCTGGCTGTATCGGCGGGCGGGCGACAATGCCCCGGGGCCGCTAGTTCGCGCCCAGCTCCCAGGCCGACAGATCGAATCGTTCGAGGATGTGCTGGCGCAACAGTTCCGCGCCCAGTTCGTTGCCCGCAATGTTCCAGTGGGTGTCCCTCGGCCGGTAAAGCCGCCGGGCATCTGCCTGGAATGCCTCCGTCACATCCAGGACGTCGATACCGCGCGAACTGAGAATCTCGCCAACGGCCCGGTTTGGCCTCAGGATCTCGAACGCCTCGTCACCGAGCGACGGGAAGTGTTTCGCGCGGACCGATGCCAGCAGTGAGTTGTCCACCTGCGCTTCGCTCGGGATGATGAGCACCGTCATGTCGATCTCAAACCGCGCGCACACGTCCGCGATGTCGCCGACGTAGAACCCGACACGGTCCGCCGCGCCTGCCAGCGCAGGATGCCGCGCGCGCAAGTGTTTGCTGATCTCGGCAACGATCGACATGTAGGTCTCTTCGGGGAAGTTGGCGCACTCATCGCAATAGACCCCCTGATGAGTCGGGCCACCCTGGACCAGCGGCACCTTCGTGACGAAGGTGCCAAGCGTCGTCAGATACGAGTACGACCACCATTCCCGCACGCGCGCCTCATCCAGGTCGTTACCGAGGTAAACCGACACGACGACCATGTCCGGTTCCAGCGGCAACACTTCGCGCATGAAAAGGTCCCGATAGTCCGCCGGCCCGATGCCGGCAATCCCGAAGTTCATGACTTCCGTTCGATGCGTCTCGTTCAGCTTGTCCTCGAGCCGTGTGTAGTACACCTGCTCGTACGGGACCACGCCGTACGCAAAGGAGTCGCCAATCCCGGCAATCCTGTACACGTCGTCCAACGCATCCCCCCATTCCGTGTCCTTGAAGCCGAGCGAGTTCAGCGGGAACCCCCAATCGCTCTCGCCCGACCGTCCGCGGTAACGCTCGTAGGAGTCGTCATAGAAGATGAAGGTCGGCACAAACGTGTTGAAAATGCGCAGGGAAACCTCGGCCGACACAGCGCAGATCAGGATGATGACGAGGCCCTGGCCAAGCGCCCGGAGGGGAGAAAACTGCATCAGACCTCCGTCAGCGTGACGCCACCGCGTCTTCAGCCAGCAGCAGGCAGCTTGCGCGATGTCCTTCACTCACCTCGACCGCAGCCGGGGCGGTCGCCCTGCACGCATCCGTCGCGTGCGGGCAGCGCGGATGGAACCTGCAACCGCCCGGAATGTTCATTGCGCTCGACACTTCACCTGCGAGATGACCGCTCGGCCGCGGGTAGGACGGGTCGGGCCGGGGCACGGCCGCGAGCAGCGCCTGGGTGTAGGGGTGGCTTGGGGAGTCGAACAGGGTCTCGGATTCACCCGACTCGACAATTTCACCCAGATACATCACCGCCACGCGATCGCTCATGTGCCGCACCAGTGCAAGGTCGTGCGCAATCACGAAGTACGTCAGGTTGAGCGTACCCTGCAGGTCCTGCAGCAGGTTCAGAATCTGCGCGCGGATCGACACGTCGAGCGCCGAAATGGGCTCGTCCAGCACGACCAGAGACGGCCGCAGAATCAACGCTCGCGCGATCGCCACACGCTGTCGCTGACCGCCCGAAAACTCATGGGGATAGAGGCGCGCGGCCGTTTCCGGCAGCCCGACCATTTCGAGCGCCTCGGCGACCTTCGCACCAATCTCGCGCCGCGGGATACCGTGCGCGGTGAGGGGTTCGGACAGAATCGATGCGATTCGCAGGCGCGGATTGAGCGAGCTGTAGGGATCCTGAAACACCGCCTGCACCTGACGCCGGTAGTGTTTGAGGGCCTGCCCGCGAAGACCGGACACGGCTTCGCCCTCGAACCGAATCGCGCCCGCCGTGAGTGGCGCAAGCCCGAGCACCAGCTTGGCAAGCGTGCTCTTGCCACATCCTGACTCACCGACAAGCGCCACCGTTTCGCCGCGTTCGACGGAGATGCTGACGTCGTCGACCGCGCGAACCGTGTGCCCGCCCGGCATTCTGAAATGGCACGTTGCACCGTCGATTTCCAGAACCGCCAACGCTCAGTCCTCGTTCAGCCAGCAGGCCGCGATGTGACCGCCGCCAAGGTCTTTGAGCGGCGGCTCTTCGGCTCGGCACCGGTCCGTCGCATGCGGGCAGCGCGGATGGAACGAGCAGCCGCTCGGCAATTCCAGCGGATTGGGCGGCGCACCCCCGATCGAGAACAGCCGTTTGCGACGTGATTCGAGCCGCGGCAACGATTCCAGCAGTCCCTGTGTGTAGGGATGCGCGGGGTTCGAGTAGAGCGTTGCCGAGTCGGCTGTCTCGACGATGCGCCCGGCGTACATGACCGCAATTCGATGGCAGAGGCTCGCCGCCACGCCCAGGTCATGTGTGATGAACAGCAGGCTCGCGCCCGTCTCCTCCTGAATCGACTCGATCAGATCCATGAACTGCACCTGGATCGTCACGTCGAGTGCGCTGGTCGGTTCGTCCGCGATCAGCAGACGCGGTTTGCAGGCGATCGCCATCGCCGCCACCACCCGCTGACGCATGCCGCCGCTGAACTGGTGGGGAAAGTCCCGCGCACGATCGCGGGCGGACGGCACGCGTACCCGTTCGAGTTCGGTGATCGCCATGTCGAGTGCGTCACGTCCGGTCCCGAGCCCGTGCGCACGAATCGGTGCCGCAACCTGACTGCCGATCGAGAACACCGGATTGAGGGACGTCATCGGGTCCTGGGAGATCATCGCGATCTTCCGGCCGCGGACGTTCTCCGCCATCGCGCGCTCGTCGAGTTCGGTCAGCTCTTCTCCGTCCAGGCGGATGCTGCCCCCAACGATGCGGCCAGCCGGACGCGGCGGCATCCCGAGGATCGAAAGACCGGTCATGGTCTTGCCGCTCCCCGATTCACCAATGAGCCCGAGTGTCTCGGCCTCGCCCAGCGTGAAGCTGACGCCGTCGACGGCCTTCACGACACCGCGCTTCAGAAAGATGTGGGTGCGCAGATCCTGGACGTCCAGCAATGCTGCCATCAGACCTGCCTCCGCATCGGGTCAAAGGTGTCGCGCAACCAGTCACCCAGAATGTTCGAGGCGAGGCACGACGCCATAATCGCGATGCCCGGCATCGTGATGAGCCACCAGGCGACTTCAATGAAGTTCCGGCCGTCGGCAAGCATGCCGCCCCAGGACACCTGTGGCGGCTGAATGCCGAGGCCGAGGAATGACAGACCCGCTTCGAAAACGATGACGCTGCCGAACTGCAGGGTCGCGAGCACGAGCATCGTATTCATGATGTTGGGCGCAAGGTGGCGGATGAAGATCACCGGCGTCGAGACGCCCGCCACCTTGGCGAGCGCGATGAAGTCGCGCTCCCGCAGGGACAGCACGTCGCCCCTGACGATTCGCGCGTACCACGTCCAATACGTCAGGACGATCACGAGCACCACCATGCCTTCGCCAGGCGGCAATACAGCTGCGAACAGCATGGCGAGCGGCAGGGAAGGCACCGACATCTGCACGTCGATGAGCCTCGAGATGATCGAGTCCGCCCAGCCGCCGAAGTAGCCCGCAATCATTCCGAGCGCGGCGCCGATCCCGCCGGAGAGCACGATGGCATACGCCGCAATGGTCACCGAGATCCGCGCTCCGGCGATGATCCGGGACAGGATGTCGCGCCCCAGGTTGTCGGTGCCAAGCAGGAAGCGGCTGTCCCCCTCGGCGTCCCAGACAGGAGGCGTCATGGCATCGCGCAGCGAGATTGCGTCCGCCTCGTGTGGCGCGATGAACGGCCCCAGCAGCGCGAAGACGAGCACCGTGCCCAGCACGCCTATGGCGAGCCAGGGTGGTCCCCCTGTGCGAACGACGGGTGCTTCGGTCGCCATCTCAGTCATGACGAATCCTCGGGTCGATGAAGCCGTACGACAGATCGACCAGCAGGTTCACAACCACGAACACGACGGACGCGAGCACCACCCCGGCCTGCACCACCGGGAAGTCGCGGGCGAAGACGGCTTCGACCACCGTTCTCCCCACCCCCGGCCATGCAAACACCACTTCAATAACGAAAGCACCGCCCAGCATGTTCGCGAAGTACACGCCGATCATGGTGACCAGCGGCACCGCGGCATTACGCAACGCGTAGCGCCAGACGATCTGCCCTTCCGGCAGTCCGATCGCCCGCTCCATCCGCACGTAGTCGCTCTCCAGAATGTCGAGCATCGAAGAACGCAGGGTCCGCGTCATCGCGGCGACCGGGTACCAGCCAAGGGCAATCGCCGGCAGGATGAGGTGCGCGAAGGTGCCGCGCCCGTAGGCCGGCAACCATTGCAGTTCAACCGCGATCAGGACGATCAGCAGCAGGCCCACCCAGAAGCTCGGCATGGCCTGCCCGAGCATTGCGAAAATCTTGGCCGCGCTGTCGATCCAGCCGCCCCGGTACACCGCCGACAGCACACCGAGCGGCACGGACAGCGCAATCGCGAACACGAGGCCGGCCATGGCGAGTTCCAGCGTCGCCGGAAGCCTGTCCAGCAGCAGATCCATCGCCGGCTGATTCCAGTGGTAGCTCGTCCCGAACTCACCCCGCAGCGCGTCCATGAAGAAGATGCCGAACTGCACGATAAAGGGCCGATCGAGGCCCAGCTGCGCACGCATTGCGGCAAAGTCCTCCTCGGTCGCTTCCATCGGCAACATCAGCGCGACGGGATCGCCCGCAAGGCGCTGCGCCACGAACACGATCAGGAGCGCGCCGATGATGGCGATGGCGCCCTGCCAGAGCCGCTTGAAGATGTACTGGCTCATTCAGCCGTCCCGGATGTCGCGGCCAGAGCGCGTGCAGCCGTGGCACGCCCCGCAGAACCGCTCTCAGACGGAACGCCCTTCGCCGAGCCACCTTTCCCGGCTGGACCAATCTCCAGCATCGAGCGCCAGAAGGCCTGCGGCCACGGATTGAAATCGATCGTGTCGCGCCACGCGAAGGTAATGAGCGGACGGTACGTCGGAATGCCGCCCGCGACCCGCTCGTGACGGATGCGCGCCACCTGTTGAATGAGCTCCACGTGGCGCGTCTGATCCATCGTCGTCCGGATCTCCTCGATCATCGCATCGAGCTCCGGGTCCTTGTGATACGAGTAGGTCCCCCAGCCGTCGCCTGAGGAGTGGACGTGCCCTCCCCAGGCCTCGGTCGGATTGCCCGGCAGGCCCTGCCCCCACATCGTGGAGAGGATGCCGTCCATGTATGGCCGCACCCCGACCCGCGCCAGGTTGATCCACGCGCCGTACTCGAGTTGCACGATCCGGCAGCGAATACCGATGACGCCCATGTAGGCAAACATCGCCTCACCCATCTCCTTCATGTAGGGCTCGCGAGGCGTCGTCAGGTTGTAACAGGGCACATTGATGCCCCGCGCGTAACCCGCTTCCGCAAGCAGCGCGCGGGCGCGGTCGGGATCGTATGGATAGGGTTCGAGCGTCGGGTCGTAACCGGTGCTGCCGGGCGCGAGTTGCGCCGTCCGAATGCCCTGTTTGTAGAGGATGTACTCGATGATCGCGTCGAAGTCGATCGCGTGCGCAATGGCCTGCCGGACTTTGACGTTCGAAAGCGGGTGTCTCGGCTGCTCCGCGTTGATGTTGATGTACATGTTGTTGGGCGCGGGCCGTGACGCCATTCTCACCCCCGGGAGCGACTTGAAGGACTCGATCTGCGCCGGCGGTACGGCGTCCATCCAGTCCACGGCTCCCGTCTTGAACGCCGCGACCCGTGTCGTGTCTTCAGGAATGATCTTGATGGTGATCCGTTTCGGCCGATTCCCCGGCCCGTCACGCCAGTAGTCGTCGAAGCGCTCGATCACGAGTTCTTCGCGGGGTTTGCGGGAGATGAAGCGGTACGGACCCGTCCCCATCGGCCGCAGGTTCACACCCTCATCGCCCTCACGCGCAAAGTGCGCGGCCGAGATTGCGGTCAGTACGAGGTTGCCGGGGATGAGCGCCGCGTCCGGCGCGTTCAGCACCATCTCGAAGCGATAGCGATCCAGGACGTCAACGCGATCCACATACCTGAGCCGTCCGGCGGTTCGCGAGATCGGATCACTCGTTCGTTCGTAGGCAAACGCCAAATCCGTCGCGGTCAGTTCGGTGCCGTCGTGAAACATGACCCCTTCGCGCAGCTTGACGAAGATGACGGGCAGACCGTCGCGTTCTTCGATGCGCCAATCTTCCGCCAGCCAGTTGATCTGATCGAGATCCGGATCGATGGCCAGCAGCGTCTCGTAGAAGAGACTCATGAAATAGGCGTCGACGCCGGCGGATGTCCGGGTTGGATCGAGCTGCGTCGGCTCGGCCCCAAACGCGATGACGAAGTGCTCGTCATTGGCACGCGCAGAGGCAAGTCCGCCGGCCAATATCAGGGCCAGCAACGCTGTCAACGACCAACTCGTCCGGCGGTAGGCGCGCGGCTGCATTGTTCTTGTCGTCGCGCCTTTGTGCCATCGTCAGGCGTCTGGCGGCGCTTGGTCTCCTCGGTCCAACCGCGCCATCATACTGGTTTTCAGCGTCCGCTCGTGCGATGCGGAGCGCGATCCACGCCGGCGCGGTCAGGCGTCTGGCGGCCCGCTGATGCCGAGATCGAAGTCGCGCGCCATTGTCAGATCGTTGGTATGCGCGGGATTTTCAAGGTGCGCCATCCCAGGCGGGCCGACGCAGGCCCTCGTCAGCTCATCATACAGCCACGCAGCCGTCTTTCTGCCGAGATTGCCCGACACCGCCTGATGGATGGGCGTCAGCACCTGCAGAAGCACGAAGATCAGACCGACCAACGCAAGCCGCACGGTCAGGGAATCGCCACGTTGAACGGCACCGATGAGATTCCCCATGACAATGGCAAACCCCGCCGGCAGCAGGCCACGCGCGAGCAGCAGCGTCCACCAGGACCATGCGAGCAGAGGATCAGCTTTCGGCAGCACCTTCAGGAACTGCCATTCCTGGCGGTGGGTCAACGACTCCAACTTCGACTCCCCCTTTTGACCCGAAACACGACTCGAACGATGAGTCGAAGTTCGGACACCCGAAGGCGCCTCACAATACTGTACATTTAACCAGTATGGGCCAGGAGCTTAGCGCCAATCTGAAGAGCCTGTCCACCACGCTCCGATCTCCGGCACTCTCCGATCCGAGCCCGGGGCTATGACCCGGGCGGCGCGGCGCGTTTAGCGGCACAATGGCGTCAGCAAACCGAGGAGTAGTCACATGCAGGACTTCAGCGGCAAGATCGCCGTCATCACGGGAGGCGGCACCGGCATGGGCCGCGCACTGGCGAGGGCCCTGATCGCCGAAGGCTGTCACGTCGCAACGTGTGACGTGATCGATGAGAACCTCGAGCAAACGCGCCGCCTGTGTGAAGCGGAAGCGCCGCAGGGCGTCCGCATCGCAACATTCCGCTGCGACGTTGCGAACGAGGATGAGGTCGACGCGTTCGCCTGTGGAGTCGCCGAAACGTTCGAGACCGAACACATCAATCTGCTCTTCAACAATGCAGGCATTGGCGGCGGCGGCAGTTTCGTGACCGCCTCGCGCGATGAGTGGGACCGTACGTTCAACATCTGCTGGAACGGCGTCTACTTCATGAGCCGGGCGTTTCTGCCGATGCTGCTCGCCAGCAGCGAGGGGCACATCATCAATACCAGCAGCGTGAACGGGTTCCGCGCCTCGCTCGGCGGGAACATCCCGCATACTTCCTACAGCGCGGCGAAGTTCGCGGTGAAGGGGTTCACCGAAGCGCTAATCAACGACTTCCGTTTCAACGCACCGCATCTGAAGGCGAGCGTGGTCATGCCCGGCTACGTCGGCACGCAGATCGCCAAAAACACAGGCAAGATTCTCGGCCACAAGACGCCGCTCGAGATGACAGACGAAGAACTCGAGGAGATGCGTGGCCGCTTCGTTCTGATGGGCAACGCCGGGGAAGACTCCACGCCCGACGAGATTCGCCAGCAATGGCACAACTCCCAGGAAAACTACGAAAAGGGTGGGCTGACGCCGGAGCAGGCGGCGGACATCATCCTCTCAGGCGTGCGCAACGAGGAGTGGCGGATTCTGGTGGGGCCGGATGCCGTAGCGCTGGACGAGGCTGTCAGGGCAGATCCGGTCAATGCCTATGATCTCGGCTTCAGCGAGAAGGTCTGGGCGTCGATGCAGCAGGAGTCCTGAGCGGACGGTCAGCTCCAGCGGCGCTGCTTGCCACACTGGACCCATCGTGTTTCACAAGCCGTCACCCTGGCGGCGACAGAAGACCGCGACGTGCGACGCGATCGGCCAACGGCTCCCGATGACGAACAACCCGTGGAGGACCGGCGCCAGGTCCTTCGACAACCCCTACTCCAGGCAATCGCTGGTCCGATGCACCGGTGGCGAAGGTCCTTGAACTGATCGTCAGGCGTCATTGCCTGCATCGTCTCTGTGCCCGCTGAAAATGAACACGATCGTAGCAATCGTGCCCAATATCCAGACGGCGGTTCTGAGCACAACGACAGCCAGGATGACACTGCTTTCCGAAGATGCTCCCAGGTTCACATTGAATTGCTGGGAAAACTGCACGGCTCCCAGGAGCATCAGATACAAGAGCACCGACACGGCTGTGTAGAGCGTTGCAATGAGATGCTGAAGGGATCGGGCAAGACGGTGCCCTGCGAGGTAAGAAGCAATGATCACGGCGAATGTGATCGTCAACCAGAGTTCGAACTGCTCATTGACGCTACCTGTCACAACATCATAGAGGAGAATGAGTTCCTCGTTGTTGAGTTCGTTACTCACGCCTGACGCCAGTCAGCCGATTGTGACGGTGACGGTTCGCATGGCACCCAACAGCCAGTTGAGCGGCGTCGCGTTCCGTGTGGGTTGCTGCGCAAGACACGCGACAGGATGCCACATCCGGTGCGCCGGACGAGCGAACTTCCTCTGACTGTCAGGCGTCACCCTGGGCTTCTCTGATGGCGCGGCGAAAGAGCGAATCATCCCAATCGACGAACCTTTCTCTCAGTTCATGGGATTCGAGCAAACCATTGATGTACTCATGATTGGGCATCATGTATCCGATCGTATCCCACCAGGCTCGTCCACCGGGCGCCGAAAGCAGCCAGACAATCGCATTGTTCACACGATCAAGCAGTGCTTCCGGGACGAGGCCCGACCGGGACATTTCCAGGACAGAGTAGTGAATATGAACTGTGTGTGCGAGGCGAATCGCGAAGAACATCGCATCATCTTGCGACACCTTCGGATTCTCGCCGCGCAGTGTCTTGCGCATCAGGCTTGCGACTTCAGGTGATTCCCAAAGTTGGTCGGCCGCGGTGTCCCAGCGATCGAGAATCTCCCGCGTCGCTGTAGCTCGGGAAGCTGTGTTTCCATCCCGGATTTGTAACGCGAGATAGGCCAAGCTGCCAAAGACGGCAATCGCCCCAAGAATCTCACCTACCGCTCCAATTGCGTCCCAGTTCACGCGAGGGGTCTCCGTGGCGCACCGCTCAATGTCGCCTGCAATCCGCAGGATGACAACGTCAGGCTATCCCGCACCACGGAAGCAGCATCTTCCAACAGAATCACAGGGACGCCCTCCTCTTGCTTCGTGTCACGTGTCGATACGCGGCAAGAGCACAGCGGTCGTCTCACCACCAGCTCCATGGTGCCGCTCCGGGCCGCCGGGCAAAGCCAGTGGCTTGGTGTGGCTGAACAAGGCGCGAAGTCGGAGCAGCACCGTACGGAGCGGTCTGACGACAAGGCTCATGATCTTGCTGGCCTGCTCCGGAACGCGGACCAACTGAATGAGCGATCTCACGCGGCGCCCCGCTCTGAAGCGAGCTACNGCACATTGCGCGGCGCCGCCGGCTCCTTCATTCTGNAGCGCACGGAACATCAGAGGCGCACACCATGACTGACGTCCACTATCTCTCCGCACTCGAACTCGCCGCAGCTATTCGGAAAGGCACGGTCAGTTCCGTCGAGGCGACCCGCGCGTTCATCGAACGCATCGAGAGCCTCGACGACAAGATCAACGCCGTGCCGGTGCGCACCTTCGAGAAGGCGCTGGACGACGCGGCAGCGGCTGATGCTGCTCGGGCACGGGGTGAGGACCTCGGGCCGCTGCACGGCGTGCCCATGACCATCAAGGAGTCATACGTCCTCGCGAACACGCCGTCGACCTGGGGCCTCGAATCCCAT
The DNA here is from genome assembly GCA_002728675.1 of Gammaproteobacteria bacterium. Lineage (GTDB taxonomy): Bacteria > Pseudomonadota > Gammaproteobacteria > Pseudomonadales > Azotimanducaceae. The sequence goes on from PBVL01000088.1 coordinate 11,394, forward strand.
CGAAACAACGTCTCCAACGAGGACGGGGTTGCCGTGCGCCGGTTTCGGGAGGCGGGCGCGCATTTCGTTGGCAAAACCAACGTGCCCGTCGATCTGGCCGATTTCCAGAGCTACAACCCGGTCTACGGGACCACCAACAACCCCTGGAACGTCGAACGCACGCCGGGCGGGTCGTCTGGTGGCAGTGCGGCGTCACTCGCCGCGGGGTTCGCCGCACTCGANGCGGGCTCGGACATCGGCGGCTCGATTCGGAACCCTGCGCACTTCTGCGGCGTGTTCGGCCATAAACCCACGTGGGGCATCGTCCCCATGAGCGGGCACGAATTGATGCCGGGGGTGCCCGATGCGGATCTCTCGGTCTGTGGCCCACTTGCCCGTTCCGCGGCGGACCTCGAAGTCGCCCTCGACACGATGGCCGGCCCCCTCGAGCGGGACGCAACCGGATGGCAACTCAGTCTCCCGCGTGGGGACATCAAGTCACTCGGAGGCCTTCGGGTCGCCGTCTGGGCAACGGACGACATCGCGCCGGTCGACGACGAAGTGGCCGGGCGCGTGCACATGGTGGCTGAAACGCTGTCGAAACTGGGCGCGACCGTGTCCGACACGGCCCGGCCGGACTTCGACCCGCGTAAGTCCCACATCACCTACCAGAGTCTCCTGCAGTCGGTGATGGCGAGCGCGCAGCCAATCGAGCAGTTCGAGAAGATGCGCGAGCACGTCGCCACGCTCGATCCCGATGATCAATCGAGCTCCGCGGTCACCGCGCGGGGCTCGGTGATGTTTCATCGGGATTGGCTGCGCTACAACTTCCGCCGCGAAAAGCTGCGCTTTGCATGGGACGCGTTCTTCAAAGAATGGGACATCGTCCTTGCGCCGCAGATGGCCACCCCCGCCTTCCCGCACGATCACCGGCCGTTCAACGAACGAAGCATCACGGTCAACGGAGCAGAGCGGGAGTACTTCGAGCAGGTCTTCTGGTCCGGGCTCTTCACCGCGCCGCTGCTGCCGAGCACGNTCTTCCCAACCGGCCCGTCGGCCGACGGACTGCCAATTGGCGTACAGGCGGTCAGCGCCCCCTACCGGGACCACCGCACGATTCAGTTCGCCGACCTGATCAGCCGGGAGATTGGCGGCTTTACTCCGCCGCCCGGGTTCTAGGGCGCAATGCCGCGCACGTTTGGTCGCTCGCTGCTGCGCGGCACCTTCCTCGTCCTCGCCGTGGCGGCGCTCCCGGCCGCGGTGCTGACCTTCCGGGACCTGGCGCTTACCGTGAGCGACGAGGAACTCATCGCCGCGGCGGGTGGGGTCGCCGGTTACATCGTCTTCGCGCTCTTCTCGAGGAACCTCGCGCAGTGGCACTTCCACGTTCACGAACTGTCCCACATGCTCGCCGCACTCTGCTGTCTGGCCCGGATCGACGAGTTTCACGTTTCCCGGNAGGAGGGTGGCTATGTGAGCTACAGCGGCGTGAAGTCGAACGCGTTCATCATGCTCGCACCTTACTGGCTGCCAACGCTGTGCCTCATTCCGATCGCACTGCGGTACATCGTTCAGGACGACTTTGTCGTCTGGTTCGTTGCGGCGACCGCCTTCGCCTGGGCACTGCACGCCGACCTGACCTTCCGCCAGACCAGAACTTACCAAAGCGATATCAGCGATCAGGGAATCTTCTTCTCTTTCGTTTCGATCGTGGCGCTGAACGGGCTGTGCTGGCTGGCGGTGGCCGCGTTCGCTCTGGGAGAACCCGTCGACGCCGCACTCCGGTTTGCCGGTCACGCTGCAGANCTGGGCCTGCGCGGCGCGGACGGCGCACGGATCCTGATCGACAAAGCACTCNCAAGGGCCGGGGTGCTGACCTNACCCGAATGGCATACACTCGCCGCCATGCGCTCTCTCATACTNGTCTTCCTGGCTGCTGCCGCAAGCGCCGAAGACTATGTTCCACCTCGCGGCCCCGACGGTGTCCACCCGGATTTCAACGGNATCTGGCAGGCACTCAATGAAGCCCACTACGACATCGAGCCGCACGTAGCCCGACCTGCCATGCAGACCCGCGAAGGTCCGCACGGCCCGGTGCCGGCCAGATCGGTGCTTGCGCTTGGCGCGGTCGGTTCCGTGCCGCCAGGGCTCGGAGTGGTCGAAGGCGGCACCATCCCCTACACACCGGAAGCCCGCATCCAGCGTGACGAGAATCGCGCAAACTGGGTCGATCGCGACCCGGAGATCAAGTGTTTCCTGCCAGGCGTGCCCCGTGCGACCTATATGCCGCACCCGTTCCAGATTTTTCAGGGTGAGAACGCCATGTTCATCGCGTACCAGTTTGCTGGCGCGGTGCGGGACGTCCACGTAAAAGACCCGGGTCCGGCCCCCGTGGATTCCTGGATGGGCCAGTCCTACGCGACCTGGGAAGGCGACACACTCGTCATCACNGTCACGGGCCTGCTTCCGGATACCTGGTTCGATCGCGCGGGCAACCATCACAGCGAGCAGCTGACGGTGGTCGAGCGCTACACGCTGACAGGCCCCGATCACATTCATTACGAAGCGACCATCACGGACCCCAAGACTTTCACGAAGCCGTGGAAGCTCTCGATGCCNCTCTATCGNCGCAAGGACGCCAACATGCAGCTGATGCAGTACAAGTGCGTCGAATTTGTCGAAGAACTGATGTACGGCAAGTGGCGCAGAANACCCCTCGACTGAGGCACANGGCATGATTCGCGCNACACTCTTTGCAGGCCTTCTCGCGAGCGCCGCGGTTTGGGCGGACGACTTCCCCCGTACCCAGGAGGGCAAACCGGATCTTTCGGGTTTCTACGACATCGCCACCCTGACGCCACTGGAGCGCCCCCGCATCTTCGGCGACAGTGAGACCATCACGAAAGAGCAGGCGGAAACGATTGCCTCGCGGGCGGCGGCCGGCCGCATCGCGGCCTCCCAGAACAGCGACCCTGAACGNGGCGCACCGCCCCAGGGCGGGGACGGATCGCGTGGGGCAGCCGGCAATGTGGGCGGCTACAACGCATTCTGGATCGACAACGGGGTCAACACGATTCAGGTGGACGGCAAATTCCGCACGTCGCTCGTCACGTCACCCAAGAACGGCCGCCTGCCCAAAATGCTGCCCGCGGCTGCGGACAAACGCCGCAAGTACATCAGCCGCTTCCGCCACAACGAAGGCGTGGCATGGTGGCTCGAAGTCACGGGCAAAGGTCCGTATGACGACCCTGAGTCGCTGACCCTGTCCGACCGCTGCCTGGTGGGCTTCGGCTCAACCGCGGGACCGCCGATGCTCCCCGTGCTGTACAACAATCTGAAGAAGATCGTGCAGACGCCGGAACACGTGATGATCCTGACGGAGATGGTGCACGATGCGCGGATCATCCGCCTGAATGCCGATCACCTCCCGGCGCACATGACCAGCTATCTCGGTGATTCGATTGGCCATTGGGTGGGCGACACGCTGATCGTCGATACCACGAACTTCAATGGCAAGGCCGGCATTCGCGGCGGCTCGGAAAACCTTCACGTGGTCGAGCGCTTCCGCATGGTCGACAAGGACACCGTCATCTACAGTTTCACCGTGGAAGACGCCACGGTCTGGGAAGCGCCGTGGAGCGGCGAGTACCCCTGGCCGCGCAGCGACCAGGTGGTCTACGAATACGCCTGCCATGAAGGCAACTACGCGATGGGCAACATACTGCGCGGCGCTCGACTGCTGGAGCAGGACGCGCTGAACGCACAAGCAGGGGGACTCTGAGAATGCGTACCGACAAGCCGATCCAGAAAAGCCGGGGAGCCTTGCTCCGCTGGCTCGCCGCACCCTGTGCAGCACTCGCACTCGCACTGCCGACGTCCACGTCCGCGCATCATGCATTCGGTGCTGAATTCGACCCGAACCGTCCGCTGATCCTGCGCGGTCACATCACGAAGCTCGAGTGGGTCAACCCCCACGCATGGATTCACATCGAGATCGTGAACGACGATGGCGAGAAGGANAGCTGGATGGTCGAGGGCGGCACGCCGAACACGCTGCTGCGTCGCGGTCTGACACGCAACACACTCAAGATTGGCACGATGATCGTCGTCGACGGGTATCAGTCCAAAGACCGGTCACAGCGCGCGAACGGCCGGGACATCACGTTCGAAGACGGTCGGAAGATCTTCATGGGGTCATCCGGTACGGGTGCGCCCCGCGACGGTCGGGATCCGACCGAGCGCTGAGATGCGTCTCGTCACCGCGGCGGTCCTCTTTGCGGCCGGACTACTGACCGCCTGCGCGCCCGCCCCGGAGCCCGCGGCCCTGCCATTCAAGACAGGCCCGGGGGACATCGAGTACCTCATGCACTACGTGCTAGAACCCGCCGCGGAGACTATCTGGGACTCCGCCGGCAGCGTCATCACCGAAGACGGCGAGGAGACGCTGCATCCAACGACTGAAGAGGGCTGGATTGCGGTCGAGCACGCAGCGGCCGTTATCTCCGAGTCGGGTAACCTGCTGATGATCCCCGGCCGCGCTCCCACGGCCGGTGACTGGATCGAATACAGCCAGGGCCTCGTCGACACAGGCAAGACGGTCCTCGCGGCTGCCCAGGCCAGGGATCACGAGGCATTGTTCGAGACCGGAGGCCACCTGTACAACGTCTGTGTCGCCTGCCACCAGGTGTACTGGCGCGAAGCTCCGCAACGCCCCTGACGGCGCGACGCTTGACTACTCGGCGGCGAACGCCGTGTCGACCACCTGGCCGCCGGAGTACAGCTTCGACGCCGTGAAATAGCCTGCCGCGGTCAGGGTGACTTCCACCTCGGCGCCGCTGCGGTTCTCCCAGAACCAGCCGTGAACTCCGGCAAACGGCGCGACGAACGCCCCACCCCCGGCGGCATCCCGACCGGCCGTGAAGCTCACCGCGAATCCGGCCTCTGCCCCATCGGGCTCAGCGTGGAAGTCGTGGACAACTTCGGCGCTCGCCCGCCACTCGTAGATCAGTGCCGCTTCGGCGTCGAGCCTGTACTTGTATTCCACCGACTCGAACGGCGCGAGGACAAACGACCGCGTCTCCTCGTGCAGCGTGCCGGTCTGGATATGCAGGTTCTGCTCACGCTCGACCGACAGTCCGCGGATACCGAGCAGGGCGCCGACGCCTGTCGGGTCGAGATCGAACTCGGCGGGGAGCACCGCCGTAACAAGCAGCAGCACTGCCACTCCCAAGGAGATAACCGAGGCGCGCCAGACAGGTCGTCCACCGCTCACGAGGTCACATACCCGGTTAGCTGAAAGCCAACCAGCATGAACCCGCCGGTCATGAGGACGGTGTTTGCGCCAAACGCGTGTCGGCCAAACGCTTCGCTTTGCCGCCACCGCAGCAACAACAGCAGGATGAAGGCAAGCGCGACGATCTGACCAGCCTCGACACCCACGTTGAACGAAACGATGTTCGCGACCAATCCCTCTTCATCCATCGCGAACCCGGCGAACTTGCCGGCAAGGCCCATCCCGTGACACAGCCCGAACACGAACACCGCCGCGCGCGTATCGATGGCAACCCCCGTGCGATCGAAGCCGCCCATGTTCTCGAACGCCTTGTAGACGATCGAGAATCCGATGATGGCGTCGATGAGATACGCGTTCACTGTGAGTCCGCTCAATACCCCGGTCACGAGCGTGAGGCTGTGACCAAGGGTGAACAATGTCACGTAGAGCACGACGTCACGTGGACGCGCCAGGAAGAATACGACCCCCACGAGATAGAGCAGGTGATCCACCCCGGTCACTATGTGTTTCGCGCCGAGGTACATGAAAGGACCGATCGCAACACCCCTGACCGCTTCAATGAAGTTGCCGTCGGTCGCGGACACGTTGTGGGCCAGCGCCGGAAACGCGACGAGTGTCGCCGCAACGCAGAGCCAGACCTGCGCCCGCGGACGCCAGGAACGTGGGCGGTGGAGAAGCGGCAGGCTGGCAACGGACTCTGGCACACCTGCAGCCTATCGAAGCCGATTGCGGTGCGCACGCCGCACGGTGCTCAGCATACGGCGGACCGAGCCGCCTTGCTGCGCGCGCAGCCGTGGCGGCCAGACGGTCATGACGGAACGATCCGGCGCGTTCGAAGCACCGTCCGCAACGGCGCCGACTGATCGTTTAAGATCGGGGCTTCAGCCCGCCCACGGAGATTCCGATGTCTTTCGATGTGCAGCCTCTCGACGCAACGTTCGGCGCGGTCGTGACCGGCCTCAAGCTGGCCGAACTCGACGACGCGGAGTTCGACGCGCTCTACCAGACCTGGCTCGAATACGCCCTGCTCGTGTTTCCGGGCCAGCATCTGTCGAACGAGGATCAGGTCACGTTCGCGAAACGGTTCGGCACGATGGAGTTCGACCTGTCCGCCATCACGAACGTGGACAAGGACGGCAAGGTTCACCACGACCGGAAGGAAGACTGGGTGAAATCGATCCGGGGCAACATGGGCTGGCACACGGACAGCACCTACATGCCCGTTCAGGCCAAGGGCGCCGTGTTCACCGCACACGTGGTGCCCTCAATCGGCGGCGAAACCGGCTGGGCTGACACCCAGGCAGCCTACGAGGCACTCGACCCCGCGGTGCAGGCCAGGATCGCGGATCTTTCTGCCTATCATTCGCTGTGGTACAGCCAGTCGAAGCTCGACCACAAGCCAAAGGTCGGCGCAGCCTACGGCTTCCACGACATGGACCCGCCGCTGCGGCCCCTCGTGAAGGTCCATCCGGAGACCGGCAGGAAATGCCTCACGATCGGCCGCCACGCGCACAACATACCGGGCCTCACACAGGCCGAGTCGGATGCGTTGCTGGACGACCTGGTTGCCTTCACAGTCCAGGCGCCGCGGGTCTATCACCACAGCTGGACTCCGGGTGACGCGGTCGTCTGGGACAACCGTCGGCTGATGCACCAGGCATGTCCATGGGACATGCACGAGCGGCGCATCATGTATCACTCCCGGATCGCCGGTGACGAAGCGTCGGAGTTCGCGGGCTCCGACGACGCCGCGCCACGCTACGTCTCGGCGTGAGCTGACCCATGCCCCGTCTCGGATACCTCGTCCCCACACGCGAAGCCGTCATGGAGGGTCGGCCCGAGGCCGCTCCGCTGCTCGATCTCGGAGTCCGGGCGGAAACGCTGGGCTTCGACTCGATTTGGATTGGCGACTCGCTGCTGGCGCGGCCGCGCCACGAGCCGCTGACGCTGCTCGCCGGGCTCGCGACGCTCACCACAAAGGTCACCCTCGGAACTGCCGTCCTGCTCCCTGCCTACCGCAATCCGGTCATCATGGCCCAGCAGGTTGCGACCCTCGATCAGCTCGCGCAGGGCAGGCTCATTCTCGGGGTCGGGGTTGCCGCGGATCAGCCGAACATCCGCGCCGAGTTCGCTGCGACGGGCACACCCTTCGAAGCGCGGGGCGCACGGATGCAGGAGGGCCTCGCCCTCGCACGCGCACTGTGGGGCGCGGCGGCGGTCGAGTGGGACGGACGATGGCAGGTTGACGGCGCGACGCTCGGCCCCGCCTGCCACACGCCGGGAGGTCCGCCCATCTGGGGCGCGGGCTCCCACCCTAACGCGATCCGCCGCGCGGGTACCCAGTTCGACGGCTGGCTACCGATCTGGCCGGACGAAGCGGCCGCCTGGGCAGCGCAACTGGGCCAGGTGCGTGAACACGCGGAGGCCTCCGGACGCAACGCGGACGAGATCAAGGCATCGCTCTACGCCACTGTATTCCTCGACGATGACAGCGCGCGCGCGACATCACGCATCGATGCGTTCCTCGAGTCGTACTACGGCATTCCCGGGCATCTGATGCGGCGGGTGCAGGCCTGCCGTGGCGGGAATGCCGACACCGTCGGGACCTGGCTCAACAGCTTCTTCGAAGCGGGTGCGGACGAAATCGTGGTGCGCTTCGCGGGCGATCACGAACGCCATCTGGAGGCGTTTGCCGGTCTCCGCGAGCAATTTGGCTGGTAGCAAGCCAGCCCGCGGGGGCTGTCCGAACCCCGGTCCGGTCAGGCGTCCTTGCAGCGATCCCGCATGATCTCGTCGATCTGCTCAGGGTTGTCACGCGCGTAGGCAACCCAGTCGACGTCCATCGGCTTTCGCGGCAGTCGTGTTTGCTTCAGCATCTTCTTCACGGCCTGCTGACCTTGCGAGGAGAGATCGCCCATCAGTCCGTCATAGAGTTTCTTGTCGCGTTCCCAGCGCTGCATGGCGTCCCTGGTGTTGATGTCCTAAAGCGCAACGACATCAATCGTGCCGGACCGTTGGAACGTCTTGCAGAATTCCTGACGCTCACTGCCCGCTTCGGACTCGCTGTCGCGTTCCATGACCTTCGCGAAGCGCTCGCCATACCTGACCATACGCCGGGCATCCCGCTCCGAGACGCCGACGCGCTTCACCAGACCTTCCAACTGACCGTCGCCGAGCCTCTTCGTCATCAACACAATGCCGTAGAGCGCAGCGGCATACGTCGCATCGGTCCGTGCCGCGTTCTTCTCGGCAGGCGCCATGGACGAGCAGCGCAAGGCCGGCTACGACGCAATCGCGATCCCGCACAACTCCAACGTCTCAAACGGCGAGATGTTCCAGCTCGTACAGTACGATGGCTCACCCATGGACCGTGCCTACGTCCAGCGCCGGAGCCGCAACGAGCCGCTCGTCGAGAACACGCAGATCAAGGGTACGTCCGACACGCATCCGTTCCTGTCCCCGAAAGACGAGTGGGCCGACTTCGAGATCTTCCCCTACCGCATCGCCAGCCGCCTTCGCAGCCAGCCCCAGGGCAGCTACGTGCGGGAAGCCTACCGCAACGGCCTGCAACTGGGCGACAGCGGGGCCGGGAACCCCTACCGCTTCGGCGTGATTGGCGCGAGCGACACGCACAACGCGGGCGAGTCTTTCCAGGAGAATCGTTTCGTCGGCGCAAGCGGCCTGCTCTCGCATACGCCCGAGCAACTCGGCTCAGTGCCCGTCGCGAGCGATGACGGTGGCCAGCGCGCGTACACACTGCCCACCAGTCGCCTGAACTCGGCGAGCGGCCTCGCGGGGGTCTGGGCGGATCGCAACCCCCGTGAGGACGTGTTTGCCGCATTTCGCCGCAAGGAGACGTTCTCAACGACCGGTACCCGGATCAGGGTCCGGTTCTTCGCAGGCTACGGTCTCGATACCTCCATGCTGGTGGACAACGACTCCCTGGAACTCGCGTACAACACCGGCCAGCCCATGGGCGGGGCGTTGCGTGCCGAGCCGCGCGGCGAGCCCGAGTTCCTGTTCTGGGCGGCACGCGACCCGTACGGCGCGACGCTCGAACGCGTCCAGATCATCAAGGGCTGGCTCGACGAGAGCGGCACGCGGG
>PBVL01000089.1 GCA_002728675.1 Gammaproteobacteria bacterium
CCCCTGCCCCGCAAGAGTCTGCGTGTGGGCCTTGGCTGGTGGTTGGTGCTGGGCCTGCTCGGCGCACACCGGTTCTACCTTCGTGACTACGTCGTCGGAACCATGTACGTCGCGACGCTGGGGTTTCTCGGTGTCGGCTGGGTCTTCGACCTGTTCCTGCTGCCGTCAAAGATACGCGAGTGGAATCTGCGGGCCGATGGTGCCTAACTCGACACGCGGGAAGCCCTCGAAGACCGGATCGAAGCCCTCGAAGATCAGGTTGACGATCTCGCCGACGAACTCGAGTCACGCGATGCGGCACACGAGGCGCGCCGCCTCCGCTGACGACGCGCCTCTGACGTATGCCCTCAGTCGTCGAACACGATGACGCTGCGCGCCACCTCACCCGACTTCATGTCGACAAATGCGTCGTTGATGTCGCCAAGGCCAATTCGCTTCGAAACCATCTGATCGAGGTGGAGCTTACCCGCCAGGTAGAAGTCGACAAACCGCGGCATATCCACACGGAAGCGGTTGGAGCCCATCATCGAGCCCTGAATTTTCTTTTCCTGCAGAAACGCGGAGCCCGTCAGTTCGATCTTCACGCCCACGGGAATCATGCCGATGATCGTCGCGGTACCACCTGGCCGGATCATGCTGAAACATTGCTCAGCCGTCACCTTGAGCCCGATCGCTTCGAACGCGTACTGAACGCCGCCACCAGTCAGCTCGCGAACCTGCTCCACGACATCACCATCGCTGCCGTTCACCACATCGGTCGCACCAAATTCTTTGGCCATCTGGAGCTTGGAGTCGACCATGTCGACCGCGATGATCTGGCCCGCGCCCGCGAGGGCCGCGCCGTTGATGCAGGACAGCCCGACTCCGCCACAGCCGACCACCGCAACACTTGACCCCGGCTCGACCCCGGCCGTGTGAAACACGGACCCAACGCCCGTCGTGACTCCGCAGCCGATGAGCGCTGCGCGGTCCAGCGGCATGTCTTCGCGAATCTTCACGAGGCCGTGTTCGTGAATCAGCATCTGCTCCGCGAACGACGACAGGTTGGCAAACTGGTTAATCGCCTGTGAATCCTTGGCCAACCGCGGCTCATCCTCGGGCCCGCGTCGCGTTTCGGGATTCGCGCAGAGCGACATGTGTCCGGTCAGGCATTGTTCGCAATGGCCACAGAACACGGACAGACAGGTGATGACATGGTCGCCCGGCTTGACGTAGGTGACGTCCTCCCCCACCTGCTCCACGATCCCTGCGGACTCGTGACCGAGAACGATCGGGAACTGGGCCGGATACAGCCCCTCGACGAAGTGCAGGTCGCTGTGACAGACGCCCGCCGCGGCGGTACGAATCAATACCTCGCGTGGTCCCGGTTTCGAAATCGAGATCTCCTCGATCTCCAGGGGCTTGCCCACCTCACGGAATACGGCTGCTTTCATTGACGGGTCCTTCACGTTGAGAGGACTCGTTTATACCAACACCCCCCGCCGCGAAGCCAGCGGCCAGCCAAGTCTCACTGCACGCTTGCCGGCGCCTCCGGTCCCAGTTGCGGCGGCTCCGCGCAGTGGCTGGCCTGATGGTGGAACATGCGTGGCGCGCCGTCCTCAACCGCGAAACAGTTCGTGACGACGAGCCATGCGCCGGACAGTTCCTCGTAGCCGATGACCGAGTAGTTGCCGCCTTGCTGCACAACCGTGCCGCCGTGGAACCGGATACCGGGCTGGGAGTCACCGTTCGAGAAGATGGCCCTCCAGCTCTCCATGATCTCGTCCCGATCGAGCAGCGGGTTCCACCCGGGGTGGACGCACACCGCGGGCGTTTCGCGCGCCCACAGGTTGTCCATCGCTTCGAAGTCGCGCGCGTTGAACGCGAGATAGAAGGCGTCATTCGCAAACAGCACAACGGCTGGGTCGAGCATTGGATTCCTCCCGGGTCGCGCTCAGCGTTCGAGCAACCCCTGTTCGAGAAGCCATTCGCGCAGCGGCACCGCGCCCGGCTTGGGTGAGAACTTCCCATTCGCATCTGTGTCATCACCCAGTAACTGGCGGCGCACCGGATCGTTCTGGCGCAGCATCTCCGCACCAATCGTCATGTCGTCCTTGGGACGCAGCCACCGGTAGCCGTAGCCGATGAACAGCGCTTTGCGGGTGACATCGGAGACGTTCGGGCTCGCCGAGTGAAAGGTCCGCCGGTCGAAGAGCACCGCGTCACCGGGAGCCGCCAGAACGGGAACCGCTTCCTCGGGCAGCGCGCCATCGGCAGGCAGGTCGAGCCGATCGACCAGGNGACTGCCGGGGATCACGAACAGGTTGCCGCGATCCGCAGCAGTGGCATCCGACAGCCAAAAGGACACCTTCAGCGACAGGCGCGGCTGCGGCGACCCCTCCAGTTCGACGTTCGNCCTGCCGCTGTCCCGGTGGAATCCAAACCGGCCCGTGCGTTCGTCTCCGGGATCCCGCGGCGGCGTCACGATGAAGTGGCTGTGGTAGGAGTAGATGTTCCAACCGAGGAGTCCCCAGACCAATGGGAACGTTGCCGCGCAGTCCAGCAGATTGACGAAGCGCTGGTCCTCTTTCAGGAAATTTGGGAAGAAGAACGGCCGCTGCGCGGCAAACGACTGTTGCGTGTAGGGGTCGAACCCGGCGTCCCGATGGTCTCGATAGATCGCATCCACCAACGCCTCGAGATCGAGGACGGTCTGAGCGTCGAGCGCATCGGGCACATGCAGGTAACCGTCCCGTTCGAAGGCGGCGCGCTGTGCCTCTGTCAGCTGGTTGTCGAGGTGTGCTTGGCCAAGCATGGCAGGTTCATCCCGGGCAGACCGGTTATTGTCGGCCTCCCGGCGCAATGGTTCAACGCCAGGGTGCGGGCGGCTCTGCATTACAATCCGGTCTGTCTCACAGTGGTGACATGATGAAGGACTCTGTACTCGTAACGGGTTTCGAGCCGTTTGACGGACGGAGCTGCAACGCCTCGTGGATCGCGGCACGATCTCTCGCGCTCACTCCGGGTGTTCGGGTGCTCTGCCTGCCGGTCATCTGGGGCGCTCCGCTCGATGCGCTCCACGCAATCTGCAGCGAGGACTGCCCCACGACGATTGTCTCGATGGGTGAAGGCCGTCCCGGCTGGTTCGATATNGAAACAGTGGCACNCAATNTACGCGCGGACCGCGCGGACAACGCGGGCACGGTGACNCGGGAACCNATCATTCGTGGCGGCCCGGAGCGGCGCTCCGCGACCATCGACACACAGTCCCTCAAAGGGAGCCTCGCAGCACGCGGACATCCGACGCGAACCTCGACCGATGCGGGCGGGTTCCTCTGTGAGGAGACGCTCTACAGCCTCGAGNGACTCCGGGAACTGCACCCGAAGCTCCAGCGTGTCGCCTTTTGTCACCTGCCTCCCGCCGACAGCACCTGTACCGAAGATGGCGCTCTCGAACGTTGCACGGAAGATGCCGTGCGCAGTTTTGCCCACGACCTTGTCGACGTCGCGCGGCAACTCTGACCGTCAGGGAAGCGGCTCGGCGAGGTAGTCCAGTGCAAGTTCGACGTGCGCCCGCANGCCAACCCGCAACGCACGCTCGTCAACCTGGAAACGCGGCGAGTGATTGGGAGCGGGGTTCGGATCATCCGGCCGCGNGACTCCNAGGAAGAACATCATTCCCGGCACACCNTGCTGGTAAAACGCAAAGTCCTCNGCGGTGGTCGTCGGATCCACCTCCCCCGCGAACCCGTCNCGCGCGACGCGCCGCAAGGTCGGAATCATCTGCCGCGTGAGGGCCGGGTCGTTGAACGTCACCGGCGTTCCCCGGCGCAGCGAGACGCTCGCCGTCCCACCGGCTCCAAGCGCAATGTGCTCTGCCGTTCGCCTCAGANCTGCCCGCAACGCATCACGGGTCGGCTCATCGAACGTGCGGACCGTACCTGTCAGCGTCGCGCGGTCNGGGATGATGTTGTTTCTGACGCCGGCATCGAACTGGCNCACCGACACCANCGCCGGCGNGNGCGTCAGATCCACCTCCNGACTGACAAGCGTTTGCAAACCGAGCACGATCCGCGCCCCGATGACGATCGGGTCGACGCCCGTCCACGGCGCGGCTGCGTGGGTCTGACGTCACTGCACGACGATTTCGAACCGGTCCGCGCTCGCCATGATGGCCCCCGCGCGATAGCCGATGGATCCCAGCGGCGCGGGACCGACGTGCAGGCCAAAGATTGCATCAACCTCTTCGAGCACACCTTCGTCGACCATCAGCGCCGCACCGGCGAGTACGCCGTCGGGGACGCCCTCCTCGGCGGGTTGGAAGATGAAACGGACGTTTCCCCGCAGTTGGTCACGCATGCCGACGAGCACCGAGGCCGCGCCCATGAGCATGGCTGTATGCGTATCGTGCCCGCAGGCGTGCATGACCAGGACAACTTCGCCGCGATACAGCCCGGTTGCCCGGGACGCGAAAGGCAGATCAACCGCCTCCCGCACGGGCAGCGCGTCGATGTCGGCACGAAGCGCAACCGTGGGCCCCGCCCTTGCGCCACGCATCGTCGCAACCACACCGGTGCCTGCGACGCCCGTCCGGACCTCGAGCCCAAGTGACCGAAGGTGGGCCGCCACCAGCGCCGCCGTGCGATGCTCCGCGTTGGCAACGCTCGGGATTCTGATGAATGTCGCGTCGCCACGCGATGACGTCGGACTCCACCGCCGCGACCCGATCAGCCACTCCGGCATCGGCCACGGTCAGAGTGGCCGCGAGTACCGCAGCAAGCGCCCAGCCGAACCCGCGCATTGCAGACGGTTCCGCTAGTGGATTTCCGCCGCGTCACCCCAGGCTTTGCGCAGCGCGTCCATGTCAAAGCCCGGCTGCTGCGACGCCTTGATGACAACCGCCTCCTTGCGCGCGACCGCTTCCGCCGCCGCCCTGACCTGACCGGCCACATCGACCGGGATCACCACCGCGCCGTGTTGATCCGCGTGAATCAGATCGCCGTGACTGACGGCCATCCCGTGGATGTTCACGTCGACGTTGAACCCGACGGGATGCACGAACGCGTGCGAGGGCCCCACGCTGCCCGCAATCATCTGGAATCCTTCGGCGACATCAGGCAGGTCACGCACGCTGCCGTCGGTAATGAGCCCGAGACTGCCGAGGCCCTTGTGGACGTTGGTGTTGACCTCACCCCAGAATGCGCCGTAGCCCTGCTGGTCACCGTCCAGATCGTGGATGACCGTGATCGTGGGATTGGGCCCGGAGGCCATGTACGCGTAGTAGCCGTCCTGGATCTCACGTGCTTCCTTGCCGCGTTTCTCGGACGGCTTGATCGCACTGATCGTCGCAGTACGCGCGTAGCCCACCATGGGTGGCAGGTCCGGGCGTGTGCACACAAGTGGCTTGATGGTGTACCCAAAGCCGCGCCGGTCAGGTACCACAACCTCGAGGGCGTTGCAGACTGTGGGCGTATCGAGCGTCCTGAGCTCGTCCAGAATGCTTTGATCCACGACGGGATGGTCCATGGTGTTCTCCGATCAGGGTAGGTTGGGTGTGTCCGGCCCGTTGGGCCGGTCGCGCGTGAGGACGCGGACTATATCAGCCCATCCGGTGGCCGGTTCGCGACGGCCGGCCACAACCGCCGGAGTCCGGAGTGTGGCGTCGCCTTGCCATAGCTGCCCGTGCTGATTCCCCTATAATGCGCCCTCACGTTTTCGATGGAGACACCGTGTGGACTGTCCGAAGTGCAACTCTCCCATGGAGGAGAAAACGATGTCGACTCTCAAGGGCGGCGTCACCATCGACCGGTGCACCGGCTGCCACGGCATCTGGTTCGATGTCGGTGAAGCCGAAACGCTCAAAGACAAGTGGATGTCGGACTTCATCGACAGCGGCGATCCCGCGCTCGGGCGCGCGCAGAACAGGATCCGTGTCATCGACTGCCCGCGCTGTGCCAAGCGCATGGAAAAGCTCACCGATCCGGTGCAGAAGCACATCCAGTACGAGGGCTGCGCCGATCACGGCATCTATTTCGATGCCGGCGAGTTCACCGATTACAAATACGAGACGCTGATGGACATCTTTCGGGACCTCGTCGCGGTGGTCCGCAGCTGAGGCGGACTGCGGGGCGGCGCGGCTACTTGTGCGCGCCGCCGTCCACAGCCATCACCGTGCCCGTCGTGAAACTGGCACTGTCGCTCGCAAGGTAAAGCGCGGCTCCGACGACTTCGTCGGGTTGCCCGCCCCGCTGCAGCGGGATGTTGGCCTTGGCGTTTCGCTCGAAGGCAGGAAGATCCCAGGCTTTCGAGATGTCGGTCAGAAACGGACCGGCCATGATGCAGTTCACGCGCACCTTCGGTCCGTAGGCATATGCAAACGAGCGGGTGATCGCGTTCAGCCCGGCTTTCGCGGCCCCATAAGGTTCAGAGCCGGGGCTCGGGTTGACCGACGCCGTGCTGCTGACGTTGATGATCGACCCACCGTTACCCTCGGCCATGCGGGACGCGACCAGGGCAGACAGTCGAAACGGCCCCTTCAGGTTCACGCTGACCACCTTGTTGAACAGCTCTTCGCTGACCTCGTGCAGGGACGGATAGAGCGGTGACATGCCCGCGTTGTTGATCAATACGTCAACGCGGCCGAAACGTTCGTAAACAGCATCCACCATTTCCCCAAGCTGATCCCAGTTTCCGACGTGCACGCCGTACGCGAACGCTTCGCGGCCGAGCGCCCGGACTTCCGCCGCCGTCGACTCGCAGTTCTCAACCTTCCGGGAGACGATCGCGACATCCGCACCGTGCGCGGCGAATGCGAGAGACATCGAGTGTCCAAGGCCGCGGCTGCCGCCCGTAATGAGTACAACCTTGCCTTCCTGCGAGAGCAGATTCTCCATGTGACCTCCCGGCCGAGTTGAAAACGGCCGAGACTCGGCGAAACCCACCCGCAAATCAAGCCGTGCCCTTCCGACGCTTCAAATCGTGCTGCCCTGGCGGTAGGGTACGACGACCCTCCGTCAGGGAAGTCCTCAACGTGTCGCAAGAGCTGATCTCGCCCACCGTGCGCTTTCGAGTGCGCGCGCTTGGCGCCCTCCTCGGTCAGACCATGGCCGCGCAGCACGGCGAGTCGTTCCTGGCCAAGGTCGAGGCGATCCGAATCGAAGCACGCACGCGCCGGCAGCAGCAGGGGCGGCCTGCGTTCATGGAGGTCCTTCACGCCCTCGACGAGAACGCGATGATCGGCGTCGCGCGCGCATTCAACCAGTTCCTGAATCTCGCAAACATCGCGGAACAGTCTGAGACGACGTCCGGTGCCTTTACCGCGTTTCCACAGGAGTCGCACCTCGCGGAACTGTTCGCGCGACTGGTCGAGACGCGAACGAAAGACGAGATATTCGAGGCGGTGCGCGACGCTTACTGTGACCTGGTGCTGACGGCGCACCCGACGGAGATCACGCGTAGGACGCTCATCCAGAAATACAACCGGATCGCCGAAACCCTCGAACAACTCCACGAAGACGCACCCCTGCCGGATGACGACCAGACCGAACTGGAACGACTGATCGCGGAAGTCTGGTACACCGATGAAATCCGCACCGAACGCCCGACTCCACAGGACGAGGCGATCTGGGGCTATGCGGTGATCGAACACTCCTTCTGGGATGCGGTGCCCCATCTCTGGCGGGGTCTGGACAAGCTGCTCCGCGACAATACCGGCCACCCCCTGCCGCTGGGGTCAGCCCCGATCCGCCTGTCTTCCTGGATGGGCGGTGACCGGGACGGCAATCCCAATGTGACCGCTGTCGTCACAGAAGAAGTGATGCGCCTCGCGCGCTGGATGGCGGCAGATCTCTACCTGCGCGATATCGACGAACTCCTGGCGCAGCTCTCCATGTCACTCTGCAGTCCCGCGCTGGCGGACATGGCCGGCGACGCCACGAGCGAACCCTATCGCGTCGTATTGCGCAACGTCCGCCAGCGGCTGGAAGCGACCCGGGAATGGGCCGAAACGAGTGACTCGCCAGGTCCTGAGGTGATCCTCGAGCGTAGCGTGCTCGAAGCGCCGCTGCGGGCCTGCTACGACTCCCTGCACGAATCGGGGATGGGCATCATTGCCGATGGGCTGTTGAAGACAACACTCATCCGGGTCGCAAGTTTCGGCGTGACGCTCGTGAACCTCGACGTCCGCCAGAACTCGGACCGCCACGAGGACCTGATGGGTGCCATCACCTCGTTCCTGGAACTGGGCGACTATCGGGACTGGTCAGAGAAGGCCCGCCAGGATTTCCTCGCGACCGAACTCGGAACCCGTCGCCCGCTCATCCCCGACGACCTCACCCTGAACGACGAGCAACAGGAAACACTGGACACGTTTCGGCTGGTCGCACACGACAACGGTGAAGGCATCTCCGCGTACGTCATTTCCATGGCGCGCAAACCGTCGGACGTGCTTGCTGTGATGCTGCTCTTGCGCAAATGCGGCCTGACACNGGAGGTTCCCGTCGTTCCCCTGTTCGAGACGCTGACCGATCTCGAGAATGCCGCCTGGACNCTGGAACGTCTGCTGCGCCTGCCGATCTANCTCGAAGCCGCCGGTCGACGTCAGATGGTCATGATCGGCTACTCGGACTCGGCAAAGGACGCGGGGCAGATGGCCGCGTCGTGGGCGCAATACCGCGCACAGGAAGAACTGGTGGCGGTCGCCGCGAAGTACGGACTCGATCTCACGTTGTTCCACGGCCGCGGCGGCACCGTTGGCCGCGGCGGCGCGCCCGCCCGGGAAGCGATTCTCTCGCAGGCCGGCGGCTCGGTCAGTGGCCGGTTTCGGGTGACCGAGCAGGGTGAGGTCATCCGATTCAAATACGGGTCACGGCCGCTTGCGCTGACCAATCTCGACATGGTCCTGGCCGCAACGATCGAAGCGACCCTGTTGCCACCGCCCGCTCCGCGCGAGAACTGGCGGCTGATGATGGACCAACTGTCCCGCGACGCCATGACGGACTACCGGGCAATCACGGGCGAAACGGCGGAGTTCGTCGAGTATTTTGTCGAGAGCACACCTGAACGTGAGCTTGCGCGCCTCGCAATCGGCTCGCGTCCCGCGCGACGTTCGGGCAACACCCGCTCGCTTGCGGACCTCCGCGCGATTCCCTGGGTGTTTGCGTGGACGCAAAAGCGCCTCATGATGCCGGCGTGGCTCGGCACGGACGTCGCGCTCGCGGATCTTTCCCAGCGCGAGCGCAACGTGATCCGGGAAATGATCAACGAGTGGCCGTTCTTCCAGACCCAGCTCGATTCGCTCGAAATGGTTCTTGCAAAGACCGACGCGGACATTGCCGAACACTACGACAACGTACTCGTCGAACCGGGCCTGCAGGCGTTTGGCGCCCGGCTACGGGACAAGCTCGGCAGCCTGATCGACACGCTCAACGAACTCAAGGAGCAGCAATCGCTGCTGTCTGGCACACCCCAGATTCGCAGATCTCTCGACCTCCGGGACCCCTACACGGATCCGCTGCACCTGCTCCAGGTCGAACTGCTCGAACGCTGCCGCCGCGACACCGACGACAATCCCGACCTGAACAAGGCACTCCTCGTGACCATCGCCGGCATTGCGGCCAGCATGCGCAACACGGGCTGACGCAATGTGCCAGCGATGCCGGGCAGGACGATCCGGAATCAGCCCGTCACGCGGACGCGACGATCACCGAGATCAGGTGGATCGTGAACCCGGCCAGACCGCCAACCACCGTCCCGTTGATGCGGATGAACTGCAGGTCGCGACCAATCTGAAGTTCGATCCGGCGTGAAGTGGCCTCGGCGTCCCAGCCCTCAATCGTATGCGCGATGATCCGGGAGACCTCATCACCGTAAGTGCGGACGACATAGCGGGCGCCATCGACAATCCAGCCGTCGATCCGCGCGGCCAGTTCGGGATTGGCCTCGACCGTTCGCCCAAACTCGACGACCGCCTGCGTGATCGTATTCTCAAACCATTCGTCCGGGTCTTCCATCTGGGCGAGCAGCGACTGCTTCACGTCCCCCCAGAGCGACTGCGTGAAGTCACGTACAGCAGGCTCGGCGAGGAGTTCTTCCTTGAGCGCCGCCTCCTTCTCGGCCATGTCATCACCGCTGCGGAGCCGATCCAGCAGTCCATCGAGCATCGTCTCGAACGACTCGCGCAGCGGGTGTTCCGGGTTGGCATCAACCTCGATCAGCGTGTCGTATGCGGTGTTCATCAGGCGCTCGTAGATCGCCCGATCGAGTGAATCCGGAAACCACCAGGGGGTCTGCTGCATGATCTTCTCGCGCACCATCCAGCGATGATCCTCGAGCATGAAACGGATCGCGCGGATGGCGGCCGAGAGGATGTCCTGCCGCCTCGAATCGTCGAGAACGTAGTCGAGAACGTCACCAAGCAACGGCGCCAGTTGGGTGTCGCGCACTTTGCGCGCCACCTTGGCATCAATCAGTTCCTGCACGGCTGCATCGTCGATCACACGGACCACGCCCGCGATCCCTGTGGTCACCTGGCGCGCCACAGTCGCCGCGTTGTGAGATCGCTGGAGCCAGCGTCCCGCCCCACGGGCAAGCGGCTTGCCGCGCAGGCGTTCACCGATGACGTCTTCGGACAGGAAGTTGGCCGTGACGAATTCGCCGAACTGGGACGCAATCGCGTCCTTCTTCCGAGGGATGATCCCGGTATGTGGGATCGGCAGACCCAGCGGCCGTCGAAAGAGCGCGGTCACCGCAAACCAGTCCGCAATGGCGCCCACCATCGCGGCTTCTGCCGTCGCCACGACAAAGCCAACTGACCAGTGCATGGACTCGTAGAAGCTGCTCGCGGCGTACACGAGCGCGGCCGCCACCAGCAGTCCGGTCGCCATGCGCTGCATGCGCGCCAGGTCCGCGGCCCGTGTCAGGTCGGCGTCGTCGGACAGGGCCTCGATTCTGATCGGTTTGTTCACGTCACCTCGTCATGTGTGAGCCAGATGGCGGATATCACGTGGCTTCCGGTCCCACTGATCGACAGTTCACAAGACATCACGCAAATTCCACACCAGGCGCATAAACCGTTATTTTATCGTTATTTTTCAATGTGTTATTAACCCACACAGTGGATGTAGTTGGCGAGACTGACGAACAGTTGGCCGACCGCGCGTCGCACTCGAACCCTGATACACTGCCGTCCCTCCCGCCTGTCGGACTCACCATGCGCCACCTGCTCTACGTGTCGATGTGCCTCTTCGTCAATGCCGCCAGCGGGGAGTTCGTTTCGCCGTCGTCGGTCGACGAGGTGCGGGAGCGGATCAGCGCACTGCCGCAGGATGAGATCTGGTGGACGATCGAGGGCGACGCCATGGCGTGGCACTTCAGAAATCTGCCACGGATGTTTCCAATGGCGCCCATCTACCGTGACGGACCCGTGCGGGAACTGCCCCGGCGACCCAAGGCCGCGCTCGCGAACGCGCGCGTCACGACCCCGTCCGGTGAGTTCAGCTTGAGGGAACTCATCGACAGCACACACAGCACCGTCATGGGGATGATGGTCGTCCACGACGGCGCTGTCGTCTACGAGCACTACCCCAGAATGCAGCCCCACGAGAAGCCGATCTACTGGTCTGTCACGAAAGTTCTGGCATCAACCCTGATCGGGATTCTCGAGGGCGAGGAACGGATCGATGTCGACAAGCCCGTCAGCACCTACGTCCCCCGACTTGCTGGCAGCAGTTACGGGCCAGTGACGGTTCGGAACGTGCTCGACATGGCGGCAGGCCTCAACTGCCTCGAGGAGTACGAGGACAAAACGTCGTGCTATTACCGTTACTCGGTCACGGTGGGCGACGGCTTCTACACCGCCGACTCACCCGGCGATCCGTATGCCATGCTCGCTGCCCTCGAGGTCTCCAGTTTCGCACCGCAAGGAACGGCATACGCCTACTCCGGCGTGAACACCTTTGTCCTTGCGTGGGTCGTCGAGGAAATCACGGGCATGCCGTTCCAGGATGCCGTCAGTCGCTACCTGTGGACGCGCATGGGCGCCCACAGTGACGCAGCAATGCTTGCACCGCGCTTCGGCGTGCCCAACGCCCACGGCGGACTCGTTGCCCGGGTCGAAGACGTCGCGCGGTTTGGCATGCTGTTCACACCAAGCGCCGCTGACCTAGGGGCCGCCGACGTCATCCCACAAGCGCTGGTGGAGCATGTCCTGCATGGCGGCAACCCCGACCTGCTGGAACACTCCCGCTATGGCGACATTCGCGCGCCCGGCGTC
Source organism: Gammaproteobacteria bacterium (assembly GCA_002728675.1). Taxonomy (GTDB): domain Bacteria; phylum Pseudomonadota; class Gammaproteobacteria; order Pseudomonadales; family Azotimanducaceae. The sequence continues at coordinate 12,251 of PBVL01000089.1, forward strand.
AGGCATGCCGTCTACCAGTGGGATCGCGTGTTCGACAACGACGACATGTTCAAGGGCGGCTGGGCCGGCCAGGGCCTGCTCGTCAACCCGCGCCTCAACCTGGTCGCCGTGTACACCGGGTACTTTGGCGAAGCACGCAAGGAGGTCGCCATCCTCGGACCTTTGCGCTCGGCCCTTGGCCAGGTCTACGGGGACGACTGACTTCTGGTGATCGTCCCGCGCGTGCCGTCAACCGAGAGCACGTCACCGTCCGCGAACCGCGTTGTTGCGTCTGTCGCGGACACAACCGCGGGCAGGCCGAGTTCCCTCGCGATCAGCGACGAGTGACTGGCACCGCCGCCAACTTCCACGACTAACGCGCCCGCGATCAGCATGACGGGTGTGAACAGCGGGCTCGCGGCTTTCAGGATCAGAACATCTCCCTGCCGCACGCGATGGGCGTCATCCGCCGTGAGCAGAACGCGCGCGGGGCCGGTCGCAACCCCTGGGCTTGCACCATTGCCCGCAAGCGTTGCGGTCGCTTCATCCCAATGCCCCACCGGGATGGTCGCCTTCTCCCCGATTTGCATCGGCGCGGAAAGATCGCGCTGGTGCTGCCAGGTGACCATCCGGCCGCGGGCGACCTGAGCCAGCGACGATGCGGAAGCACCGGAACCGGAGGTTGCGAGGGACCCGGTGAGTTCCGCATGCTCGACGAAATGCACCTCCTCCGGGTCATCCAGAATGCCGCGGCCGACCAGACGTTCACCAAGCAACGCGAGGGCGCGGCGAATGTGGGGCCACCTTGCCTGTAGGTAGAAGTTACAGTCCTCGCGCACGGCCGCATTGCCCTGGTAGAACCCGATGGTCGTCCTGAACCCGTCAAGCTTCTCGGGACTGTCTTCGAGCAGCGCGTACAGCCCGGCGACCGCCTCATCGCGGGCCGTTGCAGCGGCTTCAAGCTGCGCCTTCGGACTCGGGACGTCGGTCGCGACCAGGACCCTGAGGCTGCGCAGCGTGTGTTCCGGGGTTCCCCAAGGGTTGGCCAGTACGTATCGAGACTGAGGACCTGATGGCCATACCGCGCGTCGTGGGCATCGACCGCTTCGCGCAGCCAGTCCGGCAGCCGGGACACTTCAGATTCCGCGGCTTCGAGCGCCGCGACCGTGTCAAGGTCAGCCCGCACGCGACCGGCCAGGTCGTGCAACTCCGCGTTGGACTCCGTCATTCGGCTGGGATAGCCGCCAAACAGCACGCCATGATGCGGCTTGTCGTCACCGGGGATCACGCGGTCGTAGATGGGCCGAAATACCATCTCTTCGAATCCGTAACCGATCGGGACGATGAAGGACCAGAACTCGCCCGCTTCGGCCACCAGTTGATCCACGTAGTCCAGCAATGCATCGTCGCTCATGGCAGCAAGGTCCAGCCCGCGGCGGGACTCGTGCAGCTCGACATACGCGGGAAGCTTCTCGTCACGCCAGCGCTTCACGCGCTCCGTGCTCTTGCGCATCCGCTCGATGCGCTCGGCGATTGACTGCCCCCTCCGCCGAAATCCAGATAGTCCGTGCGCGTGTAGAAGTAGCCGTTGATCAGGATGAACCACGGTTGCGGCATGGAGAACGTTTCCATGTCGCCCCAGCCGAGTGCCCCCGTGCCGAATTCTTCCCGTGAGACCACCAGCCTTGAGAGCATCCAGGTGCCGAACAGTGGCGTAATCGCGTGCGGCAGCCACTCCCCAAGGCGCCAGTTCCTTTGCCAGTTGGCGCCTGGAATCGGGCTGCTCCAGTCGAGTGTGTCTTCGTCGCTCCGCTTCACCACCATCGGGCGCACCTGGAGAATCCAGAGTCCCGCGTCATCGAAGGCGAACTCGACGTCCATCGGGTTCCCGCCCGCGCTCCTTTCGATCAGCAGCGCGGCCTCCGCGACAGTCGCACAGTTGGCCGCATCGAGCACCGGCGTCTCGCCGACCGCTGTGTAGGAACTCGTCACGAACCCTTCACGCGCCACGACCGCCTCGTCAGGAGTGACCTCACCGCTGACCGTGACCTCACCCAGCCCGAAAGCCGCGGAGATGTGAATCACATCCCGGGCACCCGTTACGGGATGCACTGTGAACGCAACGCCCGTGGCTCGCGCCTGCACCATTTCCTGGATGACGACGCCCATTCTGAGTTCGGCAAGTGAGCGTCCAAGCGCGAGCAGATAGGTCACCGCACGGTCGGTGAACGCCGACGCCCATACGGCGCTGACGGCTTCGCGCAGGTCCTGCTCACCCCGGACATTCAGCAGCGAATCGTGCTGTCCTGCAAAAGAGAGATTCCCCGCGTACTCCAGGTTCGAGGACGACCTGACCGAGACCGCCCGGCCATCGACCCAGGGCAGGAGCACACTGACCAGTTCTTTCCCGAACGCCTCCGCAAACGGAAGCTGCAGAACGAGTTCACGCAGGCGCGTCGCATGCGTCGACGCTTCCGCCGGCCCGCCCGCTTCTGCCATGCGCTGAATTGACTCGAACGCCGCGCGCGCCCCCGCCTCTTCGAGCGAATCCTCCAGCGCCGGGAACGTCAGCGCGAACCCCGCCGGCACCTTCACGCCCGTGAGTTCACTGACCCGCCCGAGCGCGGCAGCCTTGTTTCCCGCTTCCCACAAGGCCGGAATTGGTCGCCTTTACCCGCGAGCGGCAACACGTACTTCATTGACTGATCCACACATCCACTGCCGCAAAGCAGACCAAAGGCGCTGCGGCCCGTCAATTCGCGTACGCTTGGGCACGCATTGCCGGAGAATCCCATGTCCAGACTTGAACCCATCGCCCGAGACACGATGGACGAAGAACAGGCCGCGCTCTACGACCGCCTGGTTGAAACACGCAAGCTTTCGGGTGACGCACCCATTGGCGGACCGTTCGATCCATGGCTGCTGCACGGCGAGATGGCTCGCCGTATCGTCGGACTCGGAAATCTCTTCCGGTTTCGCACTTCCGTCGACCGCCGTTACGTCGAACTGGCCATTCTCCACACAGGTCAGTTCTGGGCCGCTCAGTTCGAGTGGTACGCCCACGAACCCATGGCGCGGGACGCCGGCGTACCGGAACACGTGATTGCCGCACTGAAGGCCGGACAGACCCCGGAGTTCGACGACGCGGGTGACGCCGCGACTTTCTGGTTGTGTCAGGAACTCGAACATACGCACCGCGTTTCCGCAGCGACCTTTGCGAAGGCGCAGGCAGAATTCGGCCAGCAAGGGGTCGCCGAACTGGTCAACCTGATCGGCTACTACACGATGGTCTCGATGACGCTGAACACGTTCGACGTCCCTCTCCCGGAGGGCGCGACGTATCCGTTTCCGCGCAACCCTCAGGCCTGATTGGCCACCGAACTCTTGCTCGTCGCGCCTTTGCCCGTGATCTCTCGTTCGACCAGCGCCTCGTAGGCTTCCCTCGTCATGCCGATCAACGCGCTGAAGACCTCGAAAGAGTGCTGACCCTGCAGGGGTGCGGGACGGGTGATGCCTCCCGGCGTCCGCGACAGATGCGCGGCGAGCCCGGACTGCCAGTGCCGGCCCGCTTCGGGATGGTCCACGGCGACCATGTGACCGCGCTCCCGCAGATCCGCATCGTCGGCGATCTCGCCAGGGCGAAGCACGGGTGCCGCACAACCGCCCGCGGCGGCAATACGCTCGGCCGCCTCGAACTTCGAGCGCTGCGCGCTCCACGCGCCGATCGCCGCATCGATCGCCGTTTCGTTGTCCTTCCGCTCCCCCGCCGACCACTCGGCCGGTAAGGGCAGTTCCAGGACGTCGACGAGCGTCCGCCATTCGTCATCACTCCGCGCTGCGATGGCAACCCAGTCATCCTCACCCATGCTCGGGTAGATGCCATGCGGCGCAATCGATGGGTGCGAGTTGCCGCGGGGTCCCGGCACATCACCGTTCATGGCGTACTCCAGCCACGCGTCGCCGATGAATGTGAAGTTCGCTTCCTGCATGGAGAGGTCGATGTACTGACCGTCACCTGTCCGGTCACGGTGCAGCAGCGCCAGCGCAATTGCCGAAAAGCCGCAAAGTCCGGCCACGGGGTCCGGATACATCTGCCCGGAATTCATCGGGTGCGCCCCCTCGTACCCCAACAGCGCCGACATGCCGGACGACGGCTCGATCGTGCCGCCGATGCCGGGCACGTTCGCCCACGGCCCGACCGCGCCATAGGCTGACAGACTCGCCATCACAAGCGTCGGGTTGATCGCCGTTAGGGAGTCGTAGTCGATGCCAAGGTTCCCCATCACCCGCGGCGAGAAGTTCTCCGCGACAAAGTCCGCGTGCGCTACAAGCTCCCTGAAGAGCGCAACTCCGTCGGGTTCCGCCAGGTCCACCGTGATGCAGCGCTTGTTGAGATTGACCGAGTTGTAGAGGGGGGAACAATTCCACGCATGTTCAGCCGTGGCATGGCTCTGCAGGTTCCTGGGAATCGGGTTCTGGTACGAGCCACGCCAGCTGTCGAGCCGGCCGCGGGTCTCCAACTGGATCACGTCCGCACCGAGGAGTCCCAGCAACTGTGTCGCATAGGTGCCCGCCCAGGCCTGGGTCAGGACCAGACCGCGGAAACCGGCCAGTGGGCCTTGCCCGCTGGTGCCCTGACGGATTGGCCGGACCCCGATTGTCTCGTCAGTCGCGAACGCGTCCCGCACAACTGAACGGCTCGGCGCAGTGAACGGCGTACGCTGCATCCGCGCAAATGGTCCGGGGTACCGGAGTCCGTCGTCGCGCGTCCGGAAGAAGCCACGGGCCTCGAACTGGGGGTTGTCGCCGAGTTCGTCCATCGTCAGGACGGGCCCCGCGATCACCCGGCGCTCACCGAGCGCGTTGAACAGATCCATGCGCTTCCAACCGCTCATCGCTTCACCAACCCGGTCGACGAAACGGTCTTTCAATCGGTGGCGCAGGCCTGCCTGCTGAAGCTCGGTGTCTTCGGCCAGGTCGGGAAGATCAAGCAGATGCATCGCCTTGATCCAGAACATCGGCCGCGAAATCGTGAGCGCGAACCAACCGTCCGCCACCGGGACCGGTCCTTCGTTGACGTCGACGGCGGTACGGCGCGACCACTCGAAGCCCGAGTACTGAATTCGGAGCGGCGCCGGAGCCCCGGTTGAGACCAACACTTCACGTTCCGAGATGTCGATCACCTGACCTTCACGCGACTCGCCTGACGGGGACTGCGCACACCACTCGATCAATGCGGATACGACTGTCCCGAACGCGAAGGTGCCGGCCTGAAGCGAACTCTGATATCCGCTCCCCTTGAGTGGCGGCCGGTCCTGCATGCCGTTGATCGCGGCCCATCCACTGACCGCGGCCGCCGTCAGGTCGTTACCTTCGCGCTCCGCCAGCCGCCCGTTCAGTCCGTAGGGCGTAATCGCGCAGACGGTGGCCCGCGGGTTCGCCCGCGCGGTGTGTGTCGAATCAGCGTCGGAGCAAATGATGACGTCGGCGGCCGCAATGAGAGCATCCGTGGCCGCGTTCGCAACCCCGCGCGAGGCAAGGAAATACTCGGACGGCACGCTCGACCCGTCCGCGGCAAACGGGCCTTCTGACCGGAGCGGATGGGGTTCGCGTTCAACGCCGATCACCTCAGCGCCAAAGTCCGCCAGCAGTCGTGCACACCACGCGGTGCTGGTTCTCCGACCAAGGTCCAGGACGCGCAAGCCCGCCAGTGTTGACCTGTCACTCACAGACGCGGTCCGCCGGATGTGCGATTCAGCATCCGGCGCCTCCGACGCTGGCATATTCTGCCGCGTCCGGCAGGATTGCGGCCGAGCCGTCGCCCGAGCCTTCTGCATCGGTCGTGTGCAGGTAATCGGCGGGGTCTGCGCGTACCGGATCGAGATTTTCGACCACGAGATAACTGCGATCCTGCAGTACCGGCGCAGAGCAGTCATTCACCAGGAACTCCGGCAACTGCTGAAAGCCGGTATCCAGCGCAACGGAGACAGGGTTGACGGCCTGGTTCGGCGACTCGATCTCGACGACGCCGTCGATCCCGCGCTGCGACGTTGCGCTGATGACACTCTCCGAGTCTGCAATGAAATTGTCCGCGACCAGGTTGATATTACCACCGTTGCCGACGACGGCATTTGCGGAGATGGTGCTTTGCCGGACGGTGAAGAGTTCGGGGTCGATCGATATGTTGCCACCGTCGCTCGTCACCAGATCGCCGTTCGCCGTCGCGGTCACGACCACGTTATCGAGTGTGATCACTTTCTGTGTCTCGATCGCGTCACATTGCCACCTCCCGACTGCACGGTTGTCGCCCGCTGCCGTTTCGCAGGTGCTGAGGACCAGCAGTTCGAGAGGTTCACCCAGTAGCTTGCGGACCCCGATGCTTCTCTCCAGGAGGTTCATCGTCAGCTTGTCGTCGTACGCGAGCAGGAATGACTTCTCCGGGTTGCTGTCGAAGCGTCCGTGGGTTGCGATGTGCACGATCGAATAGTCATCGTTCGCCATCTGATCGGTGACGACATCAAGATGGAAGTTGTCGTCCTGCAACACCGCTGCTCCGCACTTGGAGCGCAGGTTCGAGAGCTCACCCGGAACGCCGGGAAGACTGGAGAACCCCTGGACGGCTTCGGAAATCCCGCCTGCAAACACCGTCGCCTGACGCAGTTCGAGAGGCTTCGGCAGG
>PBVL01000090.1 GCA_002728675.1 Gammaproteobacteria bacterium
ACCATGACGTGACAGGTCGCACACGAGCACTCGCCGCCGCAATCGGCATCGATGCCGGGAACGAGGTTGTTGATGGCGGCGTTCATGACCGAATAGTCGACCTCGGCGTCAACGTCGTGCTCCGTTCCGTCGTGCTCGATGAACTTGATCTTCGGCATGAGATTCCCCGCCACGTGCAAAAACGCGGCACGTTAGCACCAAAGTCCCCGCAACAGAAGCGTGAATGCGGGGCCGGGACTGCCCCCGCCGGGTCCCGTTCCGAGGACGCCAGGCGCCGCGGAACGTCGTCTCGGCACCACCGTAACGGGCAACTGGCACCGTACCCGCACAACAGGGTCTGTCGGCCTGAATCCCCGGCGCGGCGGACTTGAAAACGGAGGTGCCCTCGCGCTACTTTCCTGCCGCGCGCCGCAAACAACAACGACAGAGAACGCCGCATGAGCAGACCCGCACTCCTCAAGACACTGAACGAGTTCCAGGAAGAGTACGCGAAGGGCGTGGGCCAGACCTTGCCGAGACGCGGCGAGGGCAAGCTCGCGAGCCTCGACAATATTCGCCGGTTCGGAGACGGTGTTGGCGACTACAACCCACTGTGGCGCGACCCGGAGTACGCCCGCAACAGCCGCTTTCAGGGCCTCACGGCGCCCCCCATCTTCATCTACGGCGCAAGCCTTGGGATTGGAGCCGCGATCAACGGCACGATCGACGGGCGCCGTCTGTCTTCTGCGCATTTCCCGATGAACTACGCGGGGGGTGACATTGAGTTCCACAAGACCATCTGGGAAGGCGACCGGATCTGGGCCCAGGAGTCCGTCGTCGGGATCGACCGCAAGCACAGCGACCGCATCGGCGACTTCGTCATCTGCCGCGCACTGGTGGAGTATTTCAACCAGCGCCAGGAACTCGTCGCCACCAAGACGACCAACATGGCGCGCTACGAAAACCTCGGTAGCAAAGGCACGATCACCTACGATCGCGAGAAAAAGACCCAGACCATCGAAGAAAGTCCCGATGCGCTCGTGTGGGAACGCACCCGTCAGGGCAGCTCTCCCCGGAACTGGGAGGAGGTCGCCGACGGCGAAGAGCTCCCCCGCCTGGACAAGGGCACCTACACCGTGACCGAGCTGTTCCTCTTTACCCACGGCGTCGTGGGCACGGGACGGAGCCCGCGTGCTGCCCTCGAAGCTGAAGACTCGAAAGACCTCGGCGGTGGTGGTCGTTTCGACGAAGAGCATGCGAAGAAGCGCCGCAACATGCCGGGGCAGTTCGACTGGGGCCCGCAGCGAGTCTGCTGGCTCAGCCAGGCCGCGACCGACTGGATGGGAGACGCGGGTGTGCTGAAGCACATGAGTACCCGGGTCCGACATCCCAACGTGGTCGGTGACACGAACACAGTGTTCGGCAGGGTGCTGCGGCGCTACGAGGACAACGGCGAGCAGCTCGTCGATCTCGACATCTGGAACGAAAATCAGGCAGGCCTTGCCACCGCACAGAGCACGGTCACCGTTGCATTGGCGTGACGGACCGAGCCGAGACGGTGCCAGAAGGTCAAGCCTTCAGGCGGGACAACAGAGACAGGGAATCTTGCGAAGGGGGAAAGAGGAAGGACAAACGTGAGAAGGTGACACGATCGGCAATGGCGCACTGATCACTCAGTTGGTCGCCACCTTCGACTCGTCGCCTTCCGCCTGGATGCGCTGGTAAATCTCCTCCCGGTGTACAGCAACCTCCTTGGGCGCGTTCACTCCGATTCTTACCTGATTGCCCTTAACGCCGAGCACGGTGACCGTAACGTCATCGCCGATCATCAGGGTTTCTCCTACCCGCCTGGTCAAGATCAACATGGCCTTCTCCTTCCTTTGTTTGCCGTTCGCTCGTTACAACAAGTTCCGCAACGGCCCACCCACGTGAAGCGCGACGCCTTGCATTAAGTAAAGTTCGTGCCCTTTCAAAAATCAAAAGGCCCGTTAGCACCAAACCTAATAACGCGGCGCAGGTGTGTCAGAACCACCTCACACAAGCTCATCTCCGTCAAGGCCTACTCGCGCAGACCCGCTCTGTCAGTCAAATAGCCGACGCTACTGCGTTTCCGCCAGACCAAACGCCGTGTGCAGTGCACGGGCGGCCAATTCCAGGTATTTCTCGTCGAAAACCACCGAGATCTTGATTTCGGAAGTCGAAATCATCTGGATGTTGATCGACTCGTCTGCAAGCACCCGGAACATCTTGCTCGCGACGCCCGCGTGGGACCGCATACCCACGCCGACGATCGACAGCTTGGCAATCTTGTTGTCACCCGATACCTCTGCGGCCCCGATGTCTCCGGCGACCCCTTCGAGTATCGACCGCGCCTGTTCGTAGTCACCGCGCGACACCGTGAACGTGAAATCGGTGCTCTGATCGGCGGACACGTTCTGCACGATCATGTCCACCTCGATTGCCGCCTCGCTGATCGGAACCAGGATCTTCGAAGCAATGCCAGGAACGTCCCTGACTCCGCGAACCGTCAGCTTCGCTTCATCCGCCGTGAACGCAATCCCGGAGATGAGTGGTTGTTCCATGGAAATTCGATCCTCACCCGCAATTAACGTTCCGTCAGACTCGCCGAAGCTCGATAGCACCCGGAGAGGCACCTGATACTTGCTGGCAAACTCCACTGCCCGCGTATGCAACACACGCGAACCAAGGCTCGCCAGCTCCAGCATCTCTTCGAAGGTTATCTCATCGAGGCAACGTGCCTCCTCGACTACCCGAGGATCGGTCGTAAACACGCCCTCAACATCAGTATAGATCTGACACTCGTCGGCCTCCAGCACAGCCGCAAGCGCGACTGCAGTGGTGTCCGAACCGCCCCGCCCAAAGGTCGTAATGTCCCCTTCGGCGTCAACGCCCTGGAACCCGGCTACGACGACCACCTTGCCTTCCGCAAGCGTTGCACGCATTCGGTCGGTGTCGATCGACTCGATCCTTGCCCGGGTATGCTGGCCATCCGTCAGTATTCGGACCTGACCACCGGTGAAAGACCTTGCAGGGACATCCAGCTTCATCAGAGTCATCGAGAGGAGCGAAATCGTGACCTGCTCCCCGGTGGAGAGCAGCACGTCCGTTTCCCGGCGAATGTCCGGACTCGTCCGTACATCCACCTCCTCAATGAGACCCACCAATCTGTCTGTCTCTTTGCCCATCGCTGACACGACAACCACGACGTCGTTGCCGTCGGCACGGGACTTCTTGATTCTCCTCGCTACGTTGGTGATGTGGTCAATCGTCGCTACCGAAGTGCCACCGAACTTCTGAACCAGAAGACTCATCGGCGCACCTCACTGTTTTCCGTCACGACGGATGGACAGCAGGGAACATTCATATCCCTTATGACGAAACATTTAAACATGGATAACCACCGTTGCGAACGATCTATGACATCACGTATGCAATTGATTTACTGATAAATCCAATGCCAGCGTTCGCATGAACGCCGCTCAGGAACGTTTTCGGACCGCCCGTCATGGCGCCTCCAGCCGTGCACCGCATGCGCTGACGAACCGTCAGCGGGTGACATTGCTCCAGACGTTCCTGAACCCTCTCAGTCTGAAGCAACCGGTCGCCCCCATGTCGCCTGTCGGGTGGGGACTCAAATCTCGCCTCGTGCACCGCCTCGTGGTTGGTCGCGGGCCAGGACCAGGACGCGTACTCGTGTCATCCACGGGCCCATGACCCGGCGGTTCACAGGCGTTCACCGAGGAACGCAGGCACCGACGCCAACGCGGCGTTGAGGCCGGCAACATCAGATCCCCCACCACGCGCTAGGTCCGGTCGGCCGCCGCCCTTCCCGCCCACCTGTGAGGCAACGTGATTCAGCAGCGACGGTGCGTCGACCCGTTCAGTCAGGTCTTTGGTAATGCCAGCCACCAGGGAAATCTTGTCCCCATTGACCGCGGCAAGGAGCACGATCCCGCTCTTCAGCCGCCCTTTGATCTGATCGACCGCTTCTGGCAGCGTTTTGGGCGTGGCACCTTCGATTTGCTTGACCACAACGGGGATTCCGTTGATCTCGTCCGCGTCCTCATCCGCACCGCCGCCCCCACTCGCGAGCTTCACGTTGAGCGTGCTCACCTCTTTCTCGAGACGGCGGTTCTCATCCAACAACTGACCGATCCGTTGATCCAGACTGTCAACGTCGGTCTTGAGCAGCGCGGTGCTACGGGCCAGTCGATCCTCCAGACTCTCGACGTGCGCGAGCGCATTGGATGCCGTAACTGCCTCGATACGTCTGACTCCCGACGCAGTCCCTTGTTGGCTCGTGATGCGGAACAGGCCGATGTCGCCGGTTCTGCTCGCGTGCGTACCGCCACACAGTTCCATCGAGAAGCCATCGCCCATCGTCAGCACGCGCACCTCGTGCGCGTACTTCTCGCCAAACAGCGCCATCGCACCCCGGTCGCGTGCGGCATCAATCGTCATCAACTCGGCATCGATGGCCGTGTTGCGCAGAATCTCACGGTTGACGATCCGCTCGATATCGCGCTGCTCGTCCGCAGTAACGGCTTCGAAATGGGAGAAATCGAACCTCAAGCGCTCGGCGTCCACCAACGAACCGCGCTGCTGTACATGAGTTCCGAGAACGTCCCGCAGCGCGGCATGCAGAAGATGGGTCGCCGAGTGATTGAGTCGCGTGGCTTGCCTGCTCTCAGGATTGACCGCAGCGGATACGCGATCACCCACCGACAACGACCCACCCGTCGCCCAGCCAATGTGCAATACGGCATCACCTTCGCGCTGGGTGTCCGCCACTTCAAATGTCGCCGCGCCGCCAATCACTGACCCAGGATCCCCGACCTGGCCGCCACTTTCGGCGTAGAACGGGGTGACGTCGAGCACCAGCGCCGCTTCGGCGCCTTCCTGGACGGCATCGACGCTCGCACCGTCCACCACGATGGCAACGATCACGGCGTCGGCGGTCAGGGCGTCATGCCCAACAAACTTAGACTGGACGTCCAGTTCGATGCCGTCTGCCGCAATCGCTTTGAACTTGCTTGCGGCACGCGCGCGCGACCGCTGGGCTTCCATCGCCTGCTCGTAGCCGTCGTGGTCGATCGTGAACCCGCGTTCGCGGGCGATGTCTTCAGTCAGGTCAACCGGGAAACCGTAGGTGTCGTACAGCTTGAAGACCACCTCGCCCGGGATTGCGGATTCCGCCGCGGCTCCCGCCATGACATCTCCAAGCACGCGCATCCCCTGATCGAGCGTCAGTGCGAACTGCTCTTCCTCGCGGAGCAGTGCCTGCGCGATCGCGGCCTGGTTCGCAGCGAGTTCCGGGTACGCGTCACCCATCTCCTCGACCAGGGGTTCAACCAGGCGCGAAAAGAACGGCTCACTTGCACCCAGCTTGTACCCGTGGCGGAGCGCCCTTCGGATGATTCTGCGCAGCACGTAGCCGCGCCCCTCATTCGAGGGCAGCACCCCATCCATGATCAGGAATGCCGTCGAGCGAATGTGGTCGGCGATCACGTTCAGGCTGGGACCGTCCCTGTCATCTTCGAGACCCAGCAGTCCGCGTGCCGATCCGATCAGATGCTGAAAAAGGTCGATCTCGTAGTTGCTGTGAACGCCCTGCAACACCGCAGCAAGCCGCTCGAACCCCATGCCTGTATCAACACAGGGCTTCGCGAGAGGCGTCAGTGTGCCGTCGGCTGATCGGTCGTACTGGGTGAAGACGAGGTTCCAGATCTCGATGTAGCGATCGAGTTCGCCGTCTTCGGTTCCTGGTGGTCCACCCGGGACATCCGGCCCGTGGTCGTAGAAGATCTCGGAACTGGCGCCGCAGGGCCCCGTGTCGCCCATGGTCCAGAAGTTGTCATCGTCACCAAGGCGGGTAATCCGGTCCCGATCGAACCCGATCTCGTTCACCCAGATCTCGACGGACTCATCATCCGATTCGTGCACCGTGACCCAGAGCCGTTCCTGGGGCAGCTTCAGCACTCCGGTCAGAAAGTCCCACGCAAATCGAATTGCGTCATGTTTGAAGTAGTCGCCGAAGCTGAAGTTGCCCAGCATCTCGAAGAAGGTGTGGTGCCGGGCCGTGAAGCCGACGTTGTCCAGATCGTTGTGTTTGCCGCCTGCCCGGACACACCGCTGACAGCTGGCGGCACGGGTGTACCCCCGATCTTCGCGAAAGGCGAGCGCATCCTTGAACTGGACCATGCCGGCGTTTGTGAACAACAGCGTCTGGTCGTTCATGGGAACGAGCGAAGCGCTCTCGACGACCGTGTGCTGGCGCTCCTCGAAGAACTTCAGGAAGGCATTGCGGATTTCTGCACTGCGCATGGCACGCCCCACCCTGGGCGCAAATCAAACGGAATAAGGGCCGAGAACGATACAGCAACCAACCGACTTTACAAGCCCCGGAAAAAGGCCTGAAACCCACCGAATTGCCGGTTATTTCAACAGCTTGTGGCACGCCTCGAAGCTGAACCCTCGCTGCTGCAGAAAGCGTATCCGACGCCCACGGTCACGCGCATCAACGGGCGTCGAATCGCCGAATCGGCGAAGCAGCACATCCTCGGCATGCGCGTTCCAATCGACTTCGGCGCTCTCGAGCGCGAGATCGATGTGGGCCGCATCGAGGCCCCTTCGGCGCAGTTCATGCCGCAGCCTGACCGGCCCCTGGCCGCGGGCGATCCGGCTTCGGACGAACGCCTCCGCGAACCGACTGTCAGACAGCAAACCTTCCGACTCGAGCCGTTCCAGAGCCGTCTCGACGACGTTGGCCGGCAGCGCTCCGGGGATCGAGCCGGACTCTGTGACGGAGTCCGCGCCGACATCCGCACGGAGGTCCGAACCGGGACCGTCGCTGAACTCCTCATGGGCTGCCCCCGCCCGCTCTCGGCGACGCGGATCGTCACGCTCTCCGGGCTGTTCCGAGGGATCTTCTCCAGCCTGTTCCCGGGCGTGATCTCTGGCCTGCTCGTGCGCCCGTTCGTGGTCTTCCCGACGGACCCTTCTGCGTTCGGCCCGTGCGCGTTGGCGGGCGAAGCGCTGCTCGAGCTTCTGGGCGAGTTCGGCCCGCGAATGCTCCCGCCTTGCAAGCAGGTCCATCGCGGCATACCGAACATCCGCTTCAGTTGGCTGTGCGTCCATTCAGCTTGACCGGTGAGGCGCCGCCGAACTCAGAGGCTCGAGATCGGCGTGATGTTGTCGTCCTGTTCCTCTTCTGCGGTCGAGGCGTCGTCCGCCCCAAGCAACTTCGCCCGGATAGCGGACTCGATTTCCTGTGCAATCTCGGGATTCTCAGACAGAAACTCGGAGGCATTCTTCTTGCCCTGACCGATCCGGTCAGTCTTGTAGCTGTACCAGGCGCCTGCCTTCTCAACGAGACCGATCTGGACCCCAAGATCGATGATCTCACCCAGCCGGTAGATCCCTTTGCCGTACAGAATCTGGAACTCGCACTGCTTGAAGGGCGGTGCGACCTTGTTCTTGATGACCTTGACCCGCGTCTCGTTGCCGACGACTTCGTCACCGTCCTTGATCGACCCAATCCGACGAATGTCCATCCGCACCGAAGAGTAGAACTTGAGCGCGTTGCCCCCGGTTGTGGTCTCGGGCGAGCCGAACATCACGCCGATCTTCATCCGAATCTGGTTGATGAAGACCACAAGCGTGTTGGAGTTCTTGATGTTGGCGGCCATCTTCCGCAACGCCTGACTCATGAGGCGTGCCTGGAGGCCCACGTGGTGGTCACCCATCTCGCCTTCGATCTCAGCCTTGGGCGTCAGGGCCGCGACCGAGTCGACGATGACCACGTCGACGGCGCCTGAGCGGACCACCATGTCGCAGATTTCCAGCGCCTGCTCACCCGTATCTGGCTGGGAAATCAGCAGGTCGTCGATGTTGACGCCAAGATTCTGCGCATAGAGCGGATCGAGGGCGTGCTCGGCGTCGATAAAGGCGCAGGTGCCGCCGCTCTTCTGACACTCCGCGATGACCTGCAGCGTCAGGGTCGTCTTACCCGACGACTCAGGCCCGTAGATCTCGACGATCCTGCCGCGGGGCAGCCCGCCGATTCCGAGTGCGATGTCCAGGCTGAGGGAACCCGTCGAAATTGAGGGAATTCGCTCCTGGGGGGTATCGCCGAGGCGCATCATCGCGCCTTTGCCGAACTGTCGTTCGATCTGCGCGAGCGTGGCGCTGAGTGCCTTCTCTTTGTTCGAGTCGAGCTTGTCGTCGTTTTTCTGTGCCATCGGTCAGTCCTGCTTCGGTACGAAAGTGGTTGTTCGTGCTGGCCTGGGGAACCCGGCGGTGACAGTATTGCCACTCGTCGTTCTGATCATCGCTTCGCTGTCGTCGATGTGATCGATCGCCCTGGCCATCGATGGGCCATCGGCGACCCCTGAGGGTCCAGGATTTCAGTGTTCGGGCCCCTGTTCAGCACTACTGTATATTTGCACAGTATTATTTCACAGTTGCCTCCAGTGACCAAGAGATTCGAGACATTTCAGAAAACGACCTGTCGCATTTTCAGGCAGGTCGCGGCCTCCAGCGCACCGGGCAGGGGCAGGTCTTGAACACGGCGGGGCTGGACCAGCACACGCCGATGATGCGCCAGTACCTGGGCATCAAGCAGCAGCATCCGGACACGCTGCTGTTTTACCGGATGGGTGACTTCTACGAACTCTTCTACGACGACGCCGCGCGCGCGGCGAGCCTGCTCGATATCACGCTCACGACGCGGGGCAGGTCCGCCGGCGAGCCGATCCCGATGTGCGGCGTGCCGTTCCATTCGGTCGACACCTACCTGCAGCGTCTCGTCCACCTGGGCGTTCCGGTTGCGATCTGCGAACAGATTGGCGACCCCGCGACGGCAAAAGGTCCGGTCCAGCGCGAGGTCGTTCGCATCGTCACGCCCGGCACCATCACGGACGAGGAGTTGCTGGACGTCAGTACCGACAACCTCATCGCCGCGGTCAACCTGCGTGACGCGGCCTTCGGCGTCGCATTGCTCGATGTCGCGAGCGGCCGCTTCGAGGTGTTTGAGCTGGATTCCGGCATCGAACTCACCAATGAGCTGCAACGACTGACTCCCGCAGAGCTTATTCTCGTGAGGGATGAGGTCTACCCGGAGATCGCCGAACACCATACGAGCGTTCAACGCCGCGAAGCGTGGGAGTTTGACACCGCAAACGCAGCCATGGCTCTCACCCGGCAGTTCGGAACCCGCGACCTCGAGGGTTTCGGTTGCGCCGATCTGTCTCTCGCCATCGGTGCCGCGGGATGCCTGCTGGAATACGTCAGGGACACCCAGCGCAGCGCGCTGCCCCATCTCACCGGCCTCACGACCCTCACGCTCGGCGACACGATCCAGATCGACGCGGGCAGCCGGCGCAACCTCGAGATCGACACGAACCTGTCCGGCGGCAGCGAGCACACGGTGTTCGCGGTCATGAATGAGACCGCGACCGCGATGGGCGCTCGTCTGCTGCGGCGCTGGCTGCATCGGCCATTGCGGGATCACGACGCACTCGCGGCGCGCCACGACGCGGTCGAATGGTGCATGACCGGGAATGCCTGGGAGTCCGTGCGCGAACCACTCCGCGGCATCGGCGACATCGAGCGGATTCTGGCGCGTGTGGCCCTGCGCTCGGCCAGACCGCGCGACCTGGCCCGACTTCGAGACTCGCTTGGCCAGCTGCCCACGCTGCAGGCAGTGCTCGCAGCGTTCCTGCCGGCACGATTCGGCACCCTCAGCCTTGCAGTCGGCGAGTTCCCCGACCTCCAGTCGCTGCTGGAGCGCGCCGTCCTGGAAGCGCCGCCGGCGGTCATCCGGGACGGGGGCGTCATCCGGGACGGCTACGACCCGGAACTCGACGAACTGCGTGCGATCAGTGAAACCGCGGGCCAGTACCTGATGGACCTCGAGCAGCGCGAACGCGAAGCCACCGGGCTCTCGACCCTGAAAGTCGGCTTCAACCGGGTCCACGGCTATTACATCGAGATCTCCCGGAGCCAGGCGGCGGACCCGCCCGAGCGGTACGTGCGCCGCCAGACGCTCAAGAACGCTGAGCGCTTCATCACGCCCGAACTCAAGACGTTCGAAGACAAGGCGCTGTCCGCCAAGTCCCGGGCACTCGCGCGCGAGAAGGCACTGTATGAGGAACTCCTGACCCGGCTGATCGACGAACTCGCTCCACTGCAGGCGTCTGCCGCCGCGCTTGCGGAGCTCGACGTCCTCGCCACATTTGCCGAACGCGCCCAGGCCCTCGGCTTCACCCGGCCGACGCTCACCGCGGAGCCGGGCATCGAGATCACGGCAGGGCGCCATCCCGTGATCGAGCAGGTACTAACCGACCCGTTCATTGCCAACTCGATCGAACTGAACGACAGCCGCCGCATGCTGCTGATCACGGGTCCCAACATGGGCGGTAAAAGCACGTTCATGCGCCAGACGGCTCTCGCGGTGCTGCTCGCTCACGCGGGCAGCTTCGTTCCCGCGGAGGCCGCCAGGTTTGGTCCGGTCGACCGGATCTTCACCCGAATCGGTTCCTCGGACGATCTTGCAAGCGGACGCTCCACGTTCATGGTGGAGATGTCCGAGACCGCGCTCATTCTCAACAACGCGACCGCGCAGTCGCTCGTGCTGCTCGACGAGATCGGCCGGGGCACCAGCACCTTCGACGGCTTGTCGCTCGCATGGGCAACGGCGCGCTACATGGCAGAGCGCGTTCGGGCGTTCACGCTCTTTGCCACGCACTACTTCGAGATGACGGCCCTTGCCTCGCTGCTGCCCGCCAGTGCCAACGTGCACCTGTCGGCCACCGAATACGGCGACAGCATTGTCTTCATGTACCAGGTACAGCCCGGGCCCGCGAACCGGAGCTATGGCCTCCAGGTGGCGCGTCTCGCGGGTATTCCCGCCGCCGTCCTCGCCGAGGCCGAAGCCAAGCTTCGGGAGCTGGAGGATGGCGCCGGTGACGCGCCGCGTCAGGCCGATCTGTTCGGACGCGCGGTCACGGAACCGTCACCGCCGAACGAAGCTGTTCTCACCGCCGGGGCCCTGCTCGACGAACTCCGGCGCATCGATCCCGACGACCTCACACCGCGGGAGGCGCACACTGCACTCTATGCGCTGAAAGCACTGGTGGAAGGTCCATGAAACCAGCGTGGTCCATGCTCCGCGCCAAAACAAAAATGTTACACTCACGTTTTACCCGGTGAGAGTCCGTCTATGACGTTTGTGGTGAGTGATGCTTGCATCAAATGCAAACACACCGACTGTGTCGAAGTGTGCCCAGTGGACTGCTTCTACGAAGGCCCGAACTTCCTTGTCATCCATCCGGATGAGTGCATCGACTGTGCGCTCTGCGAACCTGAGTGCCCGGTAGACGCGATCTTCTCCGAGGACGAACTGCCTGCGGACGAACAGGAGTTTCTGGCGCTGAACGCAGAGCTGGCAGAGGTGTGGCCCAATATCACGGAGAAGCAGGACGCCCTGCCAGACGCCGAAGAGTGGGCGGACGTGAAAGGCAAGCTCGAACACCTCGAGCGCTGAGCAACAGACCCGGCCAGTCACGCCGGAAAGAACGAGGGCGCCTCGTGCGGCGCCCTTTTTTGTGCGTGATCAGGGTCGGGGATCGGGATCGCGTCGCCAGCGACTAGCTGAAGATCGCCTCGACGGACAACCCATGCTGCTCCGTCGTCTCGCGCAGACGACGCAGTGCTTCGACCTGAATCTGCCGCACTCGCTCGCGCGTGAGGCCGATCTCACGGCCGACCTCTTCGAGCGTACTCATCTCGTGGCCGCGCAGACCAAACCGCCGGCAGATCACCTCACGCTGCTTCTCGGACAGGTCCGTCAGTCAGTGATCGATGTTGCCGCGCAGATCGTTGTCTATGAGGCTTTCTGCCGGATCGTCCTGATTGACGTCCGCGATCGTGTCGAGCACCGACCGCTCGGAGTCCGCACCCAGCGGCACATCGAGCGACGTCACCCGTTCATTCAGCGCAAGCATGCGTTTGACATCTTCCACTGGCTTCTCGAGCAGCTCCGCGATCTCCTCGGCGGTTGGCTCGTGGTCGAGCTTCTGGGACAGCTCGCGCGACGCGCGCAGATAGGACGTTCAGCTCCTTCACGATGTGGATCGGCAGCCGGATCGTGCGCGTCTGATTCATGATCGCGCGCTCGATGGTTTGTCGAATCCACCAGGTCGAATAGGTGGAGAAGCGGAAGCCGCGTTCGGGGTCGAATTTCTCGACCGCTCGAATGAGGCCAAGATTGCCTTCCTCAATGAGGTCCAGGAGGGTCAGCCCGCGGTTGATGTAACGGCGCGCGATCTTCACAACGAGACGCAGATTGCTCTCGATCATCCGTTTGCGGCCCGATTCCACGCCCCGCAGTGATTGACGCGCGTAGTAGACCTCTTCCTCGGGGGTGAGGAGCGGGGAGAAACCAATTTCGTTCAGATAGAACTGGGTGACATCCAGCTCCCATGCTGTTCGGGGCTCCTTCGCGTCCGGACGGTCCGTTTCCACTTTGGGAATACGCGTGCGCTGTACTACGGCATCCGGCGCGGATGCACGGGTCGTGTGCTTAGTTGATGGGAGTTCTTCCGTGAGTTCGGCCATGTCCAAGTCCTTTTGCTTCTACAAAGAGCGATGTCATCCATCGCGTCCACCCCTCACCCACTCGGGTCGGGAGCAATGCCATTCGGTTCACATCACCTTCTGGGCAGGAAAAGCAATGGATCCTTTGGCTTACCGTCTTTGCGGATCTCGAAATGCAACATCGCGAGATCTTTTCCACTAGAACCTATTTCGGCAACCTTCTGTCCACCTTTAACGCTGTCTCCTTCACTTACCAGCAGCGTACTGTTGTGACCGTAAGCGCTCAGGTAGTTCGCATCGTGTTTGACGATCACGAGCTTGCCGTAGCCACCGAGTCCGCTTCCTGCGTAAACCACGACGCCATCAGCGGCAGAGGCGACAGAGTCCCCCAATCGACCTGCGATATCAACGCCCTTGTTGACGTCACCCTCGAGCGCAAACCGCTTCACGATGGTTCCTTCGAGCGGCCATCGCCAATTT
Organism: Gammaproteobacteria bacterium; assembly: GCA_002728675.1. GTDB lineage: Bacteria > Pseudomonadota > Gammaproteobacteria > Pseudomonadales > Azotimanducaceae. Next base: position 13,078 of record PBVL01000090.1, read on the forward strand.
ATGGATGAGTCTTGACTTGGCTTCTCGGTTTTGCGTTGGGACGCACTGGTCACCCTCCGCGATAGCGTCGCAGCGGGACGTTTGGCGCTGCGGGCGCGGGACTTTCGCGGCGATTTTACGGTCACCTGAAGCCGCTGACCGATGTAGATGGTGTAGGGCGGCCCGATGCCGTTTGCCTTGGCGACATCCCGATAATCAAGACCATACCGCCAGCTGATCGAGTGGAGCGTGTCTCCTTTGACAACGACATGGACGGTGCCCGTGCCTGATTGACCGGAGTGGGCCCGCTGCCCGATCTCGGCAACGGGCGCATTGTCGGTCGCACACGCGGCGAGCAGCAGCACGATCACCGGCAACCCGTTTCGGGATACGAATCGCGCTAAACCTGACCCCATCTCGTTAGCATTTTTTGGCATAAGGACGTTGCACTTACCCAAAAGGAATCTAGCGTTTCCTGTCAGCGTACTACCGCTGCCCCTGATCGATATCGGTGTAGAACCGGTCCGCCCGATCGCCGCAACCGGCACTAACCGGGCGAGCCGGCCATCTTCCGGGACAGCAGATCGACCGCAATCACGAGCCCCGCGCCGAGCACTGCCATCACGACTGCGAGCATCAGTTGCGGCTCACCCCCCGTCATTCCCTCATAGGCATGCGGCAACACAGGCTCCTGCACGAGGGGGAATGTCGTCCCGTCAGCCTTCAGCTGATAGGCAACGACCGCCTGCCAGGGCCACAGCTTGAGCAGCGAGCCGATCATGAAACCCGTCAGCAGGCTCACCGTCTGCGGCCGATAGGCGCGCAACAGCGCACCAAGCACCTGCGCAAACGCCATGAGGCCAAGGGCACAGCCCGCTCCGAGCGCAGCCAGACTGACGAGATCGAACTGCCTGACAGCCTCGAGGACACCGCTGTAGAGGCCGAGGATCAGCAGAATGAAACTGCCGGACATGCCAGGCAGAATCCAGGCGCACACCGCCACCGCTCCGCCGGCAAAGAGCAGCAGCGGGGTTGCCTCGAGATTGGCGGGCGAAACCGCAACCAGCAGCGCTCCAACCGCAATCCCGAACATGGCGCTCACCAAGGTCGCAGCATCGAAGCGCCCGATCTGTCGGCCCACGACTCCGATCGAAGCGACGACCAGGCCAAAAAAGAACGCCCAGATTGCGATGGGCTGGTTGTCGAGCAGCCAGCCGATGCCGCTCGCGAACAACACGATCGACAGGAACATTGCCCCAAACAGAACGGCCAGAAAGTTGCCGTCGACCTGCATCCAGGTTGACCGGGTACCCTGGCGCGCCAGCGTGAACAACAGCGACGGCGTGAACTGGCGGATTGCAAAGATGAGCCGCTCGTAAATCCCGCTGATGAAGGCGATCGTGCCGCCCGACACGCCCGGCACCACCTCCGCGGCCCCCATGAGCGTCCCGACACAGCCCAGCCGGATGAGGTCGACACGTGTCAGCGGCTTTTGAGTTGCATCCATCAGTTCACACCGGGTAGGAGCGGCACGAAATTGGCCGACTCGACCTGACTTGTTGTTGTCTCACCGTCCGCATCCCGGGTGACGAGAGTCAGCTGTTGCGCTTCGCCGCCCAGGGGCAGCAGCAGCCTGCCACCCGGCGCCAGTTGTTCGACCAGCGCTTCGGGTACGGTGCGCGGCGCGGCCGTTACGACAATGGCATTGAACGGCCCGCGCGCGGCGAGCCCGCCATGGCCGTCGGCGCGACGGGTGACCACGTTGCGCGCATTGAGCAGCCGCAGGCGCTCACGTGCTTTGTCGAGGAGGGCTCCGATCCGCTCGATGCTCACGACCGTCCCGCAGACGCGCGACAGGATTGCCGCCTGATAGCCGGACCCCGTGCCAACCTCCAGCACCCGATCGACAGGGCCGGAGTCGACAATGATCTCGGTCATCCGCGCCACGATGTAGGGTTGCGAAAGCGTCTGTCCAAGGCCGATCGGGAGCGCGGTGTCCTCGTATGCTCGTGACGACAGGGCTTCGTCGACGAAGATGTGGCGTGGCACCTCGGCAATCGCCGCGAGAACTGCCTCATTCTGGATGCCCTGCTCGCGCAGACGTTCCACCAGGCGCAGGCGCGTGCGGGGGGACGTCATCCCCGAGCCGACGAGGTCCGGCGTGCTCAAGGGGCCTCTCCGCCAGACAATGCATCNCGTCCGTCGCAGGCGGACAGGTCAACGACCGTTCCAATTTCACGGAGCAGNGCCGTGGCGTAGGCGCCCGGCGGCAGNTCNAATGACAGGGTCAGGACGTTGTCGGCAACCTCCGTGGTGAAGTGCGCCGGACGCACGCAGCGGGGGCGACTGCCTGGCTGGGAGCGATCCGCCGCGAGCCCCGAGGTGAGTGACTCATACGGCGCGAGGACCCTGTGCTCGGCCGGGCTGAGCCGCGCATCGCCGACCAGCGTTGCCGCGCCCTCCCGCCACTGCCCGGTCTGCACGTCCGCATCGAGCAGCCGATTGAAGAGGAACGCCCGCGCGGCAGAGTAGAAAAGGTCCCGATCCCGGTGTTTGCGGGCCTTGCGGCGATTGGGCTGTGCAAAGAACCGCAGCGCCCGGGTGAGATTGTCCGCCCCGAAGCCAAACCGCTGCTCCGTGAAGTAATTCGGGAAACCGTCCTGTAGCGCACCGAGACGCGCCGACAGCGCCTCCGGCGCGACGCCGCCGATCGCGCTGCCGGACACCCGAAGCCGGAACCGGTTTGCGGCATGTTCACCGCGGCGCAGCTTATTCGCGTGCCGACTGACCCTGAGAATCTCAACGCCCTCGGCGTCCAGAAGGTGCGCGAAGTCGGGATCGCTCCGGGGCAGCCAGCAGCTGAACCATTGACTCGTGACGGCGTGCCGGTCCTTGCGGCCGGCATAGCTGACGTCTCGTTGCCGAATGCCGGCAACGCGGGCGAGCTGTCCCGCCACCCACGCCGTGTTGGCGCTGGTCTTGCGAATCTGCAGGAACACGTGTTCGCCGTTGCCCGAGGGCTCGAAACCCAGCACCTCGTCCACCCGGAAGTCAGCGGGCGCACGACGCATCCCGACCGCCCCAAGTGCGGGGTGTACCTGCCGGCCAACGACCGCGACACCTTGCCAGACCGGTTCACTCACGACGCGCCAAGCAGGACCACCGCCTGCGCGGCAATCCCCTCCTCGCGCCCAACGAAGCCAAGTCGCTCCGACGTGGTGGCTTTCACGCCGACAGCGCCCCGGTCGATGCCGAGCGCGGCGGCAATCGCGCCGCGCATGGAGTCCACATGGGGCTTGAGCTTCGGACGCTCGGCGATCAGCGTCGTGTCGCAGTTGACGACCGCAAACCCGGCATCAGTCAGCAGATCCCGGGTGTGTTCGAGCAGGGTGATGCTGTTCGCACCCGCCCATCGCGCGTCGGTGTCCGGGAACTGGTGGCCGATGTCGCCAAGTGCGACCGCGCCCAACATCGCATCCATCAACGCGTGCACGAGCACGTCGCCGTCGGAATGGGCAACGATCCGTCGATCAAATGCAATCCGGGTACCCCCCAGCGTGATGTGCGAAGCGGTCCCCGGCTCGTCCAGGCGGTGCACATCAAACCCTGTCCCCACGCGCATGGCAGTCATGACGAGGCGCCCGTCCGGGCCCCGGTACCACCCTGAGCCGTCCGGCCTTGCCGCGCGAGGATGTCAGCGCACAGTGCAATGTCGTCGGGAACGGTCACTTTGATGTTGTCGGGGCTCCCCGCGACGAGCCGCGGCGCCAGACCCAGGGCCTCGATGGCGCTGGACTCGTCCGTCACATGCCGCGCGCCGCGCAGCGCCCGGATCAAAGTCCCGGTCGGGAACAGCTGCGGCGTCTGCGCGCACCAGAGGTTGGTCCGGTCGACCGTGGCCGAAACACGCCGACCCTCGGCACGCTTGACGGTGTCCGACATGGGCACCGCGAGTAGTCCCCCGGCAACCTCGTCGACGTCACGCGCAAGCTGCCGGATCTGTTCCGGTCGAACGCAGGGTCGCGCAGCGTCGTGGACCATCGCCCATTCAGCGGTTACGGACTCGAGCCCGGCCAGAACCGATGCGGACCGCGACGCGCCACCGCTGACGACGCGTACGGCGTGCGCACCGTCCAGACCCCGCCAGCGCTCGTCGGCCGGCGCGACAACCAGCACGATCTCCGCCGGTCCACACGCGAGAAGCACTTCGAGGGTGTAGTCGAGGACGGCCTTACCGGCGACCGTCGAATACTGCTTCGGACGTTCGGCGCCAAAGCGACGCCCGGCACCGGCGGCCGGCACAACAACCGCTATGCGGGAGAATTCGACCGGCACGGCATTCAGTCTTCAACAATGAGAAACAGCGTTTCACCGGGCTTGACCATGCCCAGATCGCTGCGTGCACGTTCCTCAACCGATTCCGGCCCACGCTTCAGTTCGATAATCTCCGCGCGGAGGATTCTGTTGCGTTCACCGCTTGCTGCGTTGATGGCGCGCTCGGTGTCGATACGCGCCTGCAGTCGGCTCGCGTCTGCAAGGCTCCCTTCACCGACCCACAGGCGGTATTGCAGAGCCAGCACCATGGCGCCCAGAATGCACGTTGCGACTCTGACGGACACGGCCACGGTCAGCTTCCTCTCTGAAACTCGGCAATGCCCCGGTAGACGGCATGCGCCTGGTCCTCGATCCGCAGCAGTCGGTTGTACTTAGCAACGCGATCGCTGCGGCAGAGCGAACCGGTTTTGATCTGGCCGGCTCCCGTGGCAACTGCCAGATCGGCAATGGTCGTGTCTTCCGTCTCGCCAGAGCGGTGCGAGATCACGGAGGTGTAACCCGCGCCGCGGGCCAGCGCGATCGCGTCCAGCGTTTCGGACAGCGTGCCAATCTGGTTGAACTTGATGAGGATGGAGTTGGCGACGCCGGCATCGATGCCGCGCTTCAGGATACCCACGTTCGTGACGAAGAGATCGTCGCCGACCAGCTGCACACGGTCACCCAACTGGCTGGTCAGCGTTGCCCAGCCATCCCAGTCAGACTCGTCCATTCCATCTTCGATCGTGATGATCGGATACCGGTCACACAGGCCGGCAAGGTATTCGGAGAACTCGGCCGCATTGAACTGTCTGCCCTCGCCGGCAAGGTCGTATTTGCCGTCGACGTAGAACTCAGATGCCGCGCAGTCGAGTCCAAGGGCAACTTCATCACCGGCCTTGTACCCTGCCGCCTCGATGGCCTCGAGGATCACCGACAGGGCCGCCTCGTTGCTCGGCAGGTCCGGGGCAAACCCGCCTTCGTCCCCAACCGCCGTACTGAGCGACCGTGAGGCGAGAATGGACTTCAGCTTCTGAAACACCTCCGCCCCGCAGCGCAGGCCCTCGGCAAACGTCGAGGCACCGACGGGGAGGATCATGAACTCCTGGATGTCGACATTGTTGTCAGCGTGCTCGCCTCCGTTGATGATGTTCATCATCGGGACGGGCATCGAATAACGTCCCGCACTGCCGTCGACTTCCGCGAGATATTCGAACAGCGCCACCCCGCGTTCGGTCGCCGCCGCACTGGCAAGCGCCAGCGAGACACTCAGGATCGCGTTCGCACCAAGTTGTGCCTTGTTGGGGGTCCCGTCGAGTTCGATCATCATCGTATCGAGCTCGCGCTGCGCGGACGCTTCCCGTCCCAGCAGCAGGTCACGAATGTGGGTGTTGACGTTGGCGACTGCGGTCAGCACCCCCTTGCCACCGTAGCGTCCTGCGTCGCCGTCACGCAGCTCGAGCGCTTCACGCGTACCGGTCGACGCACCGGACGGCACGCAGGCGTGGGCGACCGCGCCCGAAGCGAGCGCAACCTCTGTTTCGAGCGTTGGATTGCCGCGGCTGTCCAGAATTTCGCGCGCGCGGATGTCAGCTATGTCCATGGGGTCTCAATCCGCAATTACTGTGGCCGGGGCCGCCAGGCGCCTGTATTCGTGCCTTTGACCGTCCTGTCGATGCGCTGCAGGGTCTCGAGCAGCCCATACATCTCGGAGAGCCGCATGCTGTTCGGACCATCACACAGTGCCTTTTCGGGCTCCGGGTGCGTTTCCATGAACAGCCCCTGGATGCCCACCGCGGTCGCAGCCCGTGCCAGGACCGGGACCATCTCGCGCTGCCCGCCGGAACTCGTACCCTCGCCTCCGGGCAGTTGCACACTGTGGGTCGCGTCGAACACGACCGGGCAACCCGTCTCGCGCATGACCGCGAGCGCGCGCATGTCCGAGACCAGATTGTTGTAGCCGAACGAGGCTCCGCGTTCGCACACCATGATGTCGTCGTTGCCCGCGGCCCGCGCCTTGTCCACCACGTGCTTCATATCCCAAGGGGCAAGGAACTGACCCTTCTTGATGTTCACGGGCAGGCCCGCCTTCGCAACCTTCTGAATGAAGCCCGTCTGCCGACAGAGGAATGCGGGCGTCTGCAGGACGGAGACGACGTCCGCGACTTCGTCGATGGGCGTGTCTTCGTGCACGTCGGTCAGGACGGGCACTTCGAGTTCGTCCCGGACCTTCTCCAGAATCCGCAGGCCTTCGTCCATCCCGAGCCCGCGATAGCCTTCCACGGAAGACCGATTGGCCTTGTCGAACGAGGACTTGAAGATGAACGGAATCCCGAGGTCCGCACAGATTTCCTTGAGCGTACTCGCGGTCTGCATCTGCAGACTTTCGCTCTCGACGACACAGGGTCCCGAGATCAGAAAAAATGGTGTTTCCGAAGTGACCAGCCAGTCACACAGCTTCATGCGCATGTCGGTTGCCATCAGCGGTCTCCAACCGCAGCGTCCAGCGACGCCTGCTGCGCGTGACGTTCGATCGCCGCTTCGACAAAACTCTTGAACAGCGGGTGACCGTCACGGGGAGTCGAGGTGAACTCAGGGTGGAACTGACTCGCGACGAACCAGGGGTGGTTGTCCGCCTCGATCATCTCGACGAGGGATGCATCGGCGGATCGACCCGCAACGCGCATCCCAGCCTGTTCCATCATCGGCACAAACTTGTCGTTGACCTCGTAGCGGTGCCGGTGGCGCTCGAAAATCTCGGGGGCGCCATAGATCTGCCTGCTGAGGGAATCCGCCTCCAGCAGACACTCCTGTGCGCCCATGCGCATGCTGCCACCAAGGTCGGAGTTCTCGTCCCGATGCTGGGTACTGCCGTCCTGGTCCTGCCATTCGGTGATCAGCCCGATCATCGGGTACGGCGTCGTCGGATCGATCTCTGTCGTGTTGGCTCCTTCGAGCCCCATCTCGTTCCGGGCAAACTCGACAATCGCGGCATGCAGGCCGTAGCAGATCCCGAGATAGGGGATCTTGTTCACCCGTGCATAGCCCGCGGCGGCGATCTTGCCTTCGAAACCGCGACCGCCGAACCCGCCGGGTACGAGGATCGCGTCCGCGTCCGCCAGAATGTCCGGGCCTTCACGCTCGATCTGCTCGGCGTCAATCCAGTCGGCGTCGACACGCGTGCGGGTCTGGATTCCGGCGTGGATGATCGCCTCGTTCAGCGACAGGTACGCGTCCAGCAGTTCGGTGTACTTGCCGACCAGCTTGATCTTCACTTCCCTTTCCGGGTTGAGATGGGCGTCAACGACCCGCGCCCAATCCGCAAGGTCCGCGCTGCGGCAGGCGAGTCCAAGCTTGTTCGCGACGATATCGTCGAGGCCCTGCTTGTTCAGCAGCGCGGGGATCTCGTAAATCGTGCGCGCATCGACGAGCGGGATGACCGCGCGCTCCTCGACGTTCGTGAAGAGCGCAATCTTCTTGCGCGCACTCTCAGGGATGTCATGACCCGAGCGAACGACCAGAACGTCCGGCTGCAGGCCAATCGAGCGCAGTTCCTTCACCGAGTGCTGCGTCGGTTTGGTCTTCAATTCACCCGCGGTCGCGATGAAGGGGACGTAGGTCAGATGAATCAGCAGGGCGTTCTGCGAACCGACCTCGAGGCGCAATTGCCGGGCGGCCTCGAGGAATGGCTGAGACTCGATGTCCCCGACGGTGCCGCCAATCTCCACAATCGCCACATCGCTGTCACCAGCCCCTTCGATGACGCGGGACTTGATCTCATCAGTGACGTGCGGAATCACCTGGATGGTTGCCCCCAGATACTCGCCGCGGCGCTCCTTGGCGATCACGTCACCGTAGATTCGTCCCGTCGTGAAGTTGCTTGACCGGCTGGTCGTCTTCCGCACGAAACGCTCGTAGTGGCCAAGGTCGAGGTCGGTCTCTGTCCCGTCCTCTGTCACGTAGACCTCCCCGTGCTGGAGGGGGCTCATGGTCCCTGGATCCACATTGATGTAGGGATCCAGTTTGAGGAGGGTGACGTCCAGTCCTCTGGCTTCGAGAACTGCACCGAGCGAAGCAGCCGTAATGCCTTTGCCCAGTGACGAAACAACGCCGCCGGTGACGAAAATGAAACGAGACATTGACCTCCCATCTGCATCGGTGTGGGGTTCGACCGACCGGGCTGACCAACATTGGCCTTGCCCAAGATGGGCTTAAAGACTACCACCTCGCAGAGGGCATGGATACCTCAGGAGCGAGGAAACCGGCATTGCCGGGTACACCTTTTCGCAGACCGGGTCACGTCGAGGGCCACCAGCGAAATTCCCACCCGGTCTGGCCCTCCGCAACCCGGCTGGAAGCGCCGACCACCGGCGATGAATCCCTGAAACCGGGGACGCCGATCAGCCGCTCGCCGTCGAACAGCAGCGGTATCCGTTCACGCTCCCACGGCGGAATCCCCGCTTCACGCATGAGATCCCTGACCAGCCGGCGCGGCCCGTCCCGATGCACCCGAAGTCGCTGGCCTTCCCCAATCGGGGCGAGGTGCAGGGACCGGGCATCGATTCCGCCAGACACCCGCGCCGCGACCAGCCGTCCGGAGCCGAGGAGGAGCTCGGATTCGCCCTGCCAGCGACGCCCGGACGCCTCGAACGGCGCGAGGTCCCGGGGAATCGCGTGCAGCAACCCCTGGTATGCAACGAGCCTTGTGTCGGCAACGCGGATATCGACGCGCCGGCCGGTCGCGACCGCGGCAATCGCTGCATCCAGCGCGCGCGTCGTTGGCTGCCTGAAGCCCCGTTCACTCAGCCAATGGCGCAGGACGTTGCGCGCGCGCGGGGCGGGGATGGCCGCAAGGCGGGCGAGTCTCAGTACACCCGCGTCCGTTTCGAGCGGCGTGCGATCAAGTTCCGCGAGGGCCGCCAGCAGTTCGTCCCGTTCGGTGTCTGACCGCATCGCTGCGGCAACTTTGGCCTCGAATCCGGAATCGTGTTGACGCAGCAGCGGCAACACGGCCTCTCGCAGGAAGTTCCGCGAATAGCTCGTATCGGCGTTGCTTGGATCGACGACGTGGTCGAGCTTGTGCAGACAGAGATGGTCGAGCAACTGTTGCCGGCTGACGCCCAGCAGCGGACGCACAAGCGTGCCTCCGCCGAGCGGGCGATGTGGCGGCATCGTCCGTCTGGCATCACCGCGCAGCGTGCGGAACAGCCAGGTTTCGACCTGATCGTCGAAATGGTGGGCAAGGAGCAGTACGCCGCCTGACTCGAGCGCGTCCGCGAACGCGCGATAGCGCGCGTCCCGCGCGTTGGCCTCGACGCTGCCGGTCGCCACCACTGTGACCGGAACGACGGTCAGCGCGATGCCCCGCTCGCGGCAGAGTTCCTCGCAGAATGCCGCCCACGCATCTGATTCCGGCTGCAGACCGTGGTTGACGTGAATGGCCGCAACCTCGCGCGCGCTGACATCCGGCAGTTCGAGTGCACGTTGGGCAAGATCGAGCAGCGCGACGGAGTCCGGACCGCCGCTAAGGGCAACCGTGAGCCGCCGGGCTCCAGCACATCCGGCCTCACGCAGGCCAGTCGCGATCAGCGCGGGCTCAGCGTCCACGGGTCGCCGCGCGTTCAGTAGTCGAGCGCGACCTCTTCCGCACCGTAACGCTCTCGCAGTATCGAAATGAGATCATCGTCCGGTTTCACGCGCCAGCTTGCGCCAAGCGCAACTTCCGCTCGCGCTGACGGCGCCACATAGGCGATGGCGACCGGGCAACCAGCGCCATCGAACGTCTTGAACGGCGCGAGAAGACCCGCCAGTTCCTCCGTGAAGTTGCCGTTCACGCGGCTCTCGGAGATCGTGATGGCCAGCCGCCGGGCCGCACGTTCACGGGCTTCACGAATGTCGCAGACGTCGTTTGCGCGCATCCGCAGACCACCCGTGAACTCATCGTCCTGGGTGGCACCGTGGACCACGAGCAGCGCGTCTTTGCGGAGCTTGTGATGATGGGCGTCGAACGCCTCTCCGGCCACCGACACCTCAATGCGCGCACTCCGGTCATCCAGGGTCAGGAAGGCCAGCGTGTCGCCGCGCCGGGAGCGCATCGTACGCATTGCCACGACGAGACCAGCCACCGCCTGCGGGTCTTTGGATGCGCGCAGATCCGCGATCCGCGTCTTTGCGAACTGCCGGACCTCTTCGCCGTACACCTCGATCGGATGGCCCGTGAGATAGAGACCCAGGGAATCCCGCTCGCGCTCCAGACGATCCTTGAACTCCATGATCGTCAGACCGGCCGTGACGTAGGGCTGCTCCGCGGTCTCACCCATCGTGAAGGACTCGTCGCCGAACAGGTCGAGGTGCCCGCTGTCCTGGTTGCGCGCCTTCTGATCTGCCGCCTTCATGGCGGCTTCGGCATTCGCGAACAGGACACTCCGCGCATAGTTGAGTGCGTCCTGGCCGGTGAACCCCTCATGGTCCGGCGTCAGCCTGTCGAGTGCGCCGCTGCCAATCAGCGATTCCAGCGCGCGCCTGTTCATCCGCCGCGTCTCGACCCGCTCGCAGAAGTCGAACATGTCGCGGAACGGACCACCCTCACGGCGGCTCTCGACGATTGCCTCGATCGGTCCTTCACCAAGGCCTTTGATCGCGCCGAGGCCGTAGACGATCCGCCCGTCTGGAAGCGGCGTGAAGCGGAACTCGCCCTGGTTCACATCCGGCGGGAGCACGTCGACGCCAATGTCACTGCACTCATCGATGTTCGTCACGACCTTGTCGGTGTTCTGCATCTCCGCGGACAGCACCGATGCCATGAAATCTGCCGGGTAGTAAAGCTTCAGCCATGCGGTCTGATAGGCAACGAGCGCGTAGCAAACCGAATGCGGTTTGTTGAAGCCGTAGCCAGCAAACTTCTCCATCAAACTGAAGATGTGGTCAGCCTGATCCGCGTCCACCCCCCGCTCGGTCGCGCCGTCCATGAACCGGCTCTTCTGCTTCGCCATCTCCTCTGGCTTCTTCTTGCCCATCGCGCGGCGCAGCAGGTCCGCGTCGGCCAGCGTGTAGCCCGAAAGAATCTGCGCGATCTGCATCACCTGCTCCTGGTAGAGCATGACGCCGTAGGTGTCTTTCAGGACGGGCTCGAGATCGGGATGCAGGTAGTCGACTTCTTCCCGGCCGTGTTTGCGATCGATGAAGTCAGGTGCAAGCTGCATCGGGCCCGGACGGAACAGTGCGACCAGCGCGACGATGTCCATGAAGCGCGACGGCAGCACCTTCTTCAGCATGTCCTTCATGCCCCGGGACTCGAGCTGGAACACCGCTGTCGTCTTGGCTTCCTGCAGGAGCCGGTACACCTTGTCGTCCTCGAACCCCAGCGCGTCGATGTCGAGCAGAGCCTCCCCGGCCTGCTCTCTGCGCACGTTGATCGTCGCGACGGCGTTGTTGATGATCGTCAGCGTGCGCAACCCGAGAAAGTCGAACTTCACGAGTCCGGCCTGCTCGACGTCATCCTTGTCGAACTGTGTGGTGAGATTGCCACCCTGCTCGTCACAGTAAAGCGGCGAGAAGTCGGTCAGACAGGTTGGCGCAATGACGACGCCCCCCGCGTGTTTGCCGACGTTGCGGGTGATGCCCTCGATCTTGAAGGCCATCTCCATGATCTCCTGGGCCTCCTCGCTGCCGTCGATGAACTCGCGCAACAGCGGTTCCTCTTCGAGCGCTTTTTCGAGGGTCATGCCGGGATCAAACGGAATCAGCTTGGAGAGTCTGTCGGCGAGCCCATAGGGTTTGCCCTGCACACGGGCGACGTCCCGGACCACAGCCTTCGCCGCCATGGTGCCGAACGTAATGATCTGCGAGACGGCGTCATGGCCGTAGAAATCGGTGACGTGGGCAATGACCTGGTCGCGGCCGTCCATGCAGAAGTCGATGTCGAAGTCCGGCATCGAGATCCGCTCCGGATTCAGGAAGCGCTCGAACAGCAGGTCATATTCGAGCGGGTCGATGTCCGTGATCTTGAGGGCATAGGCAACAAGGGACGCGGCGCCGGAACCCCGCCCCGGCCCAACCGGGATGTTGTGGGCCTTGGCCCACTGGATGAACTCCATCACGATCAGGAAATAGCCGGGAAAACCCATCTCGTTGATGACGCCAAGCTCGAAATCGAGCCGATCGTCGTAGGCCTGACGCTGTTCAGCATAGTCGGGCTGGTTCTTGTCGAGGATCGTCAGGAGCCGCTCGTTGAGCCCCTCCCGCGAGACCTCCGTGAAGTAGGCTTCCATCGTCTGGCCTTCCGGGATCGGATAGTCCGGCAGGTAGTTGGTGCCAAGTTCGACCTCGACGCTGCAGCGTTCGGCAATGTGGACGCTGTTCTCCAGCGCCTCTGGAATGTCGCTGAAGAGTTCGGCCATTTCAGCGGGCGTCTTGAGGTACTGCTGCGCGCTGTAGTGGCGTGGGCGACGCGAATCGTCGAGCGTGCGTCCTTCATGGATGCACACCCGCACTTCGTGCGCCTCGAACTCGTCCTGATCGAGGAAGCGAACATCGTTCGTCGCGACGACCGGGCAGCCGAGCTCCGCCGCAAGTTCGACCGTCTGATGCAGCAGGCGTTCCTCACCGGGGCGCCCGGTGCGATGCAGTTCGAGGCAGAAGCTGCCGGGGAACATGGCCATCCAGTCCGCAAGGCGCTGCCGCGCGAGGTCGTCGCGGCCGGACTTGAGCGCCATGCCGACGTCACCTGCCGCGCCTGACGACAGCGCGATGAGACCGCTCGCCTTCGCGGCAATCCAGCTCCGGTCGAGCAGGGGCTCGTGATCCCGCTCACCGTCAAGGTAACCCTGCGAGAGGAGTTCCGAGAGTTCCCGGTAGCCGCGCGCGGTTCTGGCGAGCAGTGTCAGCGTGCTGGGCTCGGGGACTCCGTCAGAAGGCGCGACCTGGACGTCACTGCCGATGATGGGCTTCACACCGAGATTCTGCGCCGCGGTGTAGAACTTCACGAGCGCGAACAGGTTGCTGCGGTCGGTGATCGCAACCGCCGGCATGTCCATCGCCGAGGCTGCCGCGACCAGGGGTTTGATCCGGACGATGCCGTCGGAGAGCGAGTACTCGGAGTGAACGCGGAGGTGAACGAACGGTTGCGTCATCGAGTCTCGAGGTCTCGCTCAGGTCACGGGAATCTGTGCGGGATCATCCACCCAAATCGACGTCAGAACAACTCTCTTTGTCGGCAAGGCTCAAAAGAACGCCGGTGACACGGACTCGGTCCGAGCCGTTGCAGGGCCGCGCGATGCCCGGCCGTGCCGTAACCCTTGTTCTCGGCGAGTCCGTAGCCCGGGTAGCTGGCGTCGAGGTCGGCCATCTCCGCGTCGCGGTACACCTTGGCAATGATCGACGCCGCGCGGATCTCGTCGATCCTGGTGTCGCCTTTGACCACACACTCGACCGGCACCGCGAACTCCGGAGCGCGGTTGCCGTCGACCAGAATCTGTTGCGGCACGACGCCAAGCGCCGCAACCGCGCGCTGCATCGCGCGACCGGTGGCTTCGAGAATGTTCACCGCATCGATCTCTTCGACCTCGGCACGGCCGATTCCCCAGGCGAGCGCGTCGCGCCGGATCAGCACGTCGAGTGACTCACGGCGCCTGGCCGTCAGCGCTTTCGAATCGGCGAGGCCGGGGATGGGCCGGCCCGGGTCCAGAATCACCGCGGCCGCGACAACCGCGCCGGCGAGCGGCCCGCGACCCACTTCGTCCACTCCCGCAATACGCCCGGTCATGCGGGCGCCTCTCCCTGAACTCCCGCCACCTGCATGACCGCTTCCGCGGCGCGCGCGCCGGCGTTGCGCCGGAGCGTGGCATGAATCGCATCGAAGGCCGCCATGAGTTCTCCCTGTTCCGGGTCGCTGAACAACGGCTCGAGTGCCGCCGCCAGATTCTCCGGAGTCGCATCGTCCTGAATGAACTCGGGCACGAGATCACGCCCCGCGAGGATGTTGGGCAACGCAAATCGGTCGGTCCTGACCAGTCGTGAGACCACCGCGTAGGTGAATCCCGGCAGCCGGTAGGACATGACCATGGGCCGGCGCAGCAGCAGCGCCTCGAGCGTTGCGGTGCCGGAGTTCACGAGCACCCCGTCCGCCGCCAGCATCACGGCTTCGGCGTCGCCAGCCAACACGCATACATCGAGATCCGGAAACGCCTCCGCGAGCATCGTCTCGATCTGTCGAACCCGATCCGCGTTGGCACCCGGCACAGCGATCCGCAGACCCGGGAACCGTGCGCTCAGCATGCGAGCGGCTTCGAAGAACGTCGGACCCGACAGACGTACTTCACGCGAGCGGCTGCCGGGCAGCACCGCGAGCACCCGATCGGCGTCCGCAAACCCAAGGCGGGCCCGCGCGGCGTCACGACCGTCGGCTCCAGCATCGGGCGCAATCTGATCTGCACGGGGGTGACCGACGAACGTCACGCCAATGCCGTGTTCTTCGTAGATGGGCGCCTCGAACGGGTACAGCGTCAGCATCATGTCGACGTTGCGCTTGATCTGGCGCAGCCGTCCCGCGCGCCATGCCCAGACCGTCGGACTGACATAGTGCACCGTGGGAATGCCGGCACGACGCAACATGCCCTCAAGCAGCAGGTTGAAGAAGTTGTAGTCGATGCCGACGAACACATCGGGCGGGTCCGCGAGGAACCGTGCCTTCAGGTCCCGCAGGATACCGAGCAGGTCAGGTACCCGGCCGAACGGCAGACCGTTCACGGAGAGTCGTTCGATGTCATACCAGGAGGTCATCCCGGCATTGCACATGCCCGCGCCGCCGACACCGCTGAACGTTGCATCGCAGCGCTCCCGGAGCTCGCGGATGAGCGGGGTGCCGAGGTTGTCGCCGGATATTTCACCGGCCACGATCCCAACCCGCAGCGTTATGGCTGACTCCTGTGCCGACGCCGCACTGTCAGCTGACCTGCTGTTCGGCGCACATGAGGATCGACGAGCAGACGAGGTCATCGCCTACCCACGCGGTCCCCTGGGACTTCATCCAGTGTGCCCGCAGGTTGATGATCTCGACTTCCAGCCGAAGCTGGTCACCGGGGACGACCGACCTCTTGAATTTGGTCTTGTCAGTTCCGGCGAGGTAGTAGATGTAGCCGTCTTCCGGTGTCCGGTCCCGACTCCTGAAGGCCAGCACGCCGGATGCCTGTGCAAGCGCCTCGACGATGAGCACGCCGGGGAACACGGGAGTGACCGGAAAATGACCCTCGAAAAAGGGCTCGTTGATCGTGACGTTCTTGATCGCCACGATGCGCTTGTCAGCCTCGAACTCGATCACCCGATCGAGAAACAGAAACGGATAGCGATGCGGCAGGTACTGCATGATGTCCGTCACTTCCATGTCATTTCCCTTCGAGTTTGCGGAGACGTTTGAGGATTCCGTCCAGCCGTGAGAACCCCACGACACTGCGTTTCCAGATCCGGCTCGGTAGCAGACCGGTTCCGGAAGAGTACCTTCCGCTCGTGGTGATGGACTGGCTGACCAGCGACATCGCGGTGACTTCGACACGATCGGTGATTTCGATATTATCAATAATACCGACTGCGCCCCCGATCAGACAGTAGCTGCCAATCCGCGAACTGCCCGCGATGGCGGTACAGCCCGAGATTGCGGTGTGCGCACCAATCACGGTGCCGTGGCCGACCTGGACCTGGTTGTCGAGTTTGACTCCGTCGCCAATTCGCGTGTCGTTGAGCGCGCCGCGATCGATCGTCGTACCCGCACCAATCTCCACGTCGTCGCCAATCTGCACGCCATACACCTGCGGGATCTTCGCCAGCGATGCCGCGTCTGGATCGAACTCGAAACCAAATCCGTCGGCGCCCAGCACCGCACCTGCGTGCACGATACAGTTCGAGCCGATGCGCACATCGTGATAGAGCGTCACGTTGGGAAAGAGCCGCGTTCCCGCACCAAGCTCACAGCGGGCTCCAATGTGACAGCCGGAGCCAATCGACACGCCCCCGCCAAGGATCGCGCCGCTCTCGATGACAGCACCCGCGCCAACGCTGACACCCTCTCCCAGACTCGCATCGGGCGCGACCGAAGCGCTGCCGTGGATGCGGCCGTCCGGCGGCGGTGTCTGATCGAACAATGAGGCGACCCGTGCCCATTCGAGGCGCGGCCGCTCACTGATGAGACAGGCGACCGGGCAGGCCCCGGCGTCTGCCTCGCGCAGGACCACGGCCGACGCTTGTGTGCCGGCCAGCCGGTCGCGCCAGGCGCTGTTGAACAGAAAGGTGAGCTGGCCCCGAGCGGCACCGTCCAGGCTGGCGATGCCCTCGATCTCGGTGGCGTCACTGCCTCGCAGCTCCAGTCCGAGGCAGTTCGCGATGTCACCCAATGTCAGCGTCATGGACGGGGTTGGCCTGCCCCGGGGGACACGCCCGGTGCGGGTCCTGTCGCCATGCCGCGAGCCAGGCTCGCGGATGCAGGGTCAGTGCAGGTCAGGACTTGTCCATGTCGTTGAGGCGTTCGGTGACCTTGCGCGTGATGTCGTAGAGGTCGCCAACGTAAAGCGCCGCCTGACGCGGAATGATCAGGTCGTAGTCGTCATCCAGCACGAGCGCCTCGATAGCACGCTTCACCTTCTCGTCAATCCCGGCAAACAGTTCAGCCTGGCGATCTTCGATCGACTTCTGCAGTTTTTGACGGTGATAGACAAAGTCGTTGTTCATGCCGTCAATCTGCTGCTGAAGCTTGCGCTTCTCAGCTTCGCTCATGACTTCGGCGTCTTTCTGCGCGCGTTCGAGCAGGGCGGCAGCGTCGGACTGGATCGCGCGAATACGCTCTTCGTCGGTCTTGAACTCCTCCTGAATCTGGCCGAGGAGCCGTTTTGCTTCCTCAGACGCCAGGATCGCCTGCTGAACGTCGACGACCGCAAGCTTCATCTCGGCGTTTGCGGCGACGCCAAAACCCAGAGTCAGCGCGACCGTGAGTGCCGTTAGTGTTGTTCGTATGTGTGCCAAGAGAATATCCCCCGAAATTCGGCTGCAGCGGGCAAGTGCCCCCAAAAAAACAGCCGGCGATGTTTACACAACGTGGTGGCCTATTCAATCGGACACACGCGTCGAAGCGCCGGCTGTAGGTTAATTGTCGATGTCTTCGAACCCGGCTATCGCCGGAGTCACCTTACTCCTTGGATCGCGATTGTCCCGGGTCGTTCCCGGTAATTTGCCCCGATACACCCCGTGGACTCAGAAGGTTTTGCCAAGTTCGAACTGGAAACGCTCGCTCTCGTCACCAGGCTTCGGATTCAACAGCACCGAGTAGCTGGCCGAGATCGGCGCAAATCCGGTAATCATGGTGAACGCAAATCCGGCACTGTAACGAAGCTCACCGTCTTCCGGAGAGCGGCAGAAGGGCGCCGCCCGCGGGCAATTCGTGTTGAACACGTTGCCGGCGTCCACGAACATCACCGACTTCATCGTGCGCTGATCCTTCACGAACGGCAGCGGAAACAGGATTTCCGCCGTCCCGGACACGAGCACGTTGCCGCCAATGGGATCCGGTTCGGAAAACGCGAACGGATCGTTGGCGGACGGTGTCGCCCTCGGGCCGAGGGAATTGGTCTCGTAGCCACGCACCGAACCAAACCCACCCGAGAAGAAATGCTTGTAGAACGGGAACCGGTCCGTGTCGCCGTAGGACTCGCCGTAGCCGAGTTCGGTTTTGAGATGCAGTGTGAAGAGGCGGTGCAGCGGGAAGAAGATCTGACCGTTGTAGCTCAGGCGGAAGTATTCGAGCTCGCTGCCCGGGAACGTCATCTCGAACGAGATGAACTGGCGGCGGCCGCGTGTGGGCAGCAGCCCCCTGTTGAGCGCAGACATCTGATACGCGGCAGTAAAACTGAAGAGATCGAAGTTCGTGCCTTCGCTGTCCAGGAACGTGCCGATCTCGAGCGCCGGGTAAATGCCGCGCTTTACGGTGGTGTGCTCGTAACCAAGACTGAAGTTGAAGCGTGAGATCTCGCTGATCGGGTAGCCGAAGTTCACGGACCCGCCGAGACTGTCCGTCGAGAATCGCGCGACGTTGAACTGCCCGAAATCGGACTTTCGGAAGAACACGGAGTAGCCACGCGAAACGCCGTCAACGGTGAAGTACGGGTCGAACCAGGAGAAGTTGTAGGCGGTCTGGAAGTCGCTCCGGTTGACACCGAGATTCATCGAGTTGCCGGTACCGAAGACGTTGGACTCCTGGTACGAAAGGCCGAGGATCACCCCCGTCGCCGATGCATACCCCAGGGTCGCCGAGATGGAGCCGGAAGGCTGCTCCTCAACGGTGTACTCGACGTCGATCTGATCCTCGGTGCCCGCCACCTGCGGGGTTTCGACGCTGACTTCCTTGAAGTACCCAAGACGATCGAGCCGCACCTTCGAGCCTTCGATCTGGGAGGTGGAGGCCCAGCCGCCCTCCATCTGCCGCATCTCGCGCCGCAGCACTTCGTCCTGGGTCACCGTGTTTCCGCGAAAGCTGATCCGACGCACGTAGGCACGCGCGCCAGCGTCGATGAAGAACTTCACGTCCACGATGTTCTCGGCTTCGGGGTCGGGCGCAGGCTCACCGGTCGCGCTGCCGAACGTGTAGCCCGCATTGCCCAGCGCACCTTCGATGCGCTCCTCGGACGCCGTCATGAGCGCTCTCGAATACGTCTGGCCTTCGCGGACGAGAATCATGTTGCGCACCGCCTCGTCGGGTACGTCGTGCAACTCACCCGCGACGTCCACGGTGCCGACGGTGAACACCTCACCTTCCGTGACGTTGAGGGTGACATAGACGTCCTCGCGATTCGGCGAGATGGACACCTGAGTCGATACGACGCTGAAGTTCAGGTAACCACGGTCGAGGTAGTACGACTCGAGCTTCTCGATGTCTCCGTTCAGCTTCTCTCTGGAGTACGCGTGATCGTTTGTGAAGAACGAGAACAGGGACGGCTGTTTGATCTCGAAGAGTTCTGTGAGCTGTTCGTCGGGATAGACGGAATTGCCCACAATGTTGATATGGACGATGCCCGCACTGTCCCCTTCGGTCACTTCGATGTTAATGGCAACCCGGTTGCGCGGCAGTTCATCCACGGCGGCGACAATTTTTGCGCCGTACTTGCCCTGCGAGATGTATTGACCCTCAAGATCGCTTCGGATGTGTTCGAGCGTCGCCTTCTTCAGGATCTCGCCTTCCGCAAGACCGGACCCCGCCAGACCTTCGAGCAGCGCCTCCGATTTGATGGCCTTGTTGCCCTCGATGTTGATCGAGTCTATCGAGGGTCGTTCCCTGACGATGATGACAAGCACGTTGCCGTCCCGGCCGATGCTGACATCGTCGAATGAGCCCGTGTCGAAGAGCTGGCGAATGATCAGGCGTTGCGACGACCGCGTGAGCTCGTCGCCGACGTTCACCGGGATCGCGCCAAACACGGTCCCCGCGGTGACGCGTTGGAGGCCTTCGATGCGAATGTCCGCGATCTGGAATGCGTGCGTCGGCATCGACAGAAAGAGTGCCGTGCCGAGAACGAGCAAGGCACNGGTCATGCGTCTGGCTGCTGCACTNAGGCGTTCGCCAGAGAGGAGTTTGGGCTGATTCAAAACGAGCTTTTCTGTTTGTTTATCCGCGCAAGACAANTCGCGCAATGTCATTGTATATGGCCAGCAGCATGATGCTCACCACGAGAAACACGCCAAGCTGCATTCCCCATATCTGTACACGCTCCGGTACGGGTCGCCGCAACAGTATCTCGGCGGCGCTGTAAAGGATATGACCGCCGTCCAGCACTGGAATTGGCAGCAGGTTCAACACCGCGAGACTGATCGACAGCAGCGCAATGAAACCCACGAAGTCTTCCAGACCGGACTTCGCAGTCGTACCCGCGATCTGCGCGATGGTAATCGGTCCCGACAGGTTCTTGGGCGAGATGGCGCCGACGATCATCTTCTTGATCGATTTGAGCGTGAATACGGTCACGGTCCAGGTCTTCTCCGTGGCCGGTATCCACGCGTACCAGAGTGGATGCCGGACCTGTACGAGCATGTCCGGCGGGAACTCGATGCCGTGGCGTGATGCTCCAACGTAGCCCGTCGTCCGGCCTTCCAGCTCGCGTCCGCGCGGTGTCACGCGCACCGTGTGCTCCACACCGTCACGCAGCACCGTGACGTCGATCGGGGTGTCGGGGTTCTGCTGCACCAGCTCGACCCAGTCTCCCCAGGTCGCCACAGCCTGGCCCTGAACCCCGGTCACCCGGTCACCCGGTACGAACCCCGCGGCTTTCGCAGGCTCCCCGTCGACGAGTCCGGCGATCACCGGCGGGATATCCGGAAAGGCGATCATGAGCCCGAGATCCCCCACCGGATCCGGCTCGTCAACGCCGGCCAGCCACCGCTCGACACGCAGTTGGACCGTCTCCCGGGACACGTCCGACACCGAGTCACGACCGCCGACGGTCACCTCGATCGTGCCGGTGTCGCCAATCCGGTCGAACATCTGCAGACGCACATCGGTCCAGGTTTCGACCGGGACCGCGTCAACCGCATAGATCTGCTGGCCCTCGCGCAATCCCGCCTGGTAGCCGGCCGACTCCGGGTCGAGTTCGCCGAGCACCGGTTTGATACCCGTCACGCCGACCGCGAACAGCAACCAGTACGCCACGATCGCAAGCAGCACGTTTGCCGCAGGACCCGCCGCTGCGATCGCCATGCGCTGCCACGGCGATTTACGGTTGAACGCCATGTGCACCTGGTCGTCCGCGACGAACCCTTCACGTTCGTCCAGCATCTTCACGTAGCCGCCGAGCGGGAGCGCTGCAATCACGAACTCCGTACCCTCGTCAGGCTCGTTCTTGCGGGTCTCCACGACGGTCCCTTCGGGGACTGGCGTCGCGGCCACCGGCTTGCCCCGCCAGGCGTAGATGGACTTGCCGAAGCCAACGCTGAAACGCAGCACCTTGACCCCGCAGAGCCGGGCAACCCAGAAGTGTCCCAACTCATGGATCGTCACGAGGATCCCGAGCGTGACGATCAACGCGCCTATGCTCTCGATCACCTGCATTCCGCTACCTCAATGCTCGTCAATGCTCGTCGTCGCGGCATGCCGGCATCCCGCTGGCGGACTGGCGCTCTCATCCTGCCGCCACTCCGCGTGCGGCATGACGGGCTTCCCCATCGAGTTCCAGCACGTCTCCAATGGACCCGATGGCCCGCGTCGGTACGCGGCCGAGTGTTTCCGCTATGACCTCTTCGATTTGTGTAAAACCGATTAGTTCATCGAGGAAGCGCTCAACCGCCACCTCGTTGGCCGCGTTCAGGATGATTGCCGCGGCCTGCCCGCTCCGCGCCGCGTCCATCGCGAGCCGCAGGCACGGAAACCGCGCAAGGTCGACCGGTTCGAACTCAAGCGGTGTCATTCCGGCGAAGTCCAGCGCCCGTGCGCCGCTCTCGATCCGTTCCGGCCACGCCAGCGCGTTGGCGATCGGCGTACGCATGTCCGGACTGCCCATCTGTGCGACAACCGAACCATCGACGTATTCGACCATCGAGTGAACCATCGACGAGGGATGGATGACCACCTCAACCGCATCGACCGAGACCCCAAACAACCAGCAGGCTTCGATGACCTCGAGTCCTTTGTTCATCATCGTCGCGGAGTCGACCGAAATCTTGCGCCCCATGTCCCAGTTCGGGTGCGCGCACGCTTCGTCCGGAGTCACCCGGGCCAGCGCTTCGAGCGGGGTGCGGAGCAGCGGCCCACCCGACCCCGTCAGCAGCAGTCTGCGCACGCCGGTGCCGGTCTGACGGGAGTTACCGAGCGACTGGAAGATCGCGTTGTGTTCCGAGTCGACCGGCAGCAGCGTCGCCCCGCTGCGCCCGACCGCCTGCATGAAGAGCGAACCGGACATCACGAGCGCTTCCTTGTTGGCAAGCAGGAGGCGCTTGCCGGCGGCGGCGGCCGCAAAACTCGACTCCAGTCCCGCGCCGCCGACGATCCCGGCCATCACCGCGTCACAGTCGGGATGCGCTGCCACCTCGACGAGGGCCTCCGGTCCCGAGAGCATCTCGGTTCCGCAATGGCCCAGCTTCGCACTCAGCCCCGCCGCGGCCGACGCCTCCGTCAACACCGCATAGCGGGGTCGATGCGTGCGGATGAGCGCTTCGAGGGCATCCGCGTTCGTATTCGCCGTCAGCGCAAAGACGTCAAAGCGCTCCGGGTTGCGCGCAATGACATCGAGCGTACTCGTCCCGATGCTGCCCGTCGCACCCATGACGGCGACCCGGGCCCTCATGCGAAGGCCCCCAGCATGAGGAAGACTGCGAACAGTGGTGCCGCCGA
Organism: Gammaproteobacteria bacterium; assembly: GCA_002728675.1. GTDB lineage: Bacteria > Pseudomonadota > Gammaproteobacteria > Pseudomonadales > Azotimanducaceae. The sequence continues at coordinate 35,723 of PBVL01000090.1, forward strand.
GAGCAGCGAATCGATTCGGTCCAGAAAGCCGCCGTGTCCCGGGAGCAGGTTACTCGTATCCTTGACGCCGCGCTCACGCTTGAACAGGCTGATTGTGAGGTCGCCGAACACCGAGACGATCGCGATCGCAAGACAACACCCCAGGTAGAGCAGGGCGGCCGGGTCGGTCAGCGCGGGCGTGCCTCGCCAGGCGAGCATGCCGACGCCGACGCCGACGGCTGCGAACATGCCGCCAAAGGCGCCCGCCCAGGACTTCCCCGGACTGACCTTCGGCGCAAGTTTGCGTTTGCCAAAGGCACGCCCGGCAAAGTAGGCACCAATGTCGGCAGCCCAGATCAGGAAGAAGAGCAGCAGGATCAGAAAGGTACTTTCCGCGTGGGCCTTCAGTTCGACCATGGCCACGTAGCCGGGCACCAGGAGCAGGAAGCCGATTGCGGCGCGGGCCGCGACCGCGCGCGACCAACGCCGTGACGCGGGATAGGTGAGGACCGACACCGCCGCGAACAGCCACCACGCCAGGGCAGGCAAGAGCGTCAGCCAGGGTGTTGCCTGATGCGCAAGCGCGAAGCCCACCACGACAGCGGCCGCATAGGCAACCTGGATGCCGCCCTCGAGATTGGCGAGATTGGCCCATTCCCATGCCGCGACCGCCAGCACTGCGCCAGTGAACAGCGCAAACAGTTCGGGTGGCAGCACGAAGATGCCCCCGATCGCGACAGGCGCCATGACCAGCGCCGTTAGGATACGCTGCCTGAGCACCTTTCAGATCTCGAGCAGATCCGCTTCCTTGGTGTCGAGCGCCTTGTCGACGTCACCAATGCGCTGGTCGGTCAGCTTCTGGATCATCTCGTTGCCGCGACGCTCGTCGTCCTCGGTGATCTCCTTCTCCGCACGGAGTTCCTTGAGATCGGCGTTCGCTTCCCGGCGGACGTTGCGGATCGCAACCCGGATGTTTTCCGCCTCACCGCGGGCGACCTTGGTCAACTCCCGCCGGTTCTCTTCAGTCAGGGCCGGCATCGGCAGACGGATCACTTCGCCGGCGGTCGTCGGCGTCAGCCCGAGGTCGGACTTCAGGATCGCCCGTTCGACGTCCGGTACGATCTTCTTTTCCCACGGCACGATCGTCAGCGTACGCGCGTCTTCGACGGTCACGTTTGCCAACTGGCTGATCGGGGTTTCCGACCCGTAATAGTCGACTGTGATGCCTGTCAGGATGCCGGGATGCGCGCGGCCGGTGCGGATCTTCGAGAAGGCGGCTTCAAGCGCCGAGAGCGCCTTCTGCATCCGTTCGTCGGCGTCTTCTTTGATTTCTTCGATCACGTGTCCACCTCCGCATCGACCGGCACAGCGCTCCCCGCGGCACTCTCCGCGTGGGGTGTCTCAGTCCTGGTTCATTTGGGCGGCGACCTCAGCCGCGAAGTCCGCCTCTTCTTTCTCGATGCCCTCACCGACTTCGTAACGAACAAAGGAGGCGACCGAAGCACCCGCACCTTTCAGCAGTTTGCCAACCTTCGTGCCGCTGTCCTTGACGAACGGCTGTTCGGTCAGGCTGATCTCCGCGAGGTACTTGCGCACACGTCCTTCCACCATCTTCTCGACGATGTCGTCCGGCTTGCCGCTGTCCGCGGCCTGCGCCGCATAGATTTCGCGCTCTTTGGCGACGACTTCGGCGGGCACGTCGTCCGGTGAGACCACCATCGGATTGGTTGCCGCGATATGCATCGCGACATCTTTGGCCAGCTCGCCGTCACCGCCTTCGACAGCGACGAGCACGCCGATCTTGCCGTTCGTGTGGACGTAATCCGCAGCCGGATTCTCGACAATTGCAGCACGACGGATCGACACGTTCTCGCCGATCTTCTGCACCAGCGCCTCACGCCTGGCCTCGAAGCCGGATTCGAGCAGCTTGGCGATGTCCGTTTCACGGGTCTCGAACACCGCGTCTGCCACCTCGTCGACGAACGACGCGAAATTCTCGTCCCGCGCGGCAAAGTCAGTCTCGCAGTTGATTTCGACCAGAACGGAGAAGTCACCGGAGTCACTCCGGCGCAGGCGCACGAGGCCGTCACTGGCCGTTCTGCCAGCCTTCTTTGCTGCCTTCATCCCCGACGACTTCCGCAGCGTCTCGATCGCGAGTTCGATGTCGCCATCGGCCTCAGTCAGGGCCTTCTTGCAGTCCATCATGCCGAGCCCGGTACGCTCGCGCAGTTCTTTGACCTGAGCAGCCGTCACAGCCATGGTCAATCTCCTTCGAATCTACGTGGGTTTCAGGCGTTTGGATCGACAGCCGGAGGCGTCGCGTCCGCAGGCGCTTCGCCTTCAGCAGCGAGGGCCGCCGCAGGTTCGGGCGCGGCTTCCGCTGCAGGCGCTTGCGCAACCTCTTCTGGCGCCGCTTCTGTGCCACCCTCTTCCGGTGCAGCCACATTCCGACGCTCGACAACCGTCACGGTGGGCTCGTTTTCAGCGGGGTCCTTGAACGCCTCGCCGCCCACACCCTCGAACTCGGCCTTACCTTCGAGGACCGCATCCGCCACTGCTTCGACGAACAGGCGGATCGACCGGATCGCGTCGTCGTTGCCCGGAATCACGTAATCCACGCCGTCCGGATCGCTGTTCGAGTCGACGATCCCGACCACAGGGATGCCAAGCTTGTTGGCTTCCGTCACGGCAATTCGCTCATGGTCGACATCGATGACGAACAACATGTCCGGCAGGCCGCCCATGTCCTTGATTCCACCCAGCGACCGCTCTAGCTTTTCCAGGGACCGGCCGCGGGTCAGACGTTCCTTCTTCGTCAAGGCGTCGAACGTACCGTCCGCGCTTTGCTCCTCGAGATCCTTGAGACGGCGGATGGACTGCCTGATCGTCTTGTAGTTCGTGAGCATGCCGCCCAGCCAGCGCTTGTCGACATAGGGCATGCCGCAGCGCTCGCCTTCTTCGCGAATCACCCTGCCGGCACTGCGCTTGGTACCGACGAACATGATCTTGTTCTTGCGCGCGGCAGCGCTACGCACGGTCTCGAGGGCGGTGTTGAAAGCAGGCACCGTCTTCTCGAGGTTGATGATATGAATGTTGTTGCGGGCGCCGAAGATGAATTCCGCCATCTTCGGGTTCCAGTAACGGGTCTGATGCCCGAAGTGTGCGCCGGCCTCAAGGAGCTCGCGCATTGATATGCTCGACATGAAATGTCTCCGATTGGGTTGAGCCTCCACGCGCCCCATGACCAAACCCCCTCTACCCGGGGGCACCCATGGCCATGTGCCGACACGTGTGTGTATTTGCCGTCGTCGCGTGCGTGGCTCCGGAAGCTCCGGCGACCTTGTCCCGCGCAGGCCCTGACAGGCACCTGACGGATCGACGATCGACGCCGGGGCACCCCCGGCAGCCGCGGTTTATACCACAGGACCCGCCCCGGAGCCACGTTCTGAACGTCCCGGCTTGTCAGCCGGACGATGTCGCCGCCGCCGGCTGGCGGCACCCGCGCCGGCCGGGCACGGACGGGAGTCTGATATAGTGAGAGCAACCCCTGCAGCCCGTGCACGACGCCCATGCCCGTCGAAATCAAGACGCCAGAACAGATCGAAAAGATGCGCATCGCCGGCGCACTCGCGGCCGAACAGCTCGAGATGATCGAACAGTACGTGCGCCCGGGTGTCACGACCGCCGAACTCGACCGAATCTGCCACGACTATACGGTCAACGTGCAGGACGCGATTCCGGCGCCGCTCAACTACAAGGGCTTCCCGAAATCGATCTGCACTTCGGTCAACCATGTCGTCTGTCACGGCATCCCGAGCGACAGTAAGAAGCTAAAGTCCGGCGACATCGTCAACATCGACGTGACCGTGATCAAGGACGGCTTCCACGGCGACACGAGCAAGACGTTTGTGGTCGGCAAGGGCAGCGTGATGGCCAATCGTCTGGTCAGTATCTGCCAGGAGTGCCTGTACCTGGGCATCGAAGCGGCGCGCCCCGGCAATACGCTCGGGGACATCGGTCACGCGATCCAGGTCCACGCCGAGCGCAACCGCTACAGCATCGTTCGCGAGTATTGCGGGCACGGCATCGGCGAGATATTCCATGACGAACCGCAGGTGGTTCACTATGGCGAGCCGGGGCGCGGACTGCAGTTAAAAGAGGGTATGACCTTCACGATCGAGCCAATGCTCAATGCCGGCAAGGCCGGTGTCCGTCTGCTGCCGGACGGCTGGACCGTGGTCACCAAGGATCACAAGCTCACTGCGCAGTGGGAACACACCATCCTCGTTACCGCCGACGGAGTCGAAGTCCTCACGCATCGGTCCGACGACACCATCGCGCGGCGTATCGGCACCGAGGCCGAAGCCGTCGCCAGTTGACCCGGGTGGCGAGCGTGTCCGACACGGACGACGCCTGGTTCAACCTCGAGAGCGTGTACGCCGCACTCGCGGACAACCGCCGGATCGTTCCAACCTTCAAAGCCGCGCTCGCGGACGCAGCGTCGGTGCTCGACGGCAAGTTCAGCGCCGGCGTCGACGTGGAAGCGCTGGTGCACGGACGGGCGCGGTTCGTGGACGAACTGCTTCGGCTCGCCTGGAGCCGCTTCGAATGGAACGAGAACAGGGGCAGCTTCTGGAAGAACCGCATCTCACTGCTCGCGGTAGGCGGATACGGACGCGGCGAGCTGCATCCCTGTTCCGACATCGACCTGCTCATCCTGCTCGAACGGCCGCGCTACCAGGCACACCGCCAGAACATCCAGAGCTTCATCACGATGTTGTGGGACATGGGGCTGGAGGTCGGCCACAGTGTCCGCTCGGTCAAGGAGTGCTCGCAGCAGGCAAACCGCGACCTTTCCATCGTGACCGCGATGATGGAGTCGCGCACCATTGCCGGCGACGAAGAGCTCCGCGCGCGCATGCTGAAGCACATTGCTCCGCGCAAGATGTGGTCACCCGCCGCGTTTTACAAAGCCAAGGTGAACGAGCAGGAAGAGCGGCACGAGAAGAGTAACCACACTGAGTACAGCCTCGAACCGAATGTGAAAAGTTCGCCCGGCGGGCTGCGGGACATCCAGACAATCATGTGGATTGCCAAACGTCAGTACGACTGCGGCAGTTTCGAGGATCTCGTGGGTGCGGGGTTTCTGTCCGCGGACGAATGTGAGGTCCTGCGGGAGGGACGGCGCTTTCTGTGGAAGCTGCGCTGGGGGCTGCACAGCGTCGCGGGGCGCGAAGACGACCGTCTGCTCTTCGAGTATCAGAAAACCCTTGCATCCCAGTTCGGCTATGAAGACAACGAACAACTCGCGGTCGAACAGTTCATGCAGGACTACTACCGGACAGCGCTCTCGGTGTTCGCAACGAACGAGTTGCTGCTCCAGCATTTCGACGAGGCGATCGTCCGTCCGCGGGACCGCGCCCGCGTCGAGCCGCTCAACGAGCGGTTTCAGATTCGCAGCAGGACGATCGAGGCCGTATCCGATGACGTATTCGTCAGACACCCGCCGGCACTGCTCGAACTGTTCGTGTTGCTGGGCACCAACGAAGACCGGATCGACACCGTGCGGGCCACCACGGCGCGGCTCGTCTCGAATCACGTCCATCTGATCGATGACGCGTTTCGGCGAGACCCCGAGGTCACCGAGATGTTCCTGACCCTGCTCAGCTCCTCCACGCGCCTGTTCTCGCAGCTGCGGCGCATGGAGCGCTACGGCATCCTCGAAGCTTATCTGCCCGAGTTCCGGCCCGTCATCGGCCAGATGCAGTTCGACCTGTTTCACATCTACACGGTCGACGCACACACACTGCAGGTGGTGCGGAACATGCGGCGATTCCGGTACCGGAACCAAGAACAGCAGTTTCCGATCGCCGCACACATCTACCCCCGCCTGCCAAAGGTGGAGCTTCTCTACATCGCGGGTCTGTACCACGACATCGCAAAGGGTCAGGGCGGAGACCACTCGAAGCTCGGCGTCGCGGTAGTGCGGGATTTCTGCGAGCGCCATCGCATGGGCACCTGGGATACCAATCTCATTGCCTGGCTCGTCGAAAATCACCTCGTGATGTCGACCACCGCACAGCGCACGGACCTGTCCGACCCGGAGACGATCCACGACTTTGCCGTATTCGTGCAGGACCAGGTCCGTCTCGACTACCTGTACGCGCTTACGGTGGCGGACATCAACGCCACCAACCCGACCCTGTGGAACGGCTGGCGCGCGTCACTCATGCATCAGCTGTACACACAGACCAAACGACACTTGCGGGCGGGCACGGAACACTACGTCGACAAGGCGGAGTTCATCGCGGAGAACCGCCGCGCCGCGTTGCAGCGGATGAGTGAGAAAGGCTGGGCCGAGGACGCAGTACTCGCCGCCTGGCAGCAGATTGGCGAAGACTATTTCCTGCGTGAATCGGTGTCTGACATCGTCTGGCACACCGAAGCGCTGCTCGAACATGACCTTGCTTCGGGTCCGCTGATCCTCATCGGCGACTTCCGCACGCTGCGCACCGACGAAGGCGCCACCCAGATCTTCATCCACCACCGCGGTGCGACCGATCACTTCATTGCCACCGCGCGGGCGTTCGAGCAGTTGGCACTCAATGTCGTCGACGCCCGAATTACCGGTGATGGCGACGCGTCGTTCAACACCTTTCACGTGCTCGAAGAGAGCGGACGGCGGGTGGGCGACCGCGCCGGTCGCCGGGCCGAAATTACGCACGCGCTGCGCGACCATCTGTCCGGAAACGGCGGCAACAGCCGGCGCCGCCGTCCCCGCTCACTGCGGAGCTTCGACGTGAAGACTTCGGTCAATCTCAAGGACGACGATCTGGGGCGCACCGCCGTCGAGATCATCACCCCCGACCGGCCAGGCCTGCTCGCGACAGTCGCGGGCGTGTTCCTCGAGCAGGGCGTGGTCCTGCTCGGCGCACGCATCACGACGCTCGGCGAACGCGTCGAGGACCTGTTCTACGTCACGCGGGAAGATGGTTCCCCGTTTGCCGGCAGCGAGTTTGGCGAAGCGCTCACCGACGCCGTGGTCGCGGCCCTGGATACCAGCCCGGCTGACATCAGAGAAGCATCATGAATCCCCTTTTCGCAAACCTGCAGGCCTACCCGTTCGAGCGCCTGAACACCCTGCTCGCGGGTGCCGAGTCGAACCCCGCACTACCGATGATCCCCTTGTCGCTCGGGGAGCCGAAACACGCGGCGGCGGAGTTCCTGCTGGATCAGTACGCGAACCGGGAATCCCTGACAGCCGCGCTTGGGACGTATCCGGTCACGAAGGGCGTACCCGAACTGCGATCCGCAATTGCCGGATTCGTCTCGCGCCGGTTTGGCCTGCAGGGCGTCAACCCGGACACCGAGGTGCTGCCGGTCAACGGCACGCGGGAAGCGCTGTTCGCGTTTGCACAGGTGGTACTGGACCCGGGGAAGCGTTCGGTCACGCTGATGCCCAATCCGTTCTACCAGATCTACGAAGGTGCAGCGGTGCTCGGCGGGAGCACGCCATACTATGTTCCCTGCAACGAGAGCAATCGTTTCAGTCCCGACTTCAGCGCAATCGACGAAGCGCTGTGGTCGCAGGTGTCACTCGTCTATCTCTGCACGCCCGGCAATCCGACAGGGCGGGTCATGAGCATCGAGGAACTCACGCAGCTGATCGAGTTGTCGGACCGGCATGACTTCGTCATCGCGAGCGACGAGTGTTACTCGGAGATCTGGTTTGACGAGCCACCCGTCTCGATCCTCTCTGCGTGCGCAGCAATGGGTCGCCACGACTTCGCCAACTGCGTCGCTTTCAACAGCCTTTCGAAACGTTCGAGTCTGCCGGGTCTCCGTTCGGGCTACGTTGCCGGCGACGCGCGACTGATCGAGTCGTTCCTGCTGTACAGGACCTACCACGGCTCGGCCATGCCGGCGCACAACCAGCAGCTGTCTGCCTCGGCGTGGGGTGACGAGACGCACGTAGAAGCGAACCGCGCGCTCTACCGGCAGAAGTTCGAAGCCGTGCTGCCCATCCTCAACAATCACTTCGAGGTCGACTGGCCAGATGCCGGCTTCTATCTGTGGCCCCGCGTTGACCACGTCATGCGCTCAGCACAGCCGGATGAGGACTTCACCCTGGCCCTCTTGAGGGAACAGGCGGTCAAAGTGGTCCCCGGCAGCTACCTGTCTCGTACCGGGCCGGACGGGACCAATCCGGGGTACGGCCGGATCCGTCTGGCACTGGTCGCGCCCGTCGAAGAATGTGTTGCCGCAGCGCAGAGGATTGCCACCTTCGCCGAAGCCCACCTCTGACGTACCCGGGCCGCGAACCGCAGAGCGCGTTGACCAAGCGGACGCCGCTGGCATAATGCGTCCCTCTTTTTTGGTGCAACCCGCAGGAATCTCCGGCCATGGCGAACTCGCAGCTCTTCAGTCTTGCGTTTGGAATCGGCACTCAGAACAGCAAAGGTGAATGGCTCGAGGTGTGGTTTCCCGCGCCGAGGTTCGGGCCTGCCCGTGCCGATGTACAGGCGCTCCTCGACGTGCTCGGACACACCGAAGGCAACGCCGACTACGCGCTGGACGACGCTACCTGCGAAGCGCTCGCGACAGTCGCCGATGGCGACGAGGCTGCAGCTCTCAGGGCCTTCGGTTCGAGCGACAAACCTGCCGTTGCCACGGTGCTCGAGACCGACGACGAACTGGGCTCCACGCCCCAGACGTACCTCAAGCTCCATCTGCTCTCACATCGCTTCGTCTTGCCGAACGAGATGAACCTCGACGGCATTTTCCCGCTGCTGCCGAACGTTGCGTGGACCAACGCGGGCGCCATCGACCTCGAAGAACTCCCGGCCCGGCAGTTGGAAGCGCGCGTTGCCGGGACACCCCTGCACGTCCATTGCGTCGACAAGTTCCCGCGGATGGCGGATTACGTCGTGCCTTCCGGCATGCGCATCGCGGATGCGTCGCGTGCGCGCCTCGGCGCGTACATTGGCGAAGGGACCACCGTGATGCACGAGGGTCAGATCAACTTCAACTCGGGATGCATCGGGCCGAACATGATCGAAGGCCGGATTTCCCAGGGTGTCACCGTCGGCAAGGGCAGTGACCTCGGTGGAAGCGCCAGCACCGCGGGCACGCTCTCCGGCGGCGGCTCGATCGTCATCTCGGTCGGCGAAGAATGTCTCGTCAGCGCGAATGCCGGAACCGGGATTCCCCTCGGCGATCGCTGCACGATCGAAGCGGGCCTCTACATCACTCCGGGCACGGTGGTGCAGGTGCTCGACGAGGAACGCAACTTCGTCAAACAGGTCAAAGCACGTGAACTGGCCGGGCAGCATGACATGCTGTTCATCCGCAACTCCCAGACCGGCATCGTCGAATGCAGGACGAACAAACGGGCGATTGCGCTGAACGAAACGCTGCACGCGAACAACTGATTCAGTGTCCGACGTACTCGACCTGACGGAGCGCCTGATACGACTGGCATCGGTATCCCCGGAAGACGCCGGCTGTCAGGACTTGCTGGGCGCGGAACTCGCCGCGCTGGGCTTCGAGTTACGCCCGATGCCCTTCGGCGACGTCACGAACCTGTGGGCGACCCACGGCACGGGCGATCCGATCTTCGCCTTTGCCGGCCATACCGACGTGGTGCCCCCCGGCCCCCTTGATCAGTGGCACTCGCCACCCTTTGAGCCAAGGCGTGATGGCAACCTGTTGTACGGCCGCGGTGCGGCCGACATGAAGGGTTCACTTGCCGCGATGATCGACGCGACACGTCGGTTCGTCACCGAGACACCGGACCATCCCGGCACCCTCGCATTCCTCATCACGAGCGATGAAGAGACGGACGCGATCAACGGCACCGTCAGGTGCATGGAGACTCTGGTCGCCGAAGGGCACGCGATTCGCTGGTGTGTAATCGGCGAGCCCTCCAGCACCGCGCGCCTCGGCGACGTCGTTCGCGTCGGTCGGCGCGGCTCGCTGAATGCGACCCTCCTCGTGCACGGGGTCCAGGGGCACGTCGCCTATCCGACCGAGGCCGACAACCCGATCCACCGCGCGGCGGCAGCCATCGCCGAGTTTGCGGCGACGACGTGGGATGCAGGCAACGAATTCTTCCCACCCACGTCCATGCAGATTTCCAATGTCCATGCCGGCACGGGCGTCACCAACGTCATCCCGGGCGAGCTGACCGTGCAGTTCAACTTTCGCTTCAGCACCGAGCAGACCGAAGCGAGTCTGCGGCAGGCCACCGAGGCGATCTTCGCCACTCATGGGGTCCGATGCAGCTTCGAGTGGAAGCTGTCCGGCAACCCGTTCCTGACGACCGGCGGCGACCTCATCCCCGCAGTGCAGGACGCGATCCGGCGTGTGACCGGCGTGACGACCGAACTCTCGACATCCGGTGGTACCTCTGACGGGCGGTTCATCGCGCCCCACGGCGTCGACGTGGTCGAACTGGGTCCGCGCAATCACAGTATTCACAAGATCAACGAACACGTCGAGATCGACGAACTCGACGAACTCGCTTCGATCTATCACGCCATCCTCACACGCCTGCTGGCGGTCCCCTCCTGACCGTGCGATTCAACTGGAAGCTCGGCCTCGGGCTCAGCGCGGTGCTGGTCATCAGCATCGCGGTCTTTCTGGTCGTGCTGGCGCCCGCGTCGATTGCCTACAGTTTCATCCGCGAAGATCTGATGCAACGCGCGCCGCAACTCCTTGTCACCCAGGTTGGCGGGACTGTCTGGAACGGCAGCGCGTTCCTCGAGTTCGACGCATTTCCGGGCTCCACGCTGACCTGGAACGACGTCGACGTTGCGCCATTTGCGCGCCGGATTGGCGCTCGGGTGCGGCTCGCTGCGGCGAGCCACGACCTGTCCAGCCTGTTACGCGCCAACGCGACGGAGCTCGAACTGACTGACACGAATGGGCGCATTGACCACACGCTGCTCGATGCATGGGGCGAACGCTTCGGCCTTGCGTTTGCGGGTGAGGTCGACCTCCGCCAGCTGGACCTCGTCGCGGACCAGCGCTGGCTCAAAGCACTCGAAGCGGACCTTGCGTGGAGCGGTGGCGCGGTGAGCTACACCGCCTACGACCAGACCGAGACCTACCGGCTGCCCCCGCTGGACCTGAAGGCGCGACTGGACGGCGAGGTGGTCCGGGCGGATGTCACTCACGATGGCGCGCAGGTGATCGAGGTGACGCTTGGCCCCGACGGGGTCAGCTATGTTGCGGTCAAGGCGCGCCTGTTCCTGCTCGCGGAACTCCCATGGCCCGGCGGGCAGCCGCCGGACGAGAACGTGATCGAAGTCGAGCGGCCTCTCTGGTAGGCGTTTGCCGGGCGCGGCAGAGCCGCCAGCCGACGCGACTTGCCTGCAGCCCGCAGACCTGCGCCCACCGGATGAGTCCACGGCTGCAACCAATGGGCCCGCGGCTGGTCATACCATCAGCAGCTACTTCCAGGACCGCTGAACGCCAGCAGGGACGGCGGCTGCAACGTGTTCCGCTCTGTGGTTAGGGATTGAAAGTTGGTATGGTAGGCGCACCTTTCTCGAAGCGTTCCAGGCGGGTCCTCCGTGGACGGCGTTGCTGACCTCTTTTCGCGGCACAGCCAACGGCTGGCGCTCGTTGCTTCCATTGCGCTCGTCGCGCTGATGGGACTGCTCATCGCCAATACCGCGATCTTCTACATCGAGGATGCCCGCAGTACCGCGGTGTCAGCACCGCGGGAACCAGCCGCGGGCGTCCCACGCGCGCCAGCCGTCCGTTCGAGCTTCGACATTGCTGCCCTGAGCCTTTTTGGCAAAGTACAGCAGGCCGCACCGACCGAAACCGTCGTCGACGCGCCCGAAACGAAGCTCAACCTCGAGCTACAGGGCGTGTTCATCGCAGACAATGCCGACGCCTCGACCGCGATCGTTGCCGAGGGCGCGAAGGACGGCAAGCTGTACGAGGTTGGCAAGTCGCTGCCGGGCAACGCCGTCCTGAAGGGAGTGTTCCACGATCACATCCTGCTGCAGCGCGGGGCGCGGGTCGAAAAACTGAAGTTCAGCGACTCGGCCTTCCGTACCCCGACCCCCGCATCCGGAGCACCAACCGCATCTGCGCCACGTGTGCCCAGGGTCACTCCAGCGCGCGTCATGACGCGCAATACACCGTCGAATTCCGCCGAACGACTCCGGAGCGTCAACGAACGACGGGAAGCGCGACGTCGTGAGATGGCCGCGGCCCGCGCGGGATCAACCTCGATCCGCAACTACATCGACGGCCAGCGCGAGCGGATCAGTACCGATCCGACCACACTCCTGACCGAGCTTGGCGTCTCCGCGGTCTCTGAAGGTGCGACCCAGGGCTACAGGGTGGGTGCCAATGTGTCCCACCCCGCGCTGCGCAATACAGGGCTCCGTCAGGACGATGTCATTCTTTCGGTCAACGGCACCCCGGTTGGCGACGTGACGCGCGATTCCGCGATCATCGAGCAGGTGCTGGCGGTCAAGAAAGCGCGGGTCCAGATCCAGCGCGGTAAGAGCAAGTTCTTCATCACGGTGCCCGTACCCTGAGCGCGACGCACGCCAACCACCGACCCAGCGAGGATACCAACACCATGCCGCACTCCTGGCAGACCTGCCATGCATCGAGGTCGCCACACCCGTGGCTCGCGGCGCTGCTGTTCGTGCTCCTGCCCCTGCAGGCGCTGCACGCAGCGGAGCAACAGTACTCGATCAACCTGAAGAACGCCGACATCCGAGAGTTCATCACAATGGTGTCCTCGATGACGGGCAAGAGCTTCGTTGTGGACCAGCGGCTCAAAGGCAAGGTCACAGTCATCTCGAACACCAAGATGGGACCGGACGCAATCTACGAACTGTTCCTGTCCGTGTTGCGCGTGCAGGGATATGCCGCCGTTCCGGCGGGCGAAGTGGTCAAGATCGTACAGCAGGTGCTGGCAAAACAGTCCGGCAATCCCAACGACTTCCAGCGCCGTGACAGCGAAGAGATCATCACGCGCGTCATCACAGTGAGGAACACGTCCGCAGTCGAACTCGTCAAGACACTACGCCCCCTCGTTCCTCAATACAGTCACATCGCGGGGCTGAACGAGCCGAACGCGCTCATCATCAGCGACCACGCCGCGAACATTCAGCGGGTCGAAGACATGGTCGCAAGAATCGACATCGCCGACTCGTCGTCCGTGGAAATCGTCCAACTGGTCGAAGCGTGGGTGGAAGACATGGTTGCTCTGCTCGAACAGCTTGCTCCGGAGCAGATCGGCAAAAGCGCAAAAGGCCCGAACCGCGTCACCGTCGTCGCCAGCGAGCGCACCAACAGTCTTGTGCTGAAGGGGCAGCCCGAAACGCTCGCCAAGATGAAGGCGCTGATCACCGAGCTCGACGTGCCGGCCAACCGGTCCGGGACGGTGCAGGTGTTTCGTCTTGCACACTCCGACGCGAAGGACATGGCTGAACTGCTGAAGGGGCTCGTATCGGAAGGCGGGAGCGATCCGAAACAAGGCGCCGGCGTCGACGTCCCGGTCAGTATCCAGGCTGACGAAGCCCTCAACGCACTGGTGATCCGGGCAAACCCTGCAACCCAGGCGGAACTGACGGACATCATCACCCGCCTGGATGTGCGGCGTCTGCAGGTGTTGATCGAGGGGGCCATCGTCGAGGTCACAACGGACTTCGACCGGACATTTTCGAGCGAACTCGGGATCGGCGATGCCATGTCCTCGACGACGCCAATTGGCCTGACTCGACCGCTGGGAACGATCTCCCAGCTGCTGCAGAGCCTTGCAACCGGCACGGCCGCCGTGCCCACGCTGGACAGCGCCCCTACGATCGGTGCCGGACGCCAGTCTGAGAACGGCGTCAACTTTGCGGCGATCATCCGTGCCCTGTCGACAAACCGCGACACGAACCTGCTCTCGACCCCGAGCATCACGACGATGGACAACCAGGAAGCCAAGATCGTCGTGGGCCAGCAAGTTCCGTTCCGGACGGGTTCGACCGTCACGGGCAGCCAGGGCGCAACCAATCCGTTCACGACGATCCAGCGTCAGGACGTTGGTCTCACGCTCGAAGTGACCCCGCACATCCACGACGGTGAAGTGATCCGCCTCGAAATCCGCCAGGAAATCTCCGAAGTCTCTCAGTCGGGCAACAGCAACATCGGCTCGGGCGGCAGCGCCGACCTGATCACCGATCGCGCGGAGATTGTCACGACGGTCCTCGCCAACGACGGAGAGATTGTCGTGCTCGGCGGACTGACCCGTGACAAGGAGACCGACACGGAAAGCGGTGTCCCCGGTCTTCGCAAGGTGCCGGTGCTCGGCCGCCTGTTCAAGGACACCACCACGAAACGCGAGAAACGCGTGCAGATGGTCTTTCTGCGCCCCACCGTACTGCGCACGGGCGAGTCGATGGCGACAGAGGTCACCCGCAAATATCGCGGAATCTGGGAAGTCGAGATCGAAGGGACCGGCGTCCCGGAAGGCGTGTCGAACCTGTTCAATGGCGAGCGACCCTAACGCACCCAAACATCTGCCCGTGCCGGCGCCCGGCACGGGGGACCCCCTCGAACAGCGGGCCCCGGGTGGCCTGCGCGATCTGCTCTTTCGCCTGCGCCGCAGGCTGCTGTTCCTGTGGTTGAGACCCACTTTTCTGGGTACGGACGCCCAGTCCCGTCGCCTGGACGGCACGGTGTGTTACGTCCTGCCGAGTCGCTCCATTACCGATCTCATGGTCGTGGACGAAGGCTGCATCCGTCACAATCTGCCCCGTGCGTACCTGAACATGCCCGGTCTCGACGAGGAGCGCAGCTTCTTCTTTCTCAATCGCCCCGAGGGCTTCTGGGGCCGGCGTTCGGCCAGGCACACCTCGTCCCGCATGCAGCACCTGCTCGACGCGGCGCGGAACGGCACGCCGGTCGACATCGTCCCGGTCACGCTGTTCTGGGGCCATCAGCCGGACCGCGAGCAGTCGATGTTCAGCATGCTGTTATCGGAGAACTGGGCAGCCACCAGCCGGATCAGAAAGCTGATGGCACTGCTGTTCTATCCCAATCACATTCTGGTGCAATACAGCCGGCCGATCCGCCTGTCCGAACTGATCGGCACCGAGGCCGACCCGCGTGTGCAGGAACGCAAACTGCTGCGACTCCTGCGCACGCACAATGCTCGCCAAAAACGCGCAATCCTTGGGCCGGACCTGTCGCACCGACGTACGCTGATCGACAACATCATCACCAGCAACGCCGTGCAGCAGGCCATCGAGGCTGCGGCCGGCGCCGACGGTGTCCCGCGTCGGGAGCTTGTGGACCGCGCTCGGCAACACGCGGGCGAAATCGTCTCTCACCAGAGCTATCGCGTCGTACGTTTCTTCGACGTCCTGCTGACGTGGCTCTGGAACCGTCTCTACGACGGGATCGACGTGCATCGGATCGGGCAGGTCAAGGAACTCGCCGAGTCGAACGAGATCGTCTACATCCCCTGTCACCGAAGCCACATCGACTACCTGCTGCTGTCTTACGTGCTGTACCACAACGGCCTGACGCCCCCGCACATCGCCGCGGGGCGAAACCTGAACCTGCCGGTCGTGGGACCGCTGTTGCGCCGTGCAGGCGCGTTCTTCATGCGACGTTCGTTCCAGGGGGATTCGCTCTATCGCGCAGTGTTCGATGAGTACATCCACCTGATGTTCATCAAGGGTTACTCGGTCGAGTACTTCATAGAGGGCGGCAGGTCCCGGACGGGTCGCATGCTGAAGCCGAAGGCGGGCATGCTGAGCATGACCATCCGCTCGCTGCAGAGGAATGCGAGCCTGCCCATCGTGCTCATGCCCGTCTACATCGGCTATGAGCGGATCATTGAGGGCGCCACCTATCTTGGCGAACTCCGTGGTCGCGCCAAGCGGGACGAGAGCGTGCTGGACGTGATGCGCGCAACGCGGGCCTTGAAGGGCCCCTACGGTCGAGTCTCGGTGAGCTTCGGCGAGCCGTTGGATCTGTCGTCGTTTCTCGACGACGCACTGCCCAACTGGACCGACGCGGACAACGTCTCGCCGGGACAGTTCTCGGCGGCCGCCGGAGCGCTGTCGCGGTCTCTCGCAACGCGAATCAACGCCGCGGCGGCCGTGACGCCCGTGAACCTCCTCGCCACGGCGCTGCTCTCCGCACCGCGGCAGACCATGGAAGCCGATCAGTTGCTGCGGCAACTGACGCTGCTGGCGTCCATCGCCGCCCGTACCCGTATCGACGGCCGCCTGACGGTGACCCATCTCCCGGCGGGGGAGGTGCTTGCGCACGCTGCGCTGGTCGTTGGTATGGAGCCGCAGCGCCATGAGTTTGGCGAACTCTGGAGGGCCTCCGAAGACCAGTCGATCCTGCTGACGTACTACCGCAACAACACCGTCCATGCGTTCATCGTTCCTGCCCTGGTCGCGCGCCATATCGTCGTCCACGGTCCGAGTCGCGCGGCAGACGTTGCAGGAATGCTGGGCAAACTCGCCATCTTCATCGAAACGGAATGTTTCGTGGCGCTGACGGACCCACATCAGCGTGCCGAGCAATGCCTCGACGCGCTGGAGCGGCAGAANCTGGTCGAACGAACGGGCGATCTGTACACGGCCGCTGAGGGCGCGTCATCGAACCACGTTGCCCTGCTCAATCTTTCCCGCATTGCGGCGCCGNTGCTCNAGCGGTTCCATATCGTCAACACACTGATCGAAGCCGCCGACGCCGGTGTCGGCCCGGACACGGTGAGTGATCTCGAATCCGAGGCCGCCGCCGTGGCCCGCCGTCTGTCAGCAATCTACGGCCTGAATTCTCCGAGCTTCTTCGATCAGAGCCTCTTTACCGCCTACCTCGGCAGCCTGCGACACGCCGACATCGTGCACGTCAGTGCGGGCCGGGTGAGCNGCGACGAATCCCATGCCAGGCTGGCGCGCATGATCGCGGAGATGATCGACGCCGACGTCCGATATCAGGTTGCCANCGCAGCGTCCCAACGGGTGGCCGGGACAACGGATCAGCCCGCCTTGACGTAGACGTCGAACCTGAAGCTCTTGCCGCGCACCGTGAACGTCGGCGTCTCCAGGGTCGGGTGGTGTTTTGCACGTTTGATGACGACGCGCCTGCTTCCGGACGCAAGCGCCGCGCGCACCAGTTCATCTCCATCCTGTTCGGGGGCGAGCAGCCGCTGCAGGAACTGGAGTTCACGTCCGGCGAGCGCCCGGCGTTCCGCGGGAAACATTGGATCGATGTAGATGACGTCAGCGGACACCGGTTGACCAAGTACCGCGCGGGCGTCCGCGCACCGAACGTTCAGTGCGTGCACCCAGGCAGGCAGATCCGGGTCCCGCTGTGCCCTCTGCAGTGCCTCGTCCAACATGGCGGCCAGGACCGGATGGCGTTCGACCATGTCGACCCGCACCGCGCCCAGGGACGCAAGCATGAAGCCGTCACGACCAAGTCCCGCTGTACAGTCGAGAACCGTCGCCGGCTGTCCCTGGCGGATCCCCGTTGCCCGACCCAGCGGACTGCGCGCTGTGGCAACGCCTCTGCGTCGGTAGTACTCCGAGAAGTCCAGTTCGAGCGGACGTTGCCGACTCGTTCGATCCGCGAGTTGCCAGGCAGCAGGCCCCACGGCCAGCGCAAACCGGGCGTCCGGGTCGTCTGCGGTCAGCGCACACCGTTCGGCAATTTCCGCCGCCAACGCCGCATCGGATGCCCTCTGCGCCACAACGGTGACCTGTGTCCCCCCANCGGAGACGCGCATCAGGCTATGCCTGCCACGGACGGGCGGGTCAGACGTGGAGATCCAGACGTGGCACCAGTGGAGGGTCGTCCCTGAATCCCTGAATGCTCTGATACACCGCGACAGACCCCGTTTCCGGGAGACGATACACCGAGCCCAACTCGACCCGCGGCTCCGGCCCGCGCTGCACGTCGCCGCGCTCCTGGCGCGGTGCATGGGGAATCGGCAGCAGGTGTGAAACGACTTTCAAGACTGGGCCCCAGCGGTCCCTGGCAGAGCGATCGGTATGGNCCCCGCCCAACGCGGGGTCTGATCGGAGTATAGACAGCGATCGCGCNTCTCACCGTGGGCCGGGCGACGGCCGTGACGCGACCTGTTCGCGGAGGTACACGGGCGCNACCTGATCGGCAGCGCGGCTTTCGCCCCGTGCGTGGACAGCNCGCCCCAACANCCANAGATCCTCGNCCTCGGGACGCATGCCCGGCACGCTCTGCGCCACTCTGCCCAACTTCTCGCCAAACTCGGTCGCGAGTTGCCAGCCGTCACCCACGCCAAACCAGTCTCGTGGATCCAGTTCCAGGTCGGCAACGCGCGCAACCGTCTCCGCCCCAACCAGGCTTACCAGGCCGCCGTCAGCCTCGTACGTGCCCGCAAACACCTCGTCGGCACGCGCATGCAGCGCGGCCAGCACGTTTCGGGCACCGTNCAGGCGAACGGCCTGCTGGGCAAGGACCGCAAGAGAGGACACCTGCGCCACCGGCAGACCAAGACCAAACGCGAGTCCCTGCACGACACCCACCCCGATACGCAACCCGGTGAATGAACCGGGACCCTGACCGAGCACGATGAGATCAACGTCACGCAACGCGATCCCGGCTTCAGCCATCAACGCTTCGATCTCGGGCAGCAGAATCTGACTGTGGCTGCGCCCTGCCTCCCGACTGCGATCGAGACAACGCCCGCCCTGATACAGCGCAAGTACACAGACCGACGACGACGTGTCGAGCACCACCACATTCATCCCAACGTCTCTCCCCTTGTTGATGTCCGCAGGCTGTCACCGACGCCTGAACTGTGCTCGGACGCCCTGCGCCCTTCAGCGTCATCGCCTTCAGAAACCCTGGTAGCGCCCGCTCCCGCGGGCCTTGCTTTTCAGCAGGCTGACCGCTCGTTCGCATGATCTCANCACGGGCATGTGTGGGAGGCTTTGCAGGAAGACGACGCCGTAGTCACGCGAGAATACCCGAAGGTCGCCCAGCACGAAGAGGCCCTCGTCCTGCTCATCGCGAATCAGTCGGCCAAACCCCTGCCTGAGCGCAATTGCCGCACGCGGCAAGGCGTAGCGCCGAAAGCCGTCCTCTCCCGCTTGCCGATATGCACGCTCGCGTGATTGCAGTACCGGATCCGCCGGACTCAGAAAAGGGAGTTTGTCGATGATGAGCAAACGCAGATCCGCGCCCCGCACGTCGACGCCTTCCCAGAATGAATAGGTCGCAACCAGGACTGCCCGTTCGCTCGTCCGGAACTTTGCGAGCAGTTCGCCGCGCGGCATGGCCCCCTGCACGCAGATGCTCCCTATCCCCGGCGCCGACGACAGTCTGTGCGCGACCTCTGCCATCGCCGCATAGCTCGTTACCAGGAAGAACGTGCGCCCGCGATTCTCGCGCAGCAGCGGCAGGCAGTAATCGACCAGACGCTCACAGTGCTCGTCGGAAGACGGTAGCGGCAGTTGGTCCGGAACCAGCATCGCCGCCTGTTCTTCGTAGAGGAAGGGGCTGTCGAAGCGGACGGCGCGCACGTCACCCAACCCGAGTTCGTCCTGAAAGAACCCGAAGTCTCCGCCGACGGCAACGGTCGCCGAGGCAAAGATCCAGGTCGCGCCCGCGAGGTCCAGCCAGCGTCTGAACTCGTCCGCGAAGGACGCGGGTGTCACCCGCAACACGAAGCCGCGCTCACGCACCTCGAACCACTGGACCTGACCGGCAATCTCGACCGGCTCGCTGAGGGTGGCGAAGCGGTCGGACAGACGCAGCAACCGTTCGCAACATCGCGTGAGATCGAGTGACCGGTCCCGATGTCGTTCCAGCGCCGCGGCCAGTTCCGCAAGCTCGCCGTCAATCCTGCGCACAAGCGCTCGAACGGCCGGCTGCTGAAGTCGGTCGGGCGCTGAGCCCCCTGCCGCCCCGACGAGCGCGCGGGTGAGCTCATTCACCGCCTCTTCGAGCCGCGCCGCTGCGTTCAGCACCAGCCCGTCACTGTCCCCCAGCAGCCTGAGCTCGCGCATCGCATCCCGAGGTGCTTCGAGCAACTGTCGGCTGCTCAGCGAAGTACCAAGAAAGGCCGGCAGCAGTGCGCTCAACTGGTGGCATTCGTCGACCAGAATGACGTCGACGCCGGGCAGCACCTGGCCGATCGTGTCTTCCTTGAGCGCGAGATCGGCAAAGAGCAGATGGTGATTGACGATAATCAGATCCGCCTCGTTGGCCTCGCCCCGCGCGCGATAAACCGGACAGCTGTCGAAGTGACTGCAGCGTTGGCCAAGGCAGTTGTCCGCCGTACTCGACACCATCGGCACAACGGCCGAGCGTTCCTCGAGCGCAAGCACCTCACCAAGGTCTCCCGTGCGCGAACGCGCCTGCCAGGCCTGAATCCGTCGCAGTTCGGCCTGCAATACGGGCTCATACCCAAGGCGCAAACTGGTGTCGAGCCTGTGTGGACAGACATAGTTCGCGCGTCCCTTGAGGAGCGCAACGCTCGCGTTCGAACCCAGGAGCCCGAGGGCGGTCGGTACCTCTCGCTGCAATAGCTGATCCTGCAGCTGACGGGTGCCGGTCGAGACGATCACGCGCTTGCCGGAGGCAAGCGCCGGCAGCAGATACGCCAGCGTCTTACCCGTACCCGTACCCGCTTCGACAATCAAACCCGTATCGGTCGCGATCGCATCGTTGACTGCTCGCGCCATCTCGATCTGTTGCGGTCTCGAGCGAAACTGTGGAATCTTCTGCGCGGCTGCCGAAGACTCGCCAAGCAGCACTTCAATCTCACTCACGCCGAACCTCGAAGACAGCCATGAAACCAACCGAGATCACCGGACTCATTCTCGCAGGAGGGCGCGGCACGCGTATTGGCGGACGCGACAAAGGCCTCGTCAACCTGCACGGCGTCCCGCTGGTCAGCCACGTTGCGGACCGGATTCGGCCTCATGTCGAAGGACTCCTCGTTAGCTGCAACCGCAATGAGACCAGCTATGCAAAGCTCGGCTTCGACACCGTGATCGATCACACAGCAGACTTCGCGGGACCGCTGGCCGGTATCGATGCATCTGTGGAGAGGGTCCATACGCCCTGCGTGTTCTGCTGCCCCTGCGATATGCCGTTCATCCCGGACGACGTCGTGCCGCGTCTCCATGCCGCGCTCACACCCGGTCGCGATGTCGTCTACGTTCACGACGGTGAGCGTGCACAGCCGCTCGTCTGCCTGATCAGAACGCGGGCCATCCGTTCGATCAGACCATACCTCGACGGGGGTGGGCGATCGGTTCTCGGCTGGATGGACGACATTGCAGCCGCCGAGTTACGTTGGCAAAACGCTGCTGGCAACGATGGTCCTTTCGTGAATCTGAACCGCCCCGAAGATTTCATGCCCTGAAAGAAAACAGGCGAACCCCAAAGGGCTCGCCTGTCCGACTTTCCGTTCAGAGTCCCGCGGTGCTGCGGGACACCGAAGCGTCTCAGCGACGTGTCGCCTTCTTCTTCGCAGCCTTCTTGGCTACCTTCTTCTTCGCAGCCTTCTTGGCTACCTTCTTCTTTGCAGCCTTCTTGGCTACCTTCTTCTTCGCCACCTTCTTCTTGGCAACTTTCTTGACGGCCTTCTTGGCCGCCTTCTTCTTCGCAACCTTCTTGGCTACTGCTTTCTTCGCGACCTTCTTCTTGGCTACCTTCTTCTTGGCTACTTTCTTCTTGGCTACTTTCTTCTTGGCTACTTTCTTCTTGGCTACTTTCT
>PBVL01000002.1 GCA_002728675.1 Gammaproteobacteria bacterium
GTACATCGACGAGGAAATAACACGACTCCAGTCGCTCAAAAAAGGCGCGGATGCCAAACGAAGGCGTCGTTCTCCAGGTCCTCGCGCCCAACGATGACCAGGATATCGAGAGCAATCCCGGCGGTCATTCGGTCACACAACCTGTCGATCAACTGATGGTTGACCACGCAGGCATCACTGGCGACCGACATCGCGGCCTGACGCGACGCTCAACGCCCCGCGAGTATCCAGTCTACCGTCGTACGGCGGCGCAGATCGTCAATCGACGGCAGATTTTCGCCGTCTCACCCGACGAGTGCACGCTGCTGACCGAGCGACTGGGCGTAGCGATCACACCACAACTCCTCGGCTCAAATCTCGTCATCGGCAGTTCAGACGGCACACCTTTCTATCTTTCCGACCTGCCGGTGAATACCTACTTCGCGATCTCAGCCGGTAACGCGGAGGAACCGTCCGTGCCACCACTTGCGACGCTGGTGCACTACGTCCAGCAAAAGGGCTGCAGCCGTACCGGCAACGCCGTTGCGAAGGCACACGACAATCCCGAGCTTGTCGCCAGGTTTGTCGAAGTCTCCGAACATCGACGCGGCATTCTCTGCAGCGTGGAATACCCGGTCGCAGAACCCGTGGCTCTGACCGAGGGGCAGCGCGTGCACTTCCGCTTCCCGATGGGTAGCTGCTACTGAGGCACGTGCCCCACGCGGCGTCGACTCAGTCCCAGCCGGGCGCGGCGTCTGCAAACGAAAATGGATGGTCGTCATCCCCGCGTCCGCGCGCAAAAATCTCGGCCCAGTCAGCCTTCTCGAAGTAGATTTCGAGCCGATTGCCTTCAGGGTCCGCAAAGTAAACCGAGCGCTGATTCGTGTGATCGAGGCAGGCGTCCACCCGGACACCAAGGGCATTGAGCGTCTCCCATGCTTCGCGCAACCTCGCATAGCTCGACACTTTGAAAGCGATATGCACCAACGGCGTCCCGCCCCGCGCAGGGCTTGTTCCAAGCATCCCCATGGGAAACAGATCGATGGTATGACTTGTCCCCGGCAGGCTGAGAAAGACGCCGCCATGGTCAGGATCACGCTCCAGCAGTGTGAATCCGAGCACATCCCTGTAGAACGATGACATTTTTTCGATATCGCTGGCTGCGAGCGCGCAGTGGCCAATCCCGTCAATATTCACTGTCACCGCATCTCCCCCCGTATGCCCGGCCCGCGGTCCCGGCTATGCTCGGCCTGCAGGATTCGCCGCGCTCACCCGGGACCAGCACAACACCGTGCACGGCCTTTCGCGCGCAACGCACTTGCAGCAGCACTTGTCCGCAACACTGTTGCCGCTGCACTTCTACCGCAAGAACAGGACAGATCATGCCAGCAAACACAGGGCAAACGGCACCGGATGACAGTTGGCTCGCGCTGCTGGACGAACCCGTGCTCGAACCGGACCAGCCGATCGTCGACCCTCACCATCACCTGTGGCTGCGCAGCGGCTACACGTACCTCCTCCCCGAGTTGGCCGAAGACCTGGCGTCGGGACACAACGTCGTGGCGACGGTGTTTGCGGAGTGCCACTCCATGTACCGGGCTGCCGGACCCGAGTCCCAGCGGTCACTGGGTGAAACCGAGTTTGTGCGCGGGCAGGCAGCGATGAGCGCAAGCGGCGAGTTCGGATCGACGCGCGCCTGCGACGTCATGTTTGGCAACGTCGACCTGACCCTTGGTGCCGCCGTGGGGCCGATCCTCGAACAGCACATCGAGGCGTCCGGCGGACGGTTCAGAGGCGTGCGGATCTCCTGCGGTTGGGATGCTGATGAGCGCATTCACAACGTCGGGCAGTCCGCGCACCTGCTGCGCGACGCCCGGGTGCGTGAAGCTGCCGAAGTCATCGCCCGCATGGGGCTCACGCTGGACATCTGGCTGTACCACCCGCAGCTTGACGAGGTCGCCGAACTGGCCGACGCCCTGCCCAACCTCACCATTGTGCTGAATCACGTGGGCAGTCCCATCCTGGGGGGTCCCTACCGCAATCGAACAGACGAAGTGTTCGCTGATTGGCGCACACGCATCATCCGCGTCGGCCAATGCGACAACGTCTACGTCAAGCTGGGTGCACTGCCCATCCGCATGCCCGGCTACGAGGGTGACCGCAGCAAACCGCCGGGTTCGCTGGAAGTCGCGGAAGCCTGGCGGCCGTGGATGGAAACGTGCATCGAGGCGTTCGGGCCTGCCCGGTCCATGTATGAGTCCAACTTTCCCGTGCAGAAGCGCTGGTGCAGCTATCAAGTCTGCTGGAATGCGTTCAAGCGGATTTCTGCCAATGCCTCCGAAACGGAGAAGGCTGACCTGTTTGCCGGGGCTGCTGCGCGGGCCTATCGCATCGACGGACTGAGCTGACGCCCGTTCGGGGGATCCGACTCAGCGCTGCAACACAGGGCGGCGGACGCCCGGAGGCGTATAGTCAGACAGCGTCATGCATGTCAGCGATATGGCGGACCTGGCAGACCTGCAAATCCAAGACTCGAGATGAGCGTTTGGGCAACCCTGAGCGGGACCCGAAAGACAACCCCGACACCGACAACACGAACGTCAAGGAGACCACGATGGGCGACCGATTGGCAGGCAAAGTAGCGGTCATTACGGGTGGCGCGTCCGGGATGGGACTGGCCACCGTCGAGCGCTTCGTCGAGGAAGGCGCGCAGGTTGTGTTCTGCGATCTCCCGCCGACCTCACGAGAGGACCTGGCGGCGCGACTCGGCGACGAGAAGGCGAAGATGCACCACGCCCGACGCGAGCAGGGCGGTCCAAACGATGGCGTCGCCATCGGCGAACGCCTCGGCAACGGTGCGACGTTCGTTCCAGCCGACGTGACCGACCCCGAGCAGTTGGCGGCGGTCGTCGAGACGGCGGTCCGCACCTATGGCGGCCTCGACATCATGTTCAACAACGCGGGCATCGGGGGCGCCGAAGGTTCCGTCATCGAATGTTCGGATGAGATCTATGACCGGATTCTCGACGTCGATCTGAAGGCGGTGTGGCGCGGCATCAAGCTTGCGGCGTCCGCAATGATCGAACGGGGCGGCGGGTCCATCATTTCCACCTCATCGATTGCCGCAATTCTCGGATTCCCCGGGCTGGCCGCATACGGGTCGGCAAAAGCGGGCGTCACCGAACTGACGCGTGCCGCGGCCGTCGAACTCGGGCCGCAGAGCATTCGGGTCAACTGCATACTGCCGGGCGGCGTCGTCACGCCGCTGATCTACGATTCGCCTGCTGCGGAACAAAGTGTCGGTGCCGAGGCCGTACGGGACATGCTGGCCAATGCCCAGCCGATTCCACGCGCGGGCGAGCCAACCGATATCGCCAATGCGGCGTTGTGGCTGGCGTCCGATGAGTCCACGTTTGTCACCGGTCAGGCAATCGTCGTCGACGGCGGCATGTCGATCGAAGCGAACGGATCGCGGCGTCGAGCCGGCGGCTGACGCGCTCCCACGGCTGGAGTATTGCGCGCGCACTTCAGGACTCCGGACCGACGACTGTTGTATGTTCGGGGCACCCCGCCGCAGCCTCACAGCAGATTCGCAGGTCAGATATTCGTATGGCAGATAACGGAACGACGCAGGACGGAAGATCCGACGAGCGTATGCACGCAGTCGGTGACGATCCGGCCTGGAGCGAGAGCTACTACTTCAACTTTATCGATCCGGACACACGGATCGGTATGTTCACCCGCATGGGGTTTCGCCCGGGCAACGGCTGGGCGGACGCGCTGCATGCCGTCTTCCTGCCCAGCAATCGGGTCGCCTTCACCTACGGCCGGCGGGAGATTGCGCGTGACCTCACGCAATACGACGACGATCTGAAGGCGGGTGACCTCACGCTGACGTGCCTTGAACCCCATCAACGCTGGACCATCGAGTATGCGGGACCGGCGCAGGATATCCCCGACGCTTCGATTCTGCTGGAGCGACGCAAGGCGCGACCGGACGGCTGGTTCACTCCCGCGAGGCTCGAGATGGCGCTGTCCTTCGACTGTCTGACGGAACCGCACTTCGCCGCGGCCGGCGCGCGTGGTCACTTCGAGCAGAGCGCGCGCGTCGCCGGGCACATCAGCCTCGGCGCGGAAACGTGGCAGGTCGCCGGCTTTGGGGTACGCGACAAGTCCTGGGGGCCGCGCGACTGGGGCGCAGGAAGTCGGCAGGAAACGCCTGCTAGCCAGGCCGCGCCGAGCGGCCCGTCACCTTTCGTCAACTGGTTCTCAATGAACTTCGGCGAGTACGCGGCGCTTGGCGGTTCCTGCTTCAGACACCCCGACGGTGTGATGCGCGGCACCGGCTGGATGCAGCGCGATGGTGAATCGATCAACCTGAAGGAGGTCACGATCGAGTCCGACTACGCGACGGACTCAATCCTCCACACCGCGATTACCCTGAACGCGCAGACGGACGGGGGTGAGACGATCACCATCGCAGGGAAAGTCCTGAACGTCTGCCCAACCAAAATACCCATGGCGAACGGCGCGACATTCGTCAACGAGGGGCTTGCCGAATGTACCTGGGAAGGGCGCCGGGGCTACGGAATCGCCGAGCACTGGCACGCGGTGACGCTCTGATGCCTGGGAGCGGCATAACGGCACTCGCCTTGCGGTTCACCGTTCTGCGACCCTTCGCCAACTGATCTCCCATTCAGGGGGTTGGATCTGAAAACGGCCGATGGTGAGCACCTCAGCCGAACGCATCGGCCGTGTCGAGAAGCGCGCCAATCGCAGCAATCTCACCTTCGAACCCGACCACCTGCCTGTGCCAACTCAGGCGCCACGCGAACCAAAGCATCCGCAGTCGAGCCCGCATAATCAGCAGCGACGTGCGCTCCACCTGCTCGCCGTACCCACCCAGCAGCGCGGCTGCGGCGTCGCCCTCGAGGCCCCACACTTCGACCAGTGTCGCAATGTCGATCAGTCGGTCGCCCGCCGCAGCGAACTCCCAGTCCAGAAAGGTCCAGCGCCCTTCACCGACGATCAGATTAGGGGGCAACAGGTCGAAGTGGCAAAGAACCGGCGCCCGCATCCCTTCGTCGTAGCCGCGCAGACGTTCGAGCGTAAGCGCGAGCGCCGACCGCCGGGGCGCATCAAGCCGCGCCACGTAGGATTCGGCGAGCGCACCCGGCGCAATGACGGAGAGCTCAGACGCGGGGAGCCTCTGCAGCTCGGCAATCGCATGACCCAGCCTCTCTAGATCAATGTTGCCCGGGCGATCACGCGGATGTTCCCCGGAGACGCTTTGCATGACGAGGTAGCCACGCCCGGGACTGTTGTGCACGGTACAGTCGAAGAAACTTGCACCCGCCACGCGAGCGAGGACCAACGCCTCTTGTGCCCGGTCCACCCCTGGCGCGTTGGGGCTGTTGACGCGCAGGACAAGCGGGCCCGCGCTACTCGCAAGGCGATAGGCCATGTTGGTTTCACTGGGCAGCGTGTCTGTGACCGTTGGCCGCGCGCGCAGGTCAAAAGGCCAGCTGCGCCAATCGTCGATCAGGTTGTCTGGGCCGTCCATCTCCGATACCAGGCGAGCCCCCCAAACACCACCATTACTACGTAGAGGGCAAAGAGGATCGCCGTGTAGTAGAGCCCACGGTCAATATAAAGCGCAATCGAGACGGCATCGATGACAAACCAGTAGATCCAGTTCTCGAGGACCTTTCGCGCCACCATGTAGGTCGTGACGACGCTCGCCCAGGTCGTGAACGAGTCAATGTAGGGCAAGCGGGCATCCGTGCCTGACAGCAGCCACCCCGTCGTCAGGGCGGCCAGTGTGATCCCCGCAATCGTCAACAGGTGCTGCCGCCACGACCACGTTGTAATCGGAAGCTCCGACGCACCCGGACCGCCGCCGTGTTTCCACTGCCACCATCCGTAAACCGCCATCACGAGGTAGAACACCTGCAGCCCCGACTCCATGTAGAGCCGGACCTGCCAGAAGATCACCAGGAAGATGCTGGTCGAGACGAAAGCCGCATACCAGCACCAGATGTTCTCGCGGATGACAAGCGCGAGGTAAAGCACCGCAAGCACGGCAGCGGCAAGCTCCCAGCCGCCGCTCGCCAGCAGCTGATCACGTGCGATCAGCAGCGCCTCAGTCACGAGGGCGTCTGCGCCGCAGGCTGGCGGTCACGCACGTGCATCGGGTTTGCTGTCAGGCGCAATGCCGCGCAGGTCGCCCGGCAAAACCTTCAGCACGAACGCGCCATCACCAAAGGCGTCCCAGGACTCCGCAATCCCGTCACGCAACAGGTCCATGACCAGCTCGTGGTCCCCGAACACCTGTGTCGACAGATCCGTGCAGCGAACCTCGACCCGGTCAACCTGTTTGACCCGATCGATAAAGGCGTCGATCGGGGGGATGTAGTCTCCGCGTAGTGGGTAGAGCGTCACCTCGACCGAAACCTTGCGGGGCGCCTGTGCGTCGTTCACGGTCAGAAACCCAGCGTGACCGTGGCGCCGACAACCCGCGGTTCACCCCATTGGAAGTAGGGCTCCGTCACGTAGTCCTTGCGCGGGTCATTGCCAAAACTGCCGAATGCACGGACCGCAAAGTCTTCGTCCGTGAGGTTACGGCCCCAGATCCGGACACCCACATTGCCGCGCTGCCAGTGCACGGAGCCGTTGAGCAGCGTGTAGTCGCTGTTGCTGTCGACATGATGGCGGTCCGAATAGAAGTACTCATCCTTCAGGCTTGCATCCAGTTGGAAGGCCCACTCGCCCACCCGGTACCTGCCCCCGAAGTTCGCGGTGTGGTCCGGCGCATGCGCCTGGGCGCGGCCGGAGAGGTCTTCCCCGAACTCGTTGATGAACCTGTCGAACCCGGCGTCCAGCAGGCCGAGCGCGCCAAAGAATTCGAGACGCTCCGTGACCTGCCAGTCGACACTGACCTCTACGCCTTTGTTCGTGCCCTTGGCGGCGTTGCCGTTGAAGTCTATGAACTCCGATGTGCCGTCAGCGCGGACGCGAACAATCGAGCTTTTGACCTGCTGATCGCGCCTGCGGTCATAGAAGACGGCGATCTGATAGCCAAGCGCGCCAGCGCGACCCTTGATGCCCGCCTCCAGTTCGATGAGATCTTCCGAATCGAATTCACGGAGATCGGCATCGAGGGATCCGTCCGTGTTGAAGCCGCCCGCCTTGTAGCCTCGCGCAAGGCTCACATACCCGTCCCAACTGTCGGACGGGGCGAACGTGAGTGCAATCCGNCCACCCCAGAGCGTCTCATCGGGCGAAAAGGCGACCCCGTTCGAGTCATCGAAGTCCGCGTCGCGCTGCTCGAGGCGACCGCCAACGATCAACGCCGCGTTCGCGGAAATCTCGAACTCGACCTGGGCGAACGCGGCAACCGTGCTGATTTCGTGGTCGCTGCGGTAGTCACCCGCGGCGAAGGTGTACTGCCGCAGCAGATCTTCATCGACCGCCAACGAGTAAAGCCCCGCGACCCAACTGAAGTCGCCGTCGTCCCGGCTGAGGCGCGCCTCGAGGCTCCGGGTTGCGCGGTCGCGGAGGTAGTTGTCGGATGAGGTGTAGCCGAACGGATGGATGCCGTCGAACGCCCAATCCTCGTCGTAGCCGTACTCGACGTCGGAATCTGACAGCGCCCCGATAAGCTGCAGGCGCATGTCGTCGAACAGCCAGGTTGCGTCAATGCCCAGCGCGTCCGAGTCCTGCCGGTCGTGCCCGGGCTGGTCGGACAGCGTATGCCGCGTATTGTCGAGGGAAAACGCGTCGTAGCCGTTGTCGACGTCCACGTGCATGTAGGAGAACTTGACGGTGGCATCATCCGAGATCAGCCAGTGCATGCGCGCACGCAGCGTCGTCTCGTCCCGACCGTTCGTGTCGTCCCGGCCAAGGTGATCGTTGGTGACGAACCCGTCGCCGGCGGCAGACTGCACGGCCAGGCGCGCGTGCACCGCGTCCGACATTGCGCCGCTCAGCACCGCCCCGACACCCCGCTGACCGTAGTTGCCGCCGGCCAGACTCACGAGGCCTTCGAACTCGTCCGTCGGCTCGCGCGTCTTGACGTGAATCAGGCCCGCCAGGCCGTTGGCGCCGTAGCGCGTGCCCTGCGGACCGCGGAGGACCTCGACCTGCTGCACGTCGAACAACGTGCCAATGCTGCCCGCGCCGCTGAAGTCGACGTTGTCGACAAGGAACCCGACTGAGGAGTTCAGCGGATCGATGAACTGACTACGCTCGCCGATCCCGCGGATCTGGTAGTAGCGGGCGCGTGAGGTCCCTGAGGCGTAGTT
Organism: Gammaproteobacteria bacterium; assembly: GCA_002728675.1. GTDB lineage: Bacteria > Pseudomonadota > Gammaproteobacteria > Pseudomonadales > Azotimanducaceae. The sequence goes on from PBVL01000002.1 coordinate 8,283, forward strand.
GACGTTGGCAATCTGACTCAACACTTCTTCGATGTGCTGCGCGCCGTGCGCTGCCGCGTCTTCACTCGTGACGATGCTGACGCTGGTAGGTATCTCCTGCAGCGTCTGCCCCCGCAGGTCGGCGGTCACGACGATCTCTTCGTCGTACTCGGGCGAGTCTGCCTGTGCGGTCGCGCAACAGGCGAGCGCACCTGTAACGAATGTGCTCGTGACTAGTGTGCTCTGGGCCAATGCGCTTCGGACAAGCGCCGCTGCCAGGCGTAGGGTGCGTTTCATTCCATCCTCTCCGGGTTTCTGGGTGATCCGGAGCGGAGTGGGAGCAAGAGGATACAGCGGTCCTGTTCCCTACGCCGGCATTATCCGGGTCAGGTTCCGGGGTTCGTCGTCAAGCGACATCTCAGGCTCTCGCCACCCCCAAGGAGGCGCGCATTATAGGCATGTGCGGGGCAGTTTGCAGCCGATGGACCGTACCCTCCACGTCGATTGGCGCGGGGGAGAAAGCGTGCCGCCGGTGGCCTCCCTGGCCAGGAAGCCCACCCGCCTTCGCGGTGTCTGCTCTATAGCGGGTCGTCCACCGGATCCACGGCACAGACCCTCGGCTCCAGTTCCAGCACCGCGAGAAGCCGCCCAAAGCCGATGAACTGTCCGATCAGCATACCCAGCTCGATGATCTGGGCGTCCGTGAAATGCTCGTGGAGCTCCTCGAAAAACGTGTCGTCAATCGTATGGTGTCGGACCGCAAGTCGCTCGGCATAGTCGAGCGCCGCGCGTTCCGCGGGCGTAAAGTCGTTCGTCGACGCATCCAGTTGGGCGATCTTTGCTTCAGTCAGTGCGTTTTCTGCATCCTGCAGAAGGCGTGCGTCAAGTCATGTGAAGCAGTCATTGAGACGGGCGATCTTGAGGCGCACGAGTTCGATCAGTGCCTCATCGACCGCGCGGCCCTTGCGCGCAGGAGCATAGAAGCGGAAGTAGTCGTCGAACAGTTCCTGGCAGTGGCTGATGCCGCGCGTTGTGGACGAGTCACCGCCCGCGCGCTCGATGGCCTGCACGCGGGCCAGGGTGGATTCGTCCAGTTCGTCGTCAGCCGGAAGGCGGATTCGGGTCATCAGGGTGTCTCTCCTGGGATCTGCGTGCATGTTAGCTGTGGTGAACGTCACCCGCGCTCATCAATCGGGTCAACGGGCGCCCCCATCGATGCCCTGCTCTTCCGCCGGCGCTGAAACGCCGTCGAGTTCAGCCAGCAGGGCGNGTTTCTGNTCATCGGGTTGACNGTCAGAGTGCTACTGGAACCCTAAACGAGACTCTGACAAATGGACGCCGATCAGAGCGCTGCAGGACCCGCGTGAATGTGAGAAAGTAAAGGCTGCAAAATAGAAGTTGGGCGCCTAAATGCCAGTGCGTACACCAACAGTCCTTTTGCAGATTCTGAATCTTACTTGGATAGAAAACTATGAAGAACAAAATCCTCGTATCCGTGTTTGCAGCATTTCTTGCGGTTGGCGCACACGCGGATCATCATGAAGCTCCCGAAGTTCGATACATTTTGAACGTTCAGAACTTCACAACCAACATGGCCGCATTACTTTCAACTCAAAAGGCCTTTGCTGATTCGGGCGCNCTTAACGAGCGTCAGGTGGGGATGGCAGTCTATCAGATCAACGCTGGTGGTCGTGATGGTGCGAACGCCGCAATCAATTTTTTCTACCAAGACGCTGGCTCACTACCACCCCCAACCGTCATGACACAATCNGATGCTCACGTTAAGACCTTCATGCAGAGCAACGAGGACGACAGTTGGATAGGAAAAGGTTCAACCCTCTACGAATCGATTCATCGAGTGGGTCAGCTAACCCCTAATACTCGGGTTTTCCAAGGCGCTTCAATCAAAGCCCTATCACCAGAATATCCGGAAAAATTGAAGAAATTCCTTGCGGATACAGCACTTGAAGGGGTCCCTTATGGAATACAACAAGTGGTTATCGGTGGTTATGAAGGAGAAACGCATAGAATCTGGTGGGGATACAAGTCCCAGGCCGACATGCTCGAAGCTAGGGAGAAGAATCTTGACCGGTTCAGAGCGGCTCAGTCACAATTTACGCCACAAGANAGGGAAATAATACGTACTTGGCTATCAACGAGCCTATTGGTAGCAACGCCGGAATAAAGTTGGAAATAGATACAAACCTTAGGCAGATTCGTAGGCAGTTTCTGCCTAAGGCGTCACGGTATTGCTCGGCGTACGAGGGGCGCTTCATTACTTTGGGTTGGTAGACGTTCTCCCCAGTACAACTAACCTAGGAAGTCTCGTAATCTTAATGCAGTCGCTCTGAACGCTGGAGCTTTCGCGACAGTGAACCATTCAGATAGGGATCCTCAACATCCACTCNCTTAAGTTCACCAGCGGATAGCCATTACCGTAAGTCTGTCCTACCGATTGCNTAGACCANCCTCCCANCTGATCAATTAGATCAACAGGTGCTTCAACNTCTCTAAGCCTGTCTCTGAAGCTGTGCCTGAGACCGTGAATCACAGCGTCTGGTCCCGCTATGGTCTTGATCCACTTGTTGATCGCAGCACTGGCTGAATTGCTGTTGCAGGCTTCTTCGTTGCAATAGCGTGGAAAGCAGTAGGTTGAGGTCGATGGCCTTTGTNAGCTGCTGNGCTGCCCATAACGAAGCACCCACTAAAGGAATCAGTCGTTCACTTGAGTCCGTCTTTAAACGNCTCGTTNCGTGGGGNACCAAAGNAACNTGCGGGANTTNNTGATNNAGNNNNANGTCNTNCNNTNNCANNCCNACNGCNTCAGACAACCTCATGCCCGTNTCGCTAATCAATGCAACGAGCCAACGGATATCATCATCNAGNCGTNTGCACTCCTGCTGCAGTTTTTTNATTTTGTTGGTCGCAAATAGGCTGTCTCGGCGTAATCGTTTCAGAGGGCAAATAAACGCCGCTGAAGGCATTCCGACAATCCAGCCCAAACTCCTTGATGTTGAAGTTCACGATGGCCTTAACAACGCCGAAGATACGTTGCTGAGATGANCGCCCTAAGCCCTTTTCATTGAGCCAGTCTCTGAACCTTCCAGCATCNCNGCCGTTGTAACAGTCCAGAGGTCTGTCACCCANACANTCAATCAANNAGGTCACGTTGCGCNTTGCGTGAGGGACNAAGAGTTTGGACTTATTGGGTCCTTTGNTCTGAATGTAGGCCTCCAGCGCATCGCTCATCAGAGGTAGCTCAGATGAANACGNGGATCTGGCGTGGACCAGAAGTTCAGCGGCGGGGACCTCCATGCGCTTTAGGCGTATCCCCAGCCAATAGTCCTCGAGCTTGGCCAGCATGGCCTTGGAAACAAACCGGGCTGATTGAGGTGANCTAGTGCCTAGGCACTTGACGATTCTAGGCTTGGCGTAGAGGTCTCGGAGGTCCTTGGGAACNGCTTTTGAAAAGTAANANACACCATCTTTGCGATAGGTGTACTTGGGACGNCTTTTTTGTCCACTGCATTGTCTACTCGTCCAGCTGCTTCACGAAATATGTGAGGCTGAACAAGGAGTTGAGAAGGCTTCAACAGATTTGATGGTGGCCAGAGGTGGAATCGAACCACCGACACGGGGATTTTCAATCCCCTGCTCTACCGACTGAGCTATCTGGCCAAGCAAGATAGCCGCGTATTAAACCCGTGGGCTGTTCTACCGTCAAGGAACGGGCATTCTCCGCGCCTCCCGTGTGCTACAACACGACCGAGCCTGATCTTTCGAGGGGTCCATGCAGGAGAATTTCGAAGACGCGCTGAAAGCCGTCCTGGTGCATGAGGGAGGTTTCGTCACCCACCCGGATGACCCCGGAGGAGCCACGAACCGCGGGGTGACGCTCACCGTGTTCCAACGTCACTTCCCCGGCGCCGACGTTGACGCGCTGCGCGGAATCACGGACGGACAGGTGGCGAACATCTATCACGTTGACTACTGGTCCGCGTGTCGCTGTGACGAACTGGCGGCGGGGATCGACTATGCCTTCTTCGATCAGGCCATGAACTCGGGGCCCTCACGCTCCATTCGGTGGTTGCAGCAAGCGGTCGATGCCGGGGTGGACGGGGTGATCGGTCCCGAAACGATCCGTCTCGCAAATGCGGCGTCCGCGTCCGTGGCGGTGGAACGCATGTGCGACGAACGCCTCTCGTTCATGCAGGCGCCGCGCGGTGGCCGGCAGTGGACCATCTTCGGGCGCGGCTGGGCGCGGCGTGTTGCGGAAGTGCGACTCGGCGCAACCGCGCTTGCCGAGGGCCGGCCCATCAATGCACCCCATCCGCCTCCACAGCTCAATCGCACGCTGCGTCTGGGCGACACCGGCAACGACGTGCGCGTCCTGCAAGCTGCCCTGGCAGTGCCGGAGACGGGCAGATTCGACGACGCAACAGATGCCGCGGTACGCGCACAAAAGGAAGAAGACGGCCTCGTCGTCGACGGGCTCGCGGGTCAGCGTACCTTGCGCGCAATCGGACTCTCCCCCTTAGCCTCTCATCAAGCGAGCCGATCACACCAGTGGCGCGCTAAGCTGCACACGTGTCCGAACAACGATTGCCCATCCACGACGTCCTGGACGAGATCCTGACGTCGCTCGAACGCCAGCACGAGCTTGTCATTGAAGCACCCCCCGGAGCCGGCAAGACCACCCTCGTGCCGCTCGCGCTGCTGGGCGCCGGGTGGCTCGCCGGGCGTCGCATTCTGGTCCTCGAGCCCCGTCGGCTTGCGGCGCGTGCCGCGGCGCACCGGATGGCCGAACTCATCAATGAACCGGTCGGCATGACCGTCGGCTACCGCATGCGCCTCGATACCAAAGTCAGCGCGTCCACCCGGATCGAGGTTGTCACCGAGGGCGTCCTGACCCGAATGCTCCTGTCCGACCCGTCACTCGCGGATGTCGGCGTGATCCTGTTCGATGAGTTTCACGAACGAAGCCTCGATGCCGACGTCGGGCTCGCCCTCACCCGCCAGGCACGGTCGCTCTTCCGGGACGTTGACCCGCTGAGGATCGTCGTAATGTCCGCAACCCTCGACTCCGAGCGCCTGCAGACATACCTCGACGCACCGGTCATCCGCAGCGAGGGCAGGCGATTCCCCGTGGAAACAATCTTCCTGGGGGGCGGCTCCCGGCGCGACGCCATCGTCGACAGAGTCGTGGCGGCAACAGTGCGTGCGCTCGAAAAGCATCCGGAGTCCAGCGCGCTCGTGTTCCTCCCGGGGCAGGGCGAGATCAATCGCGTGGGCAGCGCGCTGCGCGCCCGGGTCGGTCCGGACGTCACGGTGCATCCCCTCTACGGCAACCTGTCTCTCGAGGAGCAGCAGGCGGCCATCCGCCCGAGCGGTCCAGGCAAACGCAAGGCGGTCCTGGCCACAAACATTGCAGAGACAAGCCTCACGATCGACGGTGTCGACATCGTCGTCGACTCAGGCCTCGTCCGTGAGTCCGTGTTCGACCCGGCGACAGGCATGTCGCGCCTCGCCACGCGCAACGTCTCGCAGGCATCTGCAACACAACGTGAAGGCCGCGCGGGCCGACTGCGGCCGGGCCGCTGTTACCGGCTCTGGAGCCATGACCGTCAGGATCAGTTGGCGCAGCACACCGACCCCGAGATTCTCAAGGCAGATCTTGCCCCGCTTGCGCTGACCCTGTTCGACTGGGGCATCAATGACCCTGGCGAACTCGAATGGCTGGACGCGCCGCCCCGGGGTGCCTGGGCGCAGGCTCTGGAGTTGCTGACCCGCCTTGGTGCACTCACCGACTACACACTGACCCCGCACGGCCGCGATCTGGCGCGAGTAAGCGCTCACCCACGGGTCGCGCAACTGCTGGTCACAGGCGACCGTCTCGACGCGAGAGACACCGCTACGGCCATCGCCGCATACACGTCGGAACGCGACCCCATGAGCGGCGGCGCGGACGTGCGTGACCGTCTTGAGGTTATTGAGGGTACGGCAGTACCCCAGGATCGACACGGCGGTTGGGCAAGACGAATGCGCACGCTCGCCGCGCAGTTCGCTCGGGAACGGCCGGGACGCCGAGACACAGGTGCCCGCGACGTCGCCGCTGCCGACATGCCCGGATTGCTGCTCGCCACCGCCTGGCCGGATCGGGTTGCTCGCAGGCGGCACTCGGGCGGCTACCAGTTGGCCAATGGACGAAGCGCCGTCCTTCCTGAGCGGGACCGGCTGGGTCGCTCACAGTGGCTTGCGGTCGCGGAGGTCAGCGGCGGGGACCGACGCCGCCACGACACGATTCGCGCCGCAGCGCCGCTCAACCCTGAACTCTTCGATTCGCACCTCGCTCACCTCGTCAGTGAAACTTCGGACGCCGCCTGGAACAAGAAGGCTGGACGTTTTGAGGCTGAGACGCGTCGCGAGATCGGCCGGCTCGTTCTCGCACGGGCACCCCTGACGAAGGTACCCGAGGGCGCTCGGGAGGCGGCGCTGATCGGCTACATCAGGGACGAAGGGCTGCGCGCAGTGGGTTGGTCGGATGAGCACGCAAACTGGTGTGCACGGGTCGAGTTGGCGCGCGCAAGCGAACGGGAAGGCTTCCCCGACTGCAGCGACGCCGGGCTCCTCGACTCACTCGAAGACTGGCTGCTGCCCTATCTCGCCAACGTCACGCACATGAACCATCTGCGAAAACTGAAGCTCGGGGACATCCTGCGCGCGCGCCTCGACTGGCAACAGCAGCAGCGCCTGGATACTCTCGCGCCCGAACGCCTTGCAGTTCCCAGCGGCTCGCATGTTCGTATCGACTATGCCCAGAGCCCGCCGGTGCTCGCGGTGAAGCTTCAGGAACTGTTTGGCGTGGAGACGACCCCCACGGTTGGGGGAGGCGCCGTTCCGGTGCTGATCCACCTGCTGTCGCCGGCGGGGCGCCCACTGCAGATCACCCAGGATCTGGCGCACTTCTGGCGCAACGGCTATGCCGAGGTCCGCAAGGAGATGCAGGGGCGCTACCCCAAACATCCCTGGCCAGAGGACCCGCTCTCAGCCGAACCGACGCGGCATACGAATCGACGCAAATAGCACCGGGCACGTTCGTAGTCCACGACGGGAATCCGGTTGGTGCCGATCTGCGTCCGATTCACGACTCCGAGCCCCTCACGAAACCTGGTCTCAGCGTTGCCGAACATGCCGGGATTCGGCGTAAAGCCGTTTCCCGACCGGCTCCGGGAGGAACTGCTCAGCAAAATGTTGCCGACCTCGCCCACTCTGGGCTCCCGCCCGTTCGTCATGCCAAGCAACGAACTGGAACCTGCTCGCAACAGGTATGCCGTGTTGGAGAGACAGCCGTCAAGATGCCCATCGCGGTCCCGGTCTGCCCCCATGGCTGGCCGTCTTCGTGTCGACCCGTGCAATCGAATCCTCTCAGTTCGATGGCATGCTCTCCCCGAGACTGACGCGTCATTCTGGTGGTCCGCAGGCAGGTGGGTAACAACCGCGCCCGGCTGCCACGGCAGGCCGTCCGGTCCATCACTGCCGCTACCGTAGGCCGCATCGCGGGTTCGGCATAGAATCGCGAAAGAACACCAGTGAGCGTGCCCACATGAACCAACCGCCCACCATGCATTACCCCGCCGCAGACTGGTCCGTCGCCTCGCCGGACGCGCTCGGACTGTCTGCCGACGCGCTGGAAGCGGCCGCCGAATCGATTCTCGGCATCGATGAACGCCACGGCGTCCTGTTCGTTCGGCGCGGCCAGATCGCATACGAGCAGTACCGTGGCTCCGTGGATGACACGACCCGCATTTTCTCGATCACCAAAGGCTTGGGCGCGACGCTGCTCGGCATCGCGCAAACGAAGGGGCTCCTCCACGTCGACGACAGGATCAGCGACTGGCTCCCCGTGCACCATCCGGACATTGCACCCGACGCGACCATCGGACACGTGTTGAACATGACCGCCGGCACCGAACCCGCAGGCAGCGAGTGGCGATACAACAGCAACTTCATCCTGAACTCACTAACGGGTCTGCTATGGCTCGCAAGCGGCCAGACTCCGGTCAGTTTCTACGAAGAACACCTGAGGGCGCCCGTGGGGTTCAGCTTCGACTGGCCGAGCAACGAGCGCGGGTGGATCCAGATCGGCAGCCAGGGCCCATTGCCGGTGATCGAGGCCACCCACCGCGACATCGCCCGCCTTGGGCACCTGTGGATGAATCGCGGGCGCTGGGGCGATGAGCAAGTAATGTCGACGGAGTTTGTCGATGCCGCACTGCGCCCGCTCGTGCCCGACGTCAACGGCGCGTACGGACATCTCTGGTGGCTCAACACCGATGCAGGCAACTGGCGGGCAACAAGCGGCAACTCGGGTTCGGGACGCTGGTTTCCGTTTGCGGAGGCGGATATGTTCATGGCGCTCGGAGCACGCGGCAAGGTGATGATCGTCTGTCCTTCAGCCGACTTCATCATGGTCAGCCTGGGCGACACCCCGCAGGAGCAGTCGGGCAACTACCTCGAGACAATGATGCGCGCCGTGTGCGACGTTCTGGAGGATGCGAACTGATGCAGGTTGCCCTGCCGTTCCAACGAAGAACTGCGACTGCTTGCGCTGCACGACTCCGCCGGAACCCCGCTGCCCGGGACTGCACTGCAGCAGGGGCTGGCCGCCACCCTGATGGCCGAACTCATCTTCCAGGAACGAATCAGCCTCCAAGAACCGAAGATGCTTGTGACCGTGAAGGATTCGACGGCGACCCGCGAGCCTGCCGCCGACGAGTGCCTCATTCGGATGCACGGGGCTCGGCGGCGCAAGCGGCTCGAGAACCGGGTGACCAGCATCTCCAACCGCGGCGATCTCCGCCACGACATTGCCCGCGGACTTGCCCGACGGGGTGTTTGCGGGTGGAGGAGGACAAGATCCTGCCCATCTTCACCCGCAGGATCTATCCCGAGGTTGATCCTCTCCCGCACCGCCAACTGATCGAAAGAATGCGAACTGCCATTCTGGGCGACGATCCGGTTGATCCACGCATGGCGGTGATCGTGTCGCTCGCGGACGCGGCCAACATTCTTCGGCATCTGTTCGACCGCAAGGATCGGAAAGACGCCAGGAAACGAATCAAAAACATCACATCAGGCAACGTGGAAGGTCAGGCTGCGCAGGAAGCCATCACTGCGATGCGTGCCGCGATCGCGACGCCGGCGGTCATGCCTGCGATCATTGCTGCAACCTGATTGACGCACGTCGGGCATTTCGGGACGATTTCGGTTCTTATAGGCCGCTGTCGCAGCGCGCGATGGCGTCGCTAACGCCCTCCGTCAGGCATCCCGAGGTTGTTTTGAGAATCCGCTACTCGCTTGTCTCCCTGTACGTCGCAATATCCCTGGCCGTCGTTTCCGGTACCGCAACCGCCGCGTCGGAAGCGCTGGCAGTTCGCTTGGGCACCGCGCCAACCATCGACGGTCGCATCACGGATGACGCCGCCTGGCGGGGTGTGCGCCCCGAAACAGAGTTCACCCAGGTCAGGCCTGAGGAAGGCAAACCCGCGTCACAGAAGACGGAGGTCTTCATTGGCTTTACGGACCACGCCCTGTACATCGGCGTGATCTGCCATGACGATAACCCGGAGGGCATTCTCGTCACGAACGCCCGCAGGGACTCGAGCCTGTCCGACACCGACGGGTTTCTGGTCGTGATCGACAGCTTTCTGTCCCGTCAGAATGGAGTGGTATTCGGCACAAATCCGGTGGGCATCGAGTTCGACGGCCAGGTCACGGCTGAGGGGGCAAACCGCTTTGGTCAGGACGGCTTCGACCTGAACTGGGACACCACGTGGACGGTCAAGTCGGAGATCAATGAGTCCGGCTGGAGCGCGGAGATGGAACTGCCCTTCACCTCGCTCCGCTACAGCAGTGACGAGATACAAAGCTGGGGCATCAACTTCCAGAGGAACATTCGCCGCAACAATGAACGCGTCTTCTGGTCACCCCTGCCCCGGCAGTTCGGCCTGAACCGACTCTCGATGGCTGGGACCGTAACGGGCATCGAGGTGCCGCCGCAGCGGAATCTGGAGCTGACACCCTACGTCCTTGCCCGGACCTCACGGGGCGGCACGCTCCCGGGCCGTCAGACCGACGAAGAGTTCGGTTTCGACCTGAAGTACTCGCTCACGCCAAGCCTGACGCTCGACGCGACGTACAACACCGACTTCGCGCAGGTCGAAGTCGACAACCTGCAGGTGAATCTGAACCGCTTCAGCCTGTTCTTTCCGGAAAAGCGCCCGTTCTTCCTGGAGAATGCGGGACAGTTTTCCGTCGGAGCGCCGGGTGAGGTTGAGCTGTTCTTCTCCAGACGCATCGGGATTGGACCCGCTGGCGAACAGATCCCGATCGACGGCGGTCTGCGACTGTCCGGGAAAGTTGGCAACGGCACCAACCTCGGACTGCTCGCGATGCGCTCGGAGGCAGTCACGGGCATTGCGTCCGAAAACGACTTTGCAGTGGTCCGGCTCAATCAGGAGGTCGCGCGACGGTCGGCAGTCGGCATGCTCTTCGTCAACCGCGACGGGGGCGGGACCGACAACCAGACCTTTGCCGTGGACGGTCGTTGGGGGATCGGCGATCGCGGCACCGTGTCCGGCTTCGTTGCGAAGACGAGCACGGACGGCATCGACGACGACGATCACGCGTTCCGTCTCGCGGGCAGCTATGACTCTGATACGTGGTCCTACTCCGGGAGCTACTCGCAAGTCGGGGCGGGTTTCAATCCGGAGGTTGGTTTCCTGCGGCGGAAAGACTACGAGGCAGTCCGACTCTTTGTCCTGAGGTCAGTTCGCGCCAGCAGGGAGTCGGGTGTTCTCGAGTACCGGCCACACGCGAGCTTCACCGGCCACTGGAATAAAGACGGCTTCTTCGAGTCGGGGTTGCTGCACATCGACAGTTCCATTGAGTGGAAGAGCGGCGCCCAATTGCACACTGCGTGGAACATCACGCACGAGGGTGTGGTCGCTCCATTCGAGATTTCGGACGGCGTGACCGTGCATGTCGACGACTACCGTCACAACGAATTCTCGATGTTTTCCGGGACAGACCAGAGTGCAGCGCTGTCGTTCGGGCTTGGGGTGCAGGCCGGTGGGTTCTTTGGTGGCGATCGGCTCGCGCTGTCGCCCTCGGTCACCTACCGATGGCACGAACGGTTCAACGCCTCGCTCTCATGGAATCACAATGACATCGACTTGCCCGGGGGCGAGTTCGATGTTGCGCTGACCCGCCTGCGGCTCTCCTACTCGTTCAGCCCGAAGATGTCAGTGCAGATGCTGGTCCAGCACAACGACCGGGATGACCTGCTTGCGACGAACCTCCGGTTCACGTGGATTCAGACGGCTAACACCGGGCTGTATGTCGTGTACAACGAGGTGGACGATGACCGGGCGGCGCCTGGGCGGCCGCGCCGGGAGTTCATCCTCAAGTACAACCACATTCTTCGCCTGATCTGACGCCTGGATGATGTCGATGCAGAGCGCGTTTGAGCGACGGATGGCCTTCCGTTCCTGCCTATTCTTTGCGGATCTGTCCTGACGCTCGCAACGCGGCGCGCTCGGCCCGGCGGGCCTCCCCCTTTGCGAGCAATGCGGCGCGGTCTTCGTCACGAATCTCCAGATAACGCGCGCGCCAGCCGTCGTCGCCCCACGCGTGAGGGGATTGCGCAATCGTGCGCGGACGTTCCGCCCGTTCGAACAGGTCGAGCGCGGATGCCACGACGTCCCGCTGCATCGCTGTGTCCCATGGTTTGCCGCATGGGTTGCCGAGCGGGAGGTCGGTAAAACAGAACCTCGGCACCCCGCAGTGGGTCACGATNTCGTGCGCGGAGCCCAGCACGACGGNCGGGATGCCGTGNGCCTCAANGTGTCGTGCCATCAGACTGATGGTCTGGTGACAGACGGGTCACAGCGGAATGAGCAGGGCNACGTCCACCTCNTCTTCGATNCANAGATCGANAATCGCCGGCGCGTCCACCTCGNTCGTGCGNCGGATGGAGTAGTCGGTNGGCGCGCAGTANAAACGGGGCGCGAGGGCGCCAACCCGTCCGGCAGCAACCTCTGCCTCCAAATGCTCGAGCGGGAGGTAGCTCCGGCGATCGTCCATGTGCGTCGCTTCCTTGTCCCAGGACAGGTCGTTCGCCCAGAGCCGCAGTGGCGGCTCTGCCGTCGACGCGTGCGCCACGTACCGCGGGTCCGTCGCGTGACGCTCGTACAACGCCGCCGTCGTGACCACACCCAGAACACAGTCCGCCAGCGGCTTCCCGAGTGCCGTAAACGGCACCTCCTCATGATGTGCCCACGCATAGGCCCGATCAAAACCCTGCGCTTCGTAAAAGAACCGCGTCCGCGCCATGTACTGAACTGGTTCCATCTGCCGACCCTAGCATTTTGGGGACACACACCGAAGAGCCGTACAGCGGAAACGACACACACCTAAAGCAGCCTTACAGGTAACGCTCAGGGTCGAAATCACGGAGTTGCCCGCAGGTCACACTGCTCTCGAGGTGCAGGTGCGACTCCCCTTTGGGCAAGCCGCGCACGAACTCCCAAGCCGGGTGTCGACGATGGTGACGGTTCATCATGCCACAATCGTAGTACCCGGGATCGGACCCGTTGGAAACCAAAAATCCGTTGAGGCATGGTTCACGACGTACAAAGTTGGCAGGACTCCAAACCCCAACCAGAAGGGAACTCCTATGGAATTTGGTTCACAGCTCAAGGTCTACCGCGCCCAATGGGACGACATGGAGGCCTACATCAAAACAATGGAAGCAGGCCGATGGAACAGCATCTGGTTCCCCGATCACTTCCTGCCGCCAACGCCCACCGCGGGCATTCCCCCGGAGGAGGACGAACAGAACCCCGCTTGGGAAGCGTTTGTGCCAATGTCTGTTGTCGCCGGCATGACCAAGCGACTCATATTGGGCAGTCTGGTGCTCGGGAACACCTATCGAAACCCGGCCCTGGTCGCCAAGATGGCTGCCGAACTGGATCAGGCTTCGAGGGGGCGCTTCATCCTCGGCGTTGGTGCCGGCTGGTTCGAGCGTGAGCACCAGGCCTATGGTTGGAACTTCCCGCCCATGAAGGAACGGCAGGACCGCTTCGAAGAGGCCTGCGCGATGATCCGTAGGCTGTTTACCGAGAACATCGTCGACTTCGACGGTGAGTACTATCGATTGGAGCGTGCGCCACTCTCACCCGGTTGTTTTCAGACGCCCCACATCCCCATCATGGTTGGTGGCAACGGCGAGCGCCGAACGCTGAGGACCCTTGCCCGATACGGCGACATCTACAACTACAACGGCTGGTCGGGTATGGATATCGATGTATTCAGGCACAAATGCGACGTGCTCGCGGAACATTGTGAAGCAATTGGTCGGGACCCGGCTGAGATCAAACTGACAGTGCACTACCCACTGCGGATTGCCGAGACGGACGCGGACAGGAAACGCATTCTTCAGGAGAACCCCAACCGGACAGTCGGGTCACGCAACTTCCACATCGACCTGATCGGGGAGTTTGCGGACGCCGGTGTTGAAGAGATGTGCTGCGCCACTTTCAACAACCTGGAAGACCTGCAGCAGGTGGACGAAGAGATCATCGCGGCGTTTAACGAATAGTCGTCTCGACGATAGCGCTGCCGCGTGGAAGTACTCAGCCGCTCGTTCCCGTTTACTCCTGCTTGCAGCGCGTGCCCCGCATGTTATGTGTCGGGTTGCCGGTCCTTCGCGCGGCCTGACTGGTTCCGCTCCGCAGGCGCGGGCTTCAGATGCGTGGCGAGAGCCGCGCCCCTTCGGGATACCCGAATCTCTACTGCGTAAACAACTTGCCAATATTCTGCAGCAGGGGCCAAGGCAATACGAGCCGCCCGAGAAGATGTACCCGTCCTCGAACCACAGTGCAGCAGCGCCGATTTAGTAGAACGGCGCTCCGAGTGTTGCCGCTGACTGCCAGTTTTCGTTTTCCAGGCCATGCAGCCAGGCACCATCCATCGCGTTCTTGGCAAGCAAAAACAGACAATTGCTCTGTCGCCAACCAGCGTCTGGTGTGTTGATAACCATCCACTTGATGTTGCTGATGTAGATCTGTTGCGGGTCCGCTCGCAATTCAATAATGGTCAGAAATTACAGCCAACTGCGGTTACGACGGTCAGTCCCAGCCGGCTCAATTTAGCCGATCGTCCATATCAAGTATGGCGCTTGGGCCCTCACCGACATGATAGTTGTGACAGAGCAGGCAACTTTCGCCAGCCATGGGGGGCTGATGGCAACCCGCGCAGGTAGCTTTATCTATTGGCGAAAAATTTGATTCAAAGTGACTTGCATCGCCGCTCTCATAAGAGGACGCATAGTCTGCGTCCGGATTGATCTGATGACAGGTGCGGCATCCGGTTGAGACATCAGGTCCGGTGTGAGTTTGATGTGAGAAATGAGTAAAGTCTTTCTGAGCCATGTTGGATTTCTTGCCACGCCAATTCACCAGATAGTCCCCGGTCTCTGTCACATCAGTGCTGTGGCATTTCGAGCAGGATCCAACTGCAGCATTAGCGGTAAGCGCTGCGCTAAGTCGGGTAGATGTATCAGTCTGAATCGAACCAGCGACTTCTATCCAGTTGATGAGAAAAGGGTCCGCGTGGCCTGTCGGTCTGAACGAAAGCGACATATCCTCCCAGTACCATCCACCTGCCGACGCCCACTCCTCGTCGTCGACACGTTGGTTCTGGTCGGGCTTTTCAATCAGATCGTCAACATATTCATCATCGAGTTCGTCGCTCAGGTGTGATGGCGATGAGAGGTCGGCAAGGTCGATATCATCGTCAAGATTAATGTCCTCTTCGAAGTTGATATCATCGTCAAGATTAATGTCCTCTTCGAAGTTGATGTCATCGTTAAGGGCAATATCCTGATCCAGAGAAATTTCAGAGAAATCGATATGCGCGCCGACCTGATTTCTCGAATTGACAGTCTCAGACGGCGCATCTTCTTTAGGGTCAACAGACAGAGTAAGCATTGCCTTCGGTGCCTGTCGAAAACGTTCAACCTCTGCATCAAGGTTAGGGAAAATAGTTGTTCCAATCGTGTTAAGGGCACTTCTGGGCATCAGTGCAAGTAGCGAAACCATTTGCTGTGCACTTAGCGCATTACCTGTGGCCTTCTCGATTCGTCTCTGAAAAAAATCAGGACCTTCCCGAATGGCATCATGATAGAACTGCTTTACTTTCCACGCGATCAGGGCCGAATTAACGATTTGCTTCTCGGTTGCCTGGCTCAGATCATAATAATCGAGCTTGCTTGTAAGAGACCGCGCCTGTCGATAAGCCTCATCACCTGACAACATGAAATCCAACAGGGGCGGTATGCCATCGGTGCCGCCAGCAGGCCAATAGCCCACATCAATGCCGACCCCTAACAAGCTATCCGTATCAAACTCGGGTATCGCGATGACAGTTAGCCCTTTTCCACCCGCGCGATTGGCCCCTT
This sequence comes from Gammaproteobacteria bacterium, assembly GCA_002728675.1. Taxonomy (GTDB): domain Bacteria; phylum Pseudomonadota; class Gammaproteobacteria; order Pseudomonadales; family Azotimanducaceae. Next base: position 23,782 of record PBVL01000002.1, read on the forward strand.
TGATTTGCTGATCATGGCAATCGCTACACGTGTTTTCGTAACCTGCCAGTTCCATCGCTTGCCCCTGTATGCCGACTTGATGACAGGTGAGACAGCCCTGTGGTGCCAGGTGGACTAGTTCAGAATCCACAAAGTGATTGTTGATATGACTAGAGTGGTCAAACTGAATTCGAGTTCGGCGGTTGAAGGGGTAGCCGCCAAAACCAGGATGGCCATTGGCGAACCCTTCGAATTTCCCGTCATGGCAACTTTGGCATGCGTCATCGGAAAGGTGAGCCATCGACGTATTCTCAGAACCCTTATGTTCACGGTGACAATTCCCACAACTGGGCGCCAAAAATTTTTCGGGACGCGGTTCAACCGTTCTGATCGAATGGTCACTAGGCGCTAATGAGGCCAGTGACAGTTCCTGCGTCGTTGTAAGTTCCATGAGCGTTTCAAGGTTGAGGCTATGTGCCATCAGACTTGAATCTCCCAGGTCGTGACAACTACTGCATATTTCGGCATCACTGCCTGATGAAAGCGTCACAGCCCTGTGCAGCCACGTCGCTACGGTCGAGTTAAAATTTGTGTGGCAGCTTGCGCAGTTCGTCAGGCTAGCGTGTTTCGAGCTAAGTTCGCCTGGGCTAAGCAGCCAGCCTTTTTCGGCTACAAAAAATATCACTAGCCCACTGGCGATGATGGTTGCCAGCCAGATGCCAAATAAGCCGCGTCTACTTCTCAGGCTTCTTGTTGGTTGGCAGGGTGTTATTGGCAGACAGCAACTGCCATCAGGGTTTGGTCCATTATCGCAGGTTCCGCCTTCTGCTTTGGAACGAGTGCAGTACCATCGGTCTCCATCCCGACGGGGTTCGCATTCAGCCCTTCCCAAGCAAACACCGTTTTCGCCTGGACCCTGCAGGCACTCGAAGCCGTCTCGACGATGGCCGCAGATCCAAGGCTGATTAGGTCTCTCGTAGCGACTTTCGGTGATGTCGAATGTTTGAAGTAAACGATTCATTAATAAGTGCTTCGGAACGCATATGCCGTGACAAGGTGAACCAACACAAGAATGTACATGCTGTAGGTGACGGGAACATGCACAAATAACCAGTAACGCAAGACTGACTGGTAAACATAATGAAGCTCAATTTCGTACTTTTTTCGGATCATCGCCTGTAGGTTTTCAGAAAACAGGCGTTCTTCATGATTGAAATATCTTTCTTCTCGCTTAAGTTCTCCGATCACTTCATTGATATATGCATGTGAACTGAACAAATAGGTGTGGAACTTTGCTGGAGAAGAAAAGAACGCATTGAGTCGTTCTACATAGTAATTCTTGAGTGTAGTCTCGGGTTGCTCGCGAACGAGATTTACGAGACTCGCCTCGGCTTCCTCTCTGATTTTCTGTCGAAAATACGGTATGCGCTCGTAAATGAGTTCCTCGCCCGTAGCGCGCAGTCGCTTGGGTAATGCCCTGGATAGAAGGATCCCAGCAAGGCCGCTGAGCGCGACGAGGCTAAACAAAATCGACAGCAATATTTCAAGGGGACCGTCGGGTACTCCCCAGCCTGTGTGCTCAAGAAAGAGCCAGATACTGAACAGGCCCAAGTAGAGGTGTAGTTGAAGCCATAATGCGTTGGACAATACGGGAAGAACTGTCAGTTTTTTGCGTAGATTGTAGGCTCCCAAAAGGACAGTTGCGCCGAGCAAAGCCCATCCCGACAGATACTCGGACACGAAAAGATTTCTCTCTGCATCGCGTAACCAAAACCAGAAAACCAGTACTGCAAGAACAAGCAAAGCGCTGTTGATGATTCTGCGCGTTGAAAATTTCATTCGGACGCGGTCGTCACTCGCGGTTTATCCAATGGGTGAGCGCATCAAAATCACTCATGTCCATCCGCACCAAGGCATCATGTGGGCAGGCGCGTTGGCACGCAGGCCCGCCAAGTTGATCTTCGCAAAGGTCACACTTTGTGGCCTTAGTGATGGGTGAATGTGTGGCGCTGTCGCGCAGTATTGTGCCCTCGCTATCGCGAATGGGCACCATTCTGATATTTTGGTAGGGACAGGCGTTTGCGCAGGTGGAACAGCCAATACAGCTTGTATCGTTTATCTTGATTACACCGTCGAGCGTACGGTGAATTGCGCCGGTTGGACAACCAATCATGCAGACCGGGTCTTGGCACTGCAGGCAGGCATTAGCAACCATAACATTGTCGTGGATTGGCCCATGGCGAATGAAACGTGGATTGTTGTTGTGGCCGTTGGCACATGCACGCACACATTCGTCGCAGCGCGTACAACGGTCTAGGTCTATCAGCATGGTCGCCGAGCCGTTGATGAATCGCCTCTCGACCAGATGATCCAGAAAAGTTGGGTCCACCGGTTTACCGCTGTCGTTTTCGGCTACATCAGCATCGATTATGTCTGACGGGTAGCTCTGCCAGTACTGTTTGAGAACGTTAGGGTTGAGGTTTGGCAACACTACGTCCTCGACAATATCTGTGGGGACTCGTAGCACATCGGTATATCCCAACGCACTCAGGCTTAAATGTGATGATGGAGAGCTTTGGTTGTCGTTTGTCACGATCTCCCTAAGCCCAAAAACCGACGCCTTGGCAAGATAGCTGAGCGTCTTCGTACCTTGGTTCGCTCCATAGCTGACCCTGGCGAATCCTGCCCGGATGAGCAATAGCCCATCAATGTAGTCACCTTCACGGAGTATGTGTGGCTCCTGTTCGATAAGCCTATCGTAATCCGCATTTGCCGCNGCCTTGTTATACGAAGCGTACCATTCGAATTTTCCATAGGTTTCGAAAATGGTNGCCTGGGTAANAATCTGAATTGACTCTTCATTCAGATGCTGAAACAAGGGTATGGAACGAAGGTGGTTAGCGAGACTCCTCTCTCTGTAGAGTCTATCGACCATTTCTCGAAACTCGGTGGCTCGCTGACGGATGTCTCTCAAACCCTGCCAGCGAATCTCCAGCATCTTGGTTTGGCCGCTGGCGAGGACCGTTGCCGAACGCTGAGTGCGGGCAAGGGCAGCCATCTCGCCGATCATGTTGCCCTCACCCAATCGAACGGAGCGACTTGAAGGTATCTCAGCAGTCAGATCAGCAAGAAAAATTTTCGTTCTTCCATCTTTCTTCAACGAGGATGAAATACGAGTGTCGCTATGGTCCCTGACTTCAGGATATTTCGCGTTCCGCCAGAGTTGACTCAAAGCTGGGAGTAAACCTTTGCTTTTTTGCTTGCTCCGACCAAGCATAGATTCAGGTATACCTGGAGGAAGGATGACATCGACGTGACCGCTAATCACAACAAACGCAGAATTTCCGTAATCTCCTTCCCGCACAATGAGTTCGCCGTCGGAAAACTCAAGCAGGCGAGTGTCGTTCCTTACGATTTCTGACAGCGGAAAGTGGTCAGGGAAGCGACTCGCGTCCATTTCCTTGAAAGGAGAGTGGTTCAGCACAAACTCAATTTCGGTGTCGGTCATATCCCGACTGAATGGCTCGTCCCAACGTTGAGGTTTGTCAATTGTTCGCATAGTGATCGTGACCCTGGATGTCTGAACCTACTTCAGAAGACCGGGCCCCTGTACTTGTCGGGGGTAGGTAACAAGCCATCAATGCCCGACAGCGATTCTCCGTTCTGGTTAGTAGCGAAAGTCCTAGCATGGTCAGCTACTTTATTCGCCGCGGTCAAAAGCGGAGCCTCATTGTTTAGTTTCAATCTAACGCTTCCAACATCGGTGAGAATNGCCTCAATTTCAGCAATGTTCTGGGTCTGGTTGATTTTCTTCAGCCAAGCAATCGCCGTTTGGGCTCGCTTTGCCATGGACTTGGCGTAGGTAGCATTCTGGGTGGCTTTGGCGACACCCCGTAGCGCATATTCGAGGTCAATCATTTTTCCGATTACATAGAGCACTCTACGTCTTTGTAGTGGCGCCTCGTTGTTAGCCTTGCTGTACCACAAGTTATGGCGAACCTCGCCCTGGCTCCAGCGAACCAATTCAAATTTGCTACCAGCGGGATGGCCACCAACGTTGACCAATCTTTCGTTAGGTACCGTATGGCAGCCGTAACAGTTCGAGGCCAGCCCATAAAGGTCAGATGGGCGAATCATGCCTGCGGCTTCTGACGCGGCGTATCTTTGCNCACGGTGAGCAGCAGTCTCTGTCTTTGCAGTATCGTCCTTGCCACCAAAACTGCTATGGACATCTATCCAGTCAGCGCCAGCACCATGGCAAGATTCACAGGAAATACCTGAGATAGGCTTGATCTTTCCTTCGACATTAGCGCTTGTGAAGTGACAGGTGAGGCAATCGCTCTCTGACTTGATGCGCTTGATACCCAGTTTCTTGGCAATATCAGTTGCGGCTTGACTTCGAGGCATATNTCTAAACGTAGTNGCGTGGTGTGAACTTCTCCACACCTCAACAGAATCCTTATGGCACTCGCCACANGCGTCAGGCCCCTTGACCTGGTCAGCATCGATATGTGGATTCGCGGCCGGAACCTCGCTCGCCCAAAAACCCATTACAAAAATGAACACACTCAAAAGGTGTGTTGGAAATCCAGTGAAGCGTTGCATAGCAAATTTCTTTTTTGGTGATTTTCATACAACCATGCTGTCACACAGCATGAGTTACGTTTCATGCATCCAAGACTAGAGTCGAGCTTGGCGCGGCTACGCANGCAAGGCACGTGCCAACCTCTGGCTCTCCGCTGTGGTCATCGATGTAATTGACCTCACCACTTTTTAGTGCGGTCACACAAGTGCCACAACTCCCTGCACGACAACCAGAATCAAGCTGGATCCCATTGTCCTCAGCAAGGTCCAACAAGCTNCCAATTGCATTAGTCCACACGACCGTTTTCCCAGATCGAGCAAACGTCACTTCGAACTCGGGTTCTTTGACGTCTTTCACTTGCTCTGGCGCAGGTTGTTTCTGAGCTTTAACGGATGCAGGGCCGAAAGCCTCGATATGAACACGGTTGTCCGGCACGCCCCACTGATTCAATTCTTTAGTTATTGATGACATCATTGCCGAGGGTCCGCACATGTAATAGTCATAATTGTTCGATGGCAGCAACCGCTTTAGCAAGTCGACACTGACCCGTTCGTCGTGATGAAAATCTTCACCCTTATTGTCACTTTCCAAAGGACTGCTGTAGCAGATGTGCAGCCTCACGTTTTCGTTGTCCGCGTCAATCTGTCGCAGTTCGTCGAACATGATGTGTTCCTGACGATTTCTTACGCCGTACAAAAACCAGACTTCTCGTTTGGACCCTGCGTCAACAATCGACTTGAGCATGCTTAGCACTGGGGTAATCCCGACGCCACCCCCGATCAGAACAACAGGGCTGTGCTCGCTCATGTCAAGGTAGAATGAACCTGAGGGGGCCTTCACATCGACAATGTCTCCTTCCTCCAGGTTGTCGTGAAAGTGACCAGAGGCGGCACCGGATGGGGAGACTCGTTTGACGGAGGCTCGGTAATAATCCCGCTGCAGAGCGCTGTCGGAGAGCGAGTAACACCGGACAACGGGTCTCTGATGGCCCTCTACTTTCAGGCTGAAGGTCAAGTACTGTCCAGGTTGAAATGGTGGCAATGGCTTACCGTCATGCGGTACAAAGTAAAACGAAGAAATACTTCCACCTTCTGGTATTTTTTTTGCAATCTTAAACTTACGCAGACCTGACCAACCATGGTCGAGGACTTTCTGCTCCGCGTTGCGTGTCATGGCGGCAAACTGCAGACGTTCATTCAATATAGCGAGCTTGAGATCATTAGCCTCACGTTGACCTGAGAATTGCAGCCAGCCCTTCATCAAGAACATAGCTGCCTGTAGGCCCGCGACCAACAAGATAATCACCGCTGCAATTAGGATTAACTCGCTCATTGCGATTTTCTCATCGTTGAAAGAGCTCTAGAATTTCACCAGCAGTTCTGTACGAAATCCGCTCAGAATGCCGAGCGTGTTCGAATCTGCAACAAACCCATCAAGTTGCCAAACGAACCGGCGGCCAAGTGCCTGTTGAAAACGAAAACCTACTGCGAACTGTTTTTCTTCTCGACCGAGATCATCGTCAGTTGCACGTGTGCCGACCTCGAGAATGACTTGCCTTCGAGCTCGGTATTGCTCGCCGAAGAAAAGCTGATAGCCGGTCGCAATGCCATACGACTCCTTAACGCTAGTGCTCAAGGCCGGAGGAAAACTACCAATTCCGCGGGCAGCAAACAGTATGCCGGTACGTCCNAGTGGGCCTCCTTGGGTTGGTCCATTTGCGATGGGCGTAAAATTTCCTATACCGATGAAAGCGTTTACATAAGCGATGTTGTGCGTGTGTGCTGGGGTCCAGGACACTTCTGAGAATAGCAGGGTGCCATCGTCGGCCAGCGAACTTGCTTCGTCAGTGATGGAGCCCGCGACCCTGAAAGTGGTGTTTATCAGTCCGAAACGCTGCGTGCTGTCAATTGCATAGCCATACAGGTCACCGAAGTCGTCGGATGAGACGTACGCAAAATCAATATTGATAGTGCGCCGAACGGTATCCAGTTGATTAAACCAGGCGTACAACTTCGCGCTTTCGTCTTCCANGTCGAAGCGGTGGACGTTGTCCCAAGCGTAGAAAACAGATGACCGCCAGTTAGTAAGCCAGCCAACGCCAGGCATGACGACGTTGTTCTTGCTAAACCCAACACCGTCGAGAATATCGTTAATCAGAAAGCCGTCCTGGAAAACAATAGTCTGCCGGCCAACCGAAAATCCAATGTCATTCGGGCTCGAATCATCCGCATCCCAATTNGGAAACAATTCAGCAAGGTCACCTTCGAAAAACAAGACTTCNGTATCTGCATTGAAACCGTTGACTGTCCGTCGTCCGTTACCTTGACTTGTAAAGCCGCTAAAAACGGCGTCATCGTGCAAGGGTGTCAGGCCCAGAACAATGCGCTCCGTACCCGTTAACTGAAGATTCGCGAACAAATCGAGGCGATTCGCCAATTCGTTGACGGCAGGAGCACCACCGCCGCTATCGTAATGCTGCAGGCTGCTCCTTAAGNTTCCATAGACCCACAGGCTAGGTTGCCAAATTGCGCCGGTAGGAAGCCTAAACCCTGGATGCAGATTGCCCGTCCCAAGAAAGTCGGCGCCCAGTTCGATGATTGGTGGAGTTCTCTCGGGCAGTTCTTCGTCCCCAATATAGGGAGTGGGTTCAGACCGGAGCGTGTTACTGAGGCTACCAGCACCTGTAACGTGTCCCGCAAACGCAGAGGACAACAGCAACAAGACCACCTTAAGGACAAGCGATGAATGAATTAGCTTTGCGGCGGGCATAGTTCGCGTCATTGGATAGCGGGCATTGCTTCACGTTGAGTAACGAATTGCTNGCGCGTGCTCCCTAGTCTAATCATCAAGTCTTTTTCCCAAAGAATTTGATGGCCAGCGACGACNCCTTCAGCGATTTCCTTGGCAGACATGTTGTAATCAAAGCCAACGCCCTGAATAGCATCGAGCAAGTTGACGGGAATCATGGCTGTTTTCAATTGCACGTTCAGCCGATAGCTGTAGGCATCGTCGAGGTTCTTACTCTTGACATGATATNTTGCGGTGCGCGTTGCNAGTGGCGGTATNGTCAGACGATGTTTTCGGGCTCCAGCAGGTTGCCCGGTCAGAGCCAGCGAGCGGGTAAATGGCCTTACAAAAGGTAGGGGGTCGTTGGAGTAGTTGACGGCCAGAACTTGCTCCCGCTCGCCGCCGCGTACGTTGCGGGTAATAAACTTCGATTGCAGACTGAATAAATCTTTGTCTAAGGGCAGATCGCCATTGTGAACGTAGAGGGAGTGAGCATCTCGAAGATCCCCGTTTGGGTCCAAGTCTCCTGATTCATAAATGACCTGGCCTGATTCGTCTTTGACGGTGACTTGTAACCAAACCAGACGTTCCGCGTCAAAACCGGTGGGCACGGGGTGACCATCGGTTCCGTTTGTCACATCTACTTCGAACTTTAGTCCCTTTTGCGAATTTTTTGTGATTCGAATAGCACCAAGCTTATAGCCTGCTCGAAGTACTTCGTACCTTTTTTCTTCTGCCCAGTTCAGNAGCTTGAACTGACGATCGAGAATCTCGCGNGCATCATACCGGTCATCGACCGCTCGCCAGCGTTCCGGAAACTCGTACACATCGGGAAGGTCGTTCTCAAACGCGTCTGTACCCCAGCCTTCCTTATATCTGAAAGTCAGCCATTCCCGCATCGTTGCCATTTCTGCTGCTTCGGCATTGTGGGGGAAAAGGCCAGGATGAATGACTGAGTAGTCTGGGCCGGCGAAGAAATGATTGGTTAATTTTCGAGCCGCAGTTTCTACGCCACCGACGACCGCAGCTGGTCCATGTTCATACCCACTCACCTCGCCTTGCACCTTGCCCATATGGCAATCTTGACAGCTGATGCCTTTTGCTGCCGCAGGTGAATTCTTGTACTGGGAAAAGGCTTCTTCAAGACGAAAGCCGTTGAACAGATTGACATCATGACAAGTTCCGCAAAAAGAACTTTCGCTCAATTGGGTAAACTGCCCGACTTCAGTGTGTATTTTTCGTCCTGATTTGTCTTCCTCGGTTACGACGCGGTACTGGTCGCGATTTTCAAGTACACGGTTCAGTTCTCCGTCACCGAGTGGACCGTAAACTGGCGTGAGCAATCCTCCTTGCTCTAGCGCTACGCGACCAGAAACCTTGCCATACTCCATGTTGACGCGATGGCAGACAACACAGGTAATGCCCTCTCGTGATGTTGGATGTCGATCAAGATTATTCATCGCCGTGGACTCGCCGAGGTTCATGCCAACCTGGTTGTGACAGCGAATGCAAAAATCACCATTCGTATTGCTAGTCGCGGCATTGATGGTGCGTTGCATGGCCATGTACACGGGGCTGAGCTGCGCATAGGCGTGTTGCGAAACGGACCACTCGTCATAGTGTTTCGGATGACACACTTTGCACGTATTTGCTGACGGATAGCGGTTCTCAGCAAAGAGAGCTAAGTGATTAGCCGCGGCGTTGTCCCTAGTGCTTCGGGTTGCCGAGGACGTTGTTTCAAGACCGTCACTTTGTGGAAGGAATTCATCCTCGCTGCCAAGCAGGTCATCCTCGCTGCCAAGCAGGTCATCCTCGCTGCCAAGCAGGTCACCCTCGCTGCCAAGCAGATCGCCCTCGCCGCCAAGCAGATCGCCCTCGCCGCCAAGCAGATCGCCCTCGCCGCCAAGCAGAT
>PBVL01000018.1 GCA_002728675.1 Gammaproteobacteria bacterium
TCCCGCGATGGATGCACTACTACAACTGGCACCGACAACACCCCGGAATCGATTACCAATGCCCCATCAACACTCTGGGGATCAACATGAACAACCTACCGGCTTTACACAGCTAGGTACGGGGAACCGTGTCCGTTCGATGTTTGCCGCGATGATGTCCGTGTCGAGACCTTCCTCGTTGCCATAGCGCCCGTGGATGTAAATCTTGGCCCGGTCCACGTGGTAGGGCGTCAGGAAGGCGTCGGTTGCTCCCGGCGGTGGCGCGACGGTCTCCATATCCTGGTTGATGGCGTAGCGCCCGTTTCGATCGGCGCGGCAGATGCCCCGGACATAGCCGATGTCGTGATGCAGCAGTGAGACGATGAAGTGTACCCACGCGTATGGGGTGACCGCACCCTCGTGCAGTTGCTTTGCCGCACAGGATCTCCTGCCCGACGAGCGTGACGAGCGCCGTGTGGTTCAGGTCGTGATAGGGCGCGTCGCTGTTGGCGATGATCTCGAGCGATCGCCGTCCGGACGAGACGATCAGCTGGGGGTCGCGGGCATTGTGGCCGTACATCTCGGTATAGCCACGTGCCAACTCTTCCACGAAGGCGTCGATCACAACTTTGGTGGGACTGAACATCCGCTACTCCCATGCCGTCTGTCGGGGCCAACCTGAATGGCTGGTTCTCGAGGCCCATGTCTGCGGTGTTCGATATTGAGTCGCGCCGCGTGCTGGCGTCAAGTCTGGTAGCTCGGGGTGAGTCGAATCTATTGTGAGTGTACGATGAATGAGCCCAATTCATGAGTGAAGCGATGATCGAGTTGCGCCATCTTCGAACCCTGGCGATGCTGCGGGAAACCGGAAGTCTCGTTGAGGCAGCAGAGCGTCTCTTTCTCACCCAGTCTGCGTTGTCCCATCAACTCAAAGACCTCGAGGAGCGCCTCGAGTGTTCGCTCTACGAGCGCAAGACACGCCCACCGCGCTTCACGAGCGCGGGCAGGCGATTGCTCGAACTGGCTGATGAAGTGCTCCCCATGGTGCGGAGCGCGGAACGTGACGTCGCCCGTTTGGCGGGAGGGGAGGCTGGCCGGCTGCACATCTGCATCGAGTGCCACAGCTGTTTCCAGTGGCTCGTGCCGTGCATGGACCACTATCGTGAGTCCTGGGCTGACGTCGAACTCGACCTCACGGGTGGGTTCAGCTTCGAACCGCTGCCGGCCCTTGGTCGGGGCGAGATCGACCTCGTCGTCACGTCCGATCCCGTAGACCTGCCCGGCATCATCTATCGGCCGCTCTTTCGCTACGAAGCCATGCTTGCGGTCGCGAAGCACCATCCGCTCGCCGGAGCGCGCTATGTCGAGCCGGAATCGCTGGCGACTGAGGTGCTGATCACGTATCCGGTCGACCGCAACCGACTCGACGTGTTCACCCGCTTTCTCGACCCGGCGGACGTGGAGCCAGCAAGCATTCGAACCGCCGAACTGACGCCCATGATGGCGCAGCTCGTGGCCAGCGGACGCGGCGTCGCATGTCTGCCCAACTGGGCCCTGACCGAGTACCTGCAGAACGAGACCTTGGTCGCGCTGAAGATGGCCAAGACCGGCCTCTGGGGGACGCTTTATGCGGCCATCCGGGAGGACCAGGCCGAACAGCCCTTCATGCGTGACTTCGTATCGACCGCCATCGAGACGAGTTTCGCAACGTTGAGTGGGGTGCGGGTGGTACCTGAATGAGCGCTACAACGAATGCAGTGCCCAATGAAGCACAATTCGACGCGATTTCTGCGCGTGTCTGGCACGACATTGCGCGCCTTCGTACAGACGTGTTTGTCGTGGAGCAGGAGTGCGCATACCCGGAGTTCGATGGTCGCGATGTAGAGCCTACGACACGGCATGTGTGGTTCGAGGCCGACGGATGCTGCATCGCCTACCTGCGAGTGCTCGATGACGGCGACGAGCGCCGCATCGGACGGGTTGTGACCGTGCGGGCGCACCGGGGCAGGGGCCACGCCGCGCGTCTGCTCGAGCACGTACTGGCGAGCACACAGGGGCCCTGGGTGCTCGACGCGCAGACGTATCTCAGAGACTGGTACGGCACGTTTGGCTTCGATCCCCAGGGTGATTCGTTTGTCGAATACGGGATACCACACGTTGTCATGCGCAGGGGCATTGCATGAGCCAAGGCTCCGAGATTGTCGTCGTGGGTGCAGGAATTGCCGGCGTGGCTGCGGCATTGCGCCTTGCCGAACTTGGTCATGAGGTGCTGGTCATCGACCGGCGCGGCATTGGCGAGGAGGCGTCCGGCGTCAACGGCGGAATGGTGGGTGGCACGACGCGCAGCGGCCTCGACGGCGAACTCGCGATGGGCAGTCTCGATCTGATGATCGAACTGCAGAGCGAACGCGGTCACGACCTCGGGCTGCGCGTGTGCGGAGGGCTGCAGGTTGTGCCGGACGCGTCGAGCATGGATGCGATTCGTGACCGGGTCAGCGCGCGACAGACCGGAGGTGACCCCGTCCAACTGCTTTCTGCCCATGAGGCCCGATCCCTCGAGCCGCAACTGGCGGCTGACATCGCCGGCTGCGTCTACGGGCCCCGCCAGGGCTGTGCCGAACCGTCCGTTGCAACGCTGGGGTTCGCCGCAGAGGCGACGCGACATGGCGTCAGGTTCAATACGGGAGTGAGTGTTGCCGGGATGGCGGCACAGCTTGGGGGGTTTACGCTTCGCGTGGACACCCATGGCCCCGATGCCGCGGACCTGGACGCCGGGGATCTGCCCGCCGGGTATCTGGACACCCATCGTTCGAACGCCGGAGGCCTGGACACCCAGTTCGCGGGCCCCGGAGACTTAATCAGCTGCGAGACCCTGGTGCTGGCCGGCGGCGCCTGGCTCGCTCCCCTGGGGCAAATGCTGGGGGCGGCCCTGCCCGTTGTACCAGTGCTTGGTCAGATGTGGGCGACCGGGCCGCTCCCGCCCTCGGTCCATCATGTTATCACCAGCACTGAATCAGCCCTGCACTGGGCCGGCAGTGACACCCCGAGCCCCGTTCCTGACCTGACGCACGATGCCGGGCGGCGTGTCACGCGACACTTGTACGGGCGTCAGACCCGGACCGGCGAGGTGGTGTTCGGCGGCGACCGGATCGCCCAGGGCTGGGATAAAGAGCGCCATCCCGAAGGTATCGCCGTGAATCGCGGGCAGGCCGCTGAGGTGCTGCCTTTTCTCGCCGGGTGCGCTACGGATCGCACGTGGTCCGGACTCATGCCATTCACGTTGGACGGCAAGCCCCTCATTGGGCGGGTGCCGGGGCCGGAAGGACTCTACACGGTAGGCGGACTCGCCTCGTCAGGGTTTACACGAGGACCCATGGCCGGACGGATGCTCGCGGAACTCATTCACGATGGCTCAGGGAGCGGGCCGCTGAAGGAAGCTGATCCGGCGCGATTCACCTGAACTGCAGTACACGGTGGAGGGGATGAGAAATGCCCGATCTTGAAGGCAAAGTGGCGCTGGTTGCCGGTGCCACCCGCGGCGCGGGCCGCGGCATTGCGCGCATGTTGGGGGAGGCGGGCGCGACTGTCTATTGCACGGGACGCAGCACCGTAGGCAGTCCCTGACGCATCGGTCCGAGTGAGACGATCGAGGAGACGGCGGCGCTTGTCGACGTGGCTGGCGGCCGCGGCATTCCAGTACAGACCGATCACCTGAGTGAAGGCGAGGTGCGGAGTCTGTTCGAGCGAGTCGCCAGGGAGGCACGCCAGCTGGATATCGTCGTCAACGACATTGGCGGCGAGGATGAAGCCGAGTGGGGCGCCCTGCACGAGATGGACCTCGAGCGCGGGTTTCGCTTCATCGATACGGCTGTCAGGACACACATCATCACGAGCCGCTACGCGGTGCCGATTCTCCGCGAGCAGCGGCACGGTCTCATCGTCGAGATCACCGACGGTGACCATCCGGGCTTCCGTGGCGCGTTTTTCTACGATCTTGCCAAGAATCAGGTGATTCACGCTGCCTATGCGATGGCGATGGAACTCAAACGCCGCGGTGTCACGGTTGTGGCGCTGACTCCGGGTTTCCTGCNCTCGGAGGCCATGCTGGAAAACTTCNGCGTGACCGAAAACAACTGGACAGACGCCGCGCCGAAGGCAAAAGGGTTCAGNGAGTCCGAGACGCCGTGTTTCGTCGGCAGGGCCGTTGCCGCCCTGGCGGCTGATCCACGCGTCCACGACAAGACCGGACAGGTGTTGGCGAGCTGGGGATTGGCGAAGGAGTACGGCTTCACCGACATCGACGGGCGGCGGCCCGGCTGGATCGGCTTTGTCGAGCGCTCGTGTTACGAACTCGTGCGCGAAGTTGGTCCGTACGATGCCGAGGACCGGTTCTGGCTGCGGGCCGGGCACGACATGATGAAGGGCAATCCACGTTGGAACGTACTGCGCGAGCAGATTGAAGGCGTCATCGAAGTATGAAACGGGATTTGCCGGCCCGGAAATGAAAAACGCCGGCGGGGTTAGCGCCGGCGCTTCGTCACGTATGGGGAGCCTTGCTCCGAATACGATACCTTAGCGGCACCCGTACCCGAAGGCTCCCCTCATAGACTGACTGTCGATGGGATCACCTCCTTANACGTTCAGGGGGCCCGTCGGCGCGCCATTTGGAGGTTCCCCCTGGTTAGAACGTCCGGCACGATGTCTTTAAACGTTGTGCCCGGGGTTGCCGAACACGCTNGNTGTTATAGCCCAGCCTTCCGCGGAGTGTCAAAGGGTATCGGGCGGCGGACCGGGGTCAGGTCTGGATTTCTTCCGGACGGCGGTACGAAACCGGTTTCACGGCACGAGAGTGCGCGCCTGCCAGCCGTCCTGGAGGACGTACAGGCGCCGGTCGTGGACCCGGTTCCTGGTCGCGAGATTCAGTCGATCAACCCGTTCTGCGCGCAGCGTCAGCCCGGCGGCCCCGGCTGGTGCCTGCAGAGTGTCTTCCGGGTGTTCGGCGCCCAACTCGCTGAAGTGCGCGAGCAGGGCCTCGCGGTCGTCGATCGGGCTGCTTTGGCTTGCCCGGTGTTCGTAGACGTAGTCGAGATACTTCGCCGGCGTTGGTCGCCTTTGCCAGTTCGCCTCGATGATTTCCCGATCAAGCGGGGTCAGCGGCCCGGCGATCCGATACTGAACGTNNACGCTCGCGTAGTAGACGAGGAGTTCGCAGCGCGCGCCGGCTTCCACGGCGGCCCACTTGGGGCTTGATCGATTGACGAACAGGGTCAGTGATTCGTCGTCCACGTCGCGCAGCACCAGCGTGCGAACGGAGGGCTGGCCGTCCGGCGTGGCGAGGGCCAGGACGCAGAGCCCTGCATACGGGTCGTCCAGCTCACGCGCGCGGTCCCTGTCGAGCCGGAGCAGAGCGAGCGGGTTGTCGGGGGCGTGCATTGGCGATGAACGTCGGGAATTCGTGGNCGANCGGNAGTATATGTAAGTTCTTTGCGGATTACTTTTTCGTNNTGGGTCGCTAAGTTGCTACAAGGCGTACACGCCGACCTTTTGCATGTCGTGCCCCTTCTCCCATACCCCTGGCCCCTNGGTCGTCCTGGCTGCGCTGCTGCTGTTCGGTCAGCAGTCCTTTGCTGCCGCGGGCGACATTCGGTTTCAGGACGATTTCGAGAGCGGATTCGCCTGGGCAACCGCGTGTGGCGGCGGCACGGCCGGGATCAACACCTATACGTNGCAATCTCCCACGACGTNGATGTTCCTTGCGGCGTCACGCGTCTGCGCCATCTCGCCGGTCATTGATGTCTCGGACCTGTTTGGCGGTACGGGTGGCGCGGTGCTCACCGCCTGGCTGCGNCGAGGCGTGCTGGGCGCGCCGNTTGGCCAGAGCGATATGCCGGAGTTCGCAGACAGCCTGTCCGTGTACTACTTCTCAACCGGCAGCTGGGTGCTGATCCAGACGTTTGACGGCGAGTTTGGCTTTCCCTGGGATACAGGCGGCGACGTCTTCCAATTCTCGTTCGCGCTTCCGCAGAACNGGCTTCACGCAAACCTCCGTCTCGGTTTCCTGCTGAATCAGGGCGGCGGCGCCAACCAGGACTTCTGGCACGTCGACGATGTGGTTCTGACCGAGACCCAGGTATCGCCGCCTCTTGCACCCGGTGTCTGCGATGAGTTCGACGGGTCTTCGGCAACCAACTGGACCTTTGCCGGGACCGGTACAGGCGGCGTGTCGGGCGTGACCTCAGGCGATGTTCCTGTCGGAGAACACGATGACGGCAACCGCAGACACGTTTGACGCGACCGGGGTGCAGACGATTACCACCTGGGTTCGGCGAGGCGACGACTCGTTCAGTGAAGACCCTGACCCAGGGGAAGATCTTGTGTTCGAGGTGTGGGATCGCGGGGCGTGGCAATTGCTCGAGACAGTCCCGGGTGGCCCTCCGTCAGGCGAGATCTTCACCCGCTTCTACGATGTGANGGCGCTGGTGNGCCCGGCCTTCGCGGTCCGGTACCGGATGACGGCCGGGAGNGGCTCCGGCTGGGACTTCTATCACGTNGACAGCGTGTGCTTCCTGNCAACGCCGCCGCCGATCCCCNACATCGTCGTCACCAAAGTCGGGTGCGAGGACGGCACGAGTTGTGTCACGGTGGTCGGTTACGGGGATGTCGTCGAGTACACGCTGCAGGTCGAGAACAACGGCGTGGGGCCGGCGNCAGAGGTCGAGGTGGTCGATGACCTGAACCCGTTCACGGCCTTCGGACTGGANAGTTANGGCGCCGNGGTGCCGNTCTCGTTCACGGACTCGGGGTCAGGTCTTCTGCTGGGGACGCCGGAATANTCGGACGATGACGCGGCCACGTTTGCGCATGCACTCGTGTCGGGCNGCGCGGGTGCGTCAAGTNGCTATGACGGCCTGGTGACAGACTTCAGGATTCCGATGACGGGCACAATGCCGGCGGGGACCAGCTTTGAGATCCGTTTCAAGGTCGAGCTCAAGTAGCTCGACTTTCAGGCCCTGGTGTTGGTGACGGCCAATGCCCTGGGTATCCGGGGACTAGCCGTCAGTCAGGTCAGGCGTCCGTGGGCGTCTGGAACGCTTCCCGCGCAATCTCGGCCTTGTTGGCGAGAAGCACGGCCTCGATGCCACCCGCGACCGGGCGTACGATACCTTCGATGAATTCGTGCCATTCGTAGTCGGTCTGAACGGTCGACGACAGGTGCGCTGTCTCTCCAGAACTAAGCGCAGCGGCCTGGCGCTCGATGCCGTTGATCGTCAGCGCCGCGGTGCCGTTCGCGCGATATGTGAGCACGAGTCGCGCGCCACGGTACTCGGTGGTCAAGGAAAGGTCCGGGGTGTCGGCCATGCGTCGCTCCTGATCGGCGGCCGGATTGTCGCACGACACCAGAATCGGGGCGAGGCGCTTTGGCTCGAAACTGCGAAGCGCGTATGATGCGCGCGGTAACTCGCGGAGGGGACATGAGCCAGCTCGACGACATCAAAGAAGAGGCCAGGGCCATTCAGGACGGACTGAAACGTCTGGGTGCCAACCGCGTGGTGGCTCTTTCGGTGCACGTGCAGAAAGAGGTTGTGGCCGATCTCGAAGAACGGGCCGCGAAGCTCGTCAGCGCGCTCGACTCGATGGAGTAGGCGACGGCTGCAACTGCGCGTTGTAGCAATCAAGTGTCTCCTGATCGAAACAGGCAAACAGGACGTCCGGTCGCGCGACTCCCAGTAGATTGCCCAGGGCGGCCCTGACCGCTTCGACCGCCGTCGTGCACGCCTTGTCGACCGGGTAGCCGTACACGCCCGTTGAGATTGCGGGAAAGGCAATCGAACGCGCGCCGGCCTCCAAGACGGTCAGCAGCGATGCGCGGTAACAGCTTGTGAGCAGTTGCGCTTCCCCCGCCTCGCCCCCCTGCCCCTGCCACACCGGACCAACCGTGTGGACGACCCAGCGGGCTCTGAGGTTGTACCCTTNGGTCAGCCGGGCTTCCCCCGTGGGGCAGCCTCCCAGTGTTCGACAAGCGTCGAGCAATCGCNCTNCAGCCGCCCTGTGAATCGCACCGTCGACACCGCCGCCGCCCAGCAACGACGAATTGGCAGCGTTCACGATCGCGTCACATGCAATCGTTGTGATGTCGCCCAGTTGCGCGCTGATCGTCATGGACTGAGTAGGCCGAAGTTGTCTGCGAGGTACCGGAAGGATGTACCGGATAAGGATGCAAGCGCAATGAGTGACCTCAGTCGGTCCGTGCCGCGGTTGATGATTCGTCACAGTCGCGGATTGGCTGGCGTCGTCAGATCCCTGCCGAGGCTCCAAAGGCGCATCCCAGACGGCAACGCGATCTGAGCCACGGTTGGCACCGACCTGCGCCATGTGCGCCGCCGCCGATCGGATCTCTCCTACAACCATGTGCCCGGTGCGTGCACGACCGGAGCCCCTTGCAAGCAGCAACCCTGTGCCAAAGACCGCACCGCCTCGATAGAATGTCGCACCATGAAGATTGAACCTGTTGCAGGCGCGCTTGGCGCACTCATCACCGGTGTGGATCTGGCCGATCTGTCGGACACGGATTTTGCCGCCATTCGCGGTGCCTGGCTCGAGCATCAGGTTGTGTTCTTCAGAGCGCAGCGTTGGACTCCCGCGCAGCACGCCGCGTTCGCGGACCGGTTGGGACCGCCGCAACGTCATGAGGCCTACCCGCATGTGGACGGGTTCAACCAACTCACGATTCTCGAAAACGACCGCGAGCATCCTCCGACGATCGAGATGTGGCATACGGACATGACATTCCGGGCCAGCCCGCCGCTCGGCTCGATTCTGCACAGCGTGGTCGCGCCGGAACGCGGAGGGGACACGTTGTTTGCCAGCATGTCTGCGGCGTGGGACGGCCTGTCCCCGCACTGGCAGCGGTTCCTGCTGGAACTCGAAGCGGTTCACGACTTCGCTCATGGATTCAAGGAGAGTCTCGAGGCGCCAGGCGGTCGTGAGCGGTTGGCGGACATGCTGGCTGACAATCCTCCGGTGACACATCCCGTGGTAATTGAACATCCGGAAACGGGCAGGCGAGGCCTCTACGTCAATTCGCTGTTCACCCGCGAGATCGTTGGCATGTCGGCGCCGGAATCAGCCGTCGTGCTCCGCTTTCTCTTTGAACATGTGACGATGCCGGAGTACACCTGCCGCTTTCGCTGGGAGGCGGGGTCGGTGGCGTTCTGGGACAACCGGATCACGCAGCATAAGCCGGTCAACGATTATTGGCCGCAACATCGCAGGATGCAGCGCATCACGGTCGACCAGGCAGCAGGGAACTGAATCAGGCGGAAAGCGTGTGGACCTGCACGATCGGGTCGTCCGTTTCCTCTGGCTGAACCGGGTACTCGCCCGTGAAGCAGGCATCGCAATACTGTGGTGACGGTGCGCTGCGGCCTGTTTCCCCAACCGCTCTGTACAACGCGTCGATTCCGAGGTACTGCACCGACTCCACGTTGAAGTGCTCGGGCATCTGCTCGAGCGTATGGGTTGTCGCGATCAGTTCGCTGCTCTTCGGCGTGTCGACGCCGTAATGACAGGTGGCGATCCACTGTGGGCAGGAGATGCGGATGTGGATTTCCTTCGCACCGGCATCGCGGATCATTGAGGCAACTTTGCGCAGCGTCGTGCCCCGCACAATGCTGTCGTCCACGAGGGCAACCTTTTTGCCTTTGAGCACGGTTCGGTTGGCGTTGTGCTTGAGTTTCACGCCGAGGTGGCGAATTTCGTCCGTAGGTTCGATGAACGTGCGCCCCACGTAGTGGTTGCGGATGATCCCGAGCTCGAAGGGACAACCGAGCGCCTGGGCATAGCCGAGCGATGCGGGCACGCCTGAGTCAGGAACGGGTACGACGACATCGATGTCATGTGTCTCGGCGTAGGCCAACTCCTCGCCCATCCGTTTGCGCGTGTCGTACACATGCCGGCCCTGGATGAAGCTGTCCGGCCGCGAGAAATAGACGTACTCGAAGATACAGAATCTAGACGGCTGCGAATTGCCGAAGGGGCGCGACGACTGGACGCCGTCTGCCGTGATGGTGACCATCTCGCCTGGTTCGATGTCGCGGACGAACTCGGCGCCGATGATGTCGAACGCACACGTCTCGGACGCGAGGATCCAGCTGCCCTCGAGCTGGCCCAACACGAGGGGCCTGACGCCGAGCGGGTCACGGACACCGATCAGCGCGTCTTCGGTCAGGAGGACCATGGAGTACGCACCTTCGACCCGGCTCAGTGCATCCACGATCTTGTCGTGCAGCGTTTCACCCTCGGACACCGCGATGAGATGGATCACGGCTTCTGTGTCCATCGACGTGCGGAACAGGCAGCCACGCCGGACCAGCTTCGTTCGCAGTTCCCGCGCGTTCGTCAGATTGCCGTTGTGGGCGAGTGCCAGGCCGCCGGTTTCCAACTCCGCAATGAGCGGCTGAATATTGGCGTAATTCTGCTTGCTGCCGCTGGTCGAGTACCGGTTGTGGCCGATGGCCGCGGTTCCAACGAGATGGTCGATGACCGATCCCTTGTTGAACTGATCGCCGACGCGTCCGAATGCAAGCCGCTGGAAGAAGTCCTTGCCATCAGTCGAGACGATGCCGGAGGCTTCCTGACCGCGGTGTTGCAGGGCGTGGAGGCCAAGCACGCAGTGTGCGGCGGCGTCTTGAGTGTTGAATACGCCAAACACGGCGCACTCTTCCCGGGGTTTGTCGATGGTCATGGGCAGAGTGGCCAGTCGGTGGGGCGAATTGTACGACCTCGGCTGACGTCGCACTAGTGGGCCACACGGAAAGTTCGGTCACGAACAGTCAGGGGTCTGCGAGCGCGGTGGTCGACAGCCGGGGTCATGTCGGAGTCAGTGTAGCGTGTATCCGTGTGGCTCACTTCAGTCGTCTTCCAGAAGACTGATCAGCACGTCACGAATCGTGGTGATCGAAAGGCGCGGCTCGTCGAGAAACAGGTGATGGTGGGCGTTCGCGACGCCCCGGAGCCGGTCGGGTGCGAACAGATGCTGCACGGCCTCGACCGTTTCCGGAGGGAAGAACCGACTGCGTGCTCCATAGACCAGACCGCAGGGGATCGTCATCGCGGCGAGCATCGAGTGTGCGTCCGGGTAGTCTGGCTCTGCAGTCATCCGCGCGAAGATTCCAGGGTCCAGCTTGAAGCGGTAGCCGTCGGGCTCGCGCAGGACCGAGTGGTCCGCAACGTGTCTGAGGATGGCTGGATCGGGCGCGGGCTGTGGGGGTCGGAGCCGGAATCGCTGTACCGCGGCGTCAAGGCTCTCGTAGTGCCGCACACGTGAGCGCGGCAATGGCGGAGGCGGTCTGCGGCTCCGGTGCGCTGGGAGGGCGGAGTCAACCAGCAACAGCGCGCGAAACGCCGCAGGGTGCAAATGACATGCGAGCCGCGCAAGCGTCCCGCCAAAACTGTGGCCCACGAGGATCGGTCGCTGCAGGCCCGCCGCAGCGGCGACCGCGAGCATCTCTTCGGCATAGAGGTGTGACGTATAGACGTCGCGGTGGTCGCTGTCGCCATTGCCCGACAGGTCGAGGGCGACGACGTCGAATCGATCCAGGAGGGCGGGGGCCGTCCAGTCCCACCAGTGGGCGTTGGCCGCGTGCCCGTGGACGAACAGGACGCCCGGTCGCGGCTGCGCGGGGCGGTCCGGGCCGGGCCAGCGCAGAAAGTGGACCTCGGCTCCCCCGACCTCGACAGTCTGGCTGCGGGGCACGGGCTTGATCGCGGACTCCAGCCAGTTGTGCAGATCCTGCAAGACGCGTCCCTTCTCGTTGCGAGGCGCGGATTATACGAGCGGAAACGGGCCCGCGGGATTCATGGCGCGTCTCGAGGCACGCCATGTCGCGCTGGTGCATGGCGGTGCATGTCCGAAGTACGGTTCCGGAAGATGCACCAAAAAGAAGCGTGCCAGTCGTTGTCAGGACCTAAAACGGTGCGCGTATTCGTTTGGCTCCGGTTGGGTGGGATGGCTGCAGCGTGCGCCACGCAAGGCTTCGAGCGATTCTGGTGACCTTGGCACAGCCTGTGCAAAGAGAGTGCGCAAATAACAACCTTTGTCCATCTAAGGAGTAGACGCATGTCGATTAACTGTTTGCCGTGGCGCGCGGGCAAGTGGCTTTTGCCAGTTTTGCTGGTGCTAACGCCGGCGTCCGCCCTGGCGGACGAACTGAATTCGGGCGACACCGCCTGGATGATCGTAGCCACCGCCCTCGTCCTGTTCATGACGATCCCGGGCCTGTCCCTGTTCTATGCAGGCATGGTTCGGAGCAAGAACGTTCTGTCGGTCCTGATGCAGTGTTTTGCCATCACGGGCCTCATGTCGATTCTGTGGGCAGTCTACGTCTACAGCCTGGCCTTCGAGGATGGTGGCGGACTGCAACCGTTCATTGGAGGCCTGTCGAAAGCATTCCTCTCAGGTGTGACGGTTGATGCCATGTCCGGGACCATTCCGGAAACGGTCTTCATGACGTTCCAGATGACCTTCGCCATCATCACGCCGGCCCTGATCGTCGGCGCGTTTGCCGAACGCATGAAGTTCTCGGCGATGCTCTGGTTCATGGCGATCTGGATCACGATCGTTTATGCCCCGGTCTGCCACTGGGTGTGGGGCGGCGGCTGGCTCGGTGACCACGGGGTGCACGACTTCGCCGGTGGCACAGTGGTTCACATCAACGCAGGGGTCGAGGGTCTCGTGGCCGCGATTGTGCTCGGCAAGCGAAATGGCTATCCCACAACACATATGCCCCCGCACAACCTCGGCCTCACCGTCGTCGGTGCGTCCATGCTGTGGGTCGGCTGGTTCGGCTTCAATGCGGGCAGTCAGCTCGCCGCTGACGGGACTGCCGGCATGGCGCTTGCGGTCACACAGCTGGCGACGGCGGGTGCCGCACTCGCCTGGATGTATGCCGAGTGGATCACACACGGCAAACCGTCGGTACTCGGCATTGCTTCGGGCGCTGTCGCAGGTCTGGTTGCGATCACGCCGGCTTCCGGTTCGGTGGGTCCGATGGGTGCCATTGCGATCGGTCTGTTCTCCGGTGTCGGCTGCTTCTATGCCGCGACCCGGCTCAAGCGCGCGTTCGGCTATGACGATACGCTGGACGTGTTCGGCGTCCACGCGGTTGGTGGCATCATCGGGGCGGTCCTGACCGGCATCTTCTGTGCACAAGGCCTGGGTGGCGTCGGCTTCGGCGGCGACAACACGTCGATCCCGGAGCAGCTTGTGGCCCAGATCATCGGTGTGGTCGCGACCATCCTCTACTCCGGCATCGTCAGCTTCATCATCCTGAAAGCGGTGGATGCAGTCATCGGACTGCGGGTCACCGAGGACGAAGAAGCCGAAGGTCTGGATCTCGCGCAGCACGACGAGCGCGGTTACATCCTCTGATCAACCGGCTTCGGCTGATCTCGAAAGGCGGGCGCCCCGATGGGGCGCCCGTTTTCGTTTCCGTCGGGCTTGCGGGCCGGCTGAACACGCAGAAGGTAGCGTCACGGTCACCCCAGCGGATGGGTGTCCAAAGAGCCATTAGCTCAATGGGTGTCCAGAATAGTGAGCTCCAGAATAGTGAGCGCAGAATAGTGAGCGCGCAGCACGACGAGCGCGGTGGCATTCTCTGATCAATCCCGGTCGGCTTCGGCCGAGCCTCACAGGACGGCGCCGGAAGGGGTGCCCGTTTTGCGTTGCCTTGCGGTTACTGTCCGGCCTGGGCGCGGGCGCGTCGCAGGTAGCGTCGTGTCTTGAACCAGTAACGCAGTGCTGCCTCCATCCGCGCCAGCCGGCCACGTGGGCGCTCACCGTAACCCTGGGGCGCCGCCGCCACACCGTCGAGCGCCGCCAGCCACGCGTCCGACGACTCGTAGCCGTACTCACGGATCACCGTCGCCAGTTCCGGGTATTGCTGCATCTGAAAGCGCAGTCGGGGCAGGTGCTGACGCCAGCGCTCCCTGCTTTCGGTTTCGATCGGGCGAACGCCGAGGAGCGAGACCGCGGCGGGCTCGGCGGTTTGCGCATGCTCCGCAAACTCGGTGAACGGGTGGGTCTCGGACAGGAACGGGAAGGCGCCCCCGATACGTTGCTGTACGCCGAGTGGATCGCGCACCAGCTCCTCGTAGCGCACTTCGAGGAAACGCGGATGGCGCTTCATGGGTGTTGCGGCAGCCTCGTAGCGAAGCCAACGTTCGAAGCTCGCAAAGTAGATGTTCGGACGTGACGGGTGGATGCTCGTCACCACCGAGCGCGGGTCCCGCAACACGTACAGCAGGTAGAGGTTGGGATCGGCTTCGAATGCTGCACGCACATGCGTGACATCGGAGGGCTTCTTGCTGAGCGACAGGCCTGGCGGACACGGGCTGTCGAAGATGCTCCGCTCGTGTTCGCAGGCCTCGTCGTGCGCGAAACAGGTTGAGAGAAGTTCGAACAGGAGGGTCGTGCCGCTCCGTCGGCAGCCGACGACGTGCAGTCGGATGCCATTGGCGGCTGTGCTTGTGCCGGCCGTCACGCCCTCAGCGCCGGTCAAAGACGATGCGCTCCTTGCCGACCCAGATTGATGAGCGTGCGAAATCGATGAAGCGCTTCTCGTCGGCGATCGCGGCGCGGCCTCCCAGCCTGGCCTCGGGCGCGCTTGCTATGGAACGGTCCAGCCAGGTCTCGGCATGCCCGAGGTAGGCCGGCGTTGCGGTGCCGCGTTGTTCGCGCAGCCGGCGTTCCAGTGGCGTGTCGACGCGGTGCACCTGCATGTAGCGCACCATCCCCATGCCGGCCGCGTGGGCGCGTATGATCGGGCCATGTTGGCGTAGCCAGTGTTCACGCGCCGCGTCGTCGCTCAGCGATGCTTGCTGGCGCAGGGGGAAGTAGAGCTTCACGAGAGGCGAGGCCGCCCGGGCCGTCACAACGTGCGCAGGGTTGATCTGCGGATACTCGCAGTTGAGCCACAGGGGGGATCGCTCATGGTCGATGAACGCTGCCTCGCGTTCCACGAGGTCGGCGGCCGCGTTGGTCCCCGCGTCGGCGTCTTCGTCGGTTGCCCACCAGAGTTCGATCACGCCGTCGTAGGGGGCTTCCATATCACCGCGCGGCCGCGCGAGCGCTTCGTTCATCGGGTCGTCCAGAGTCTGGACAAAGATTGCTCGGGAGAGGCGCAGACGCCCGGCACTGGCCGCCAGTGTGGATGCGAAGCGTTCCTGCAACGCGGCGCGGAACGCGTCGGCTTCCAGTCCCGACTTGCGCCGGATCAGGTACGTGAGTCGCAGCATGTCAGCTTGCCGAGACGCCGCCGTCGGCCATGTAGACCCCACCCGTGACGTAGCTGGCTTCATCGGACGCAAGGAACACCATCACGTTGGCGATTTCGACCGGCTCGGCATAGCGCCCCATGGGCACCGTCGAGGCGATCCGTTCGTGTGCGGCGTGCTGATCGTTCATGCCGGTCCCTGATTCGATGCTGCGCATCATTCGGGTCTCGACGGGAGCGGGATTGACCGTGTTCACACGAATGTTGTTTGCCGTGCCGTAGACCGCCGCGGAACGCATGAGGCCGATCACCGCGTGTTTGCTTGTGACGTAGGGCATCATACCGGGGCTGCCTTTGATCCCCGCGGTCGAACTGGTGATCACGATGCTGCCGCCGCCCGTGGCCGCCATGGCGGGCATCGCGTATTTCAGTCCCAGCCACACGCCTTTGACGTTCACGGCCATCACCTGATCGTACACGTCCTCGGGGTAGTCCTCGATCCGGGCAAGCTGGCCTTCGACACCCGCGTTTGCGAGCAGGATGTCCAGGCCGCCGAACGCCTCCCTGGCTTGCGCCACGTAGTGTTCCGAGTCCTGAGCGCTCGTGACGTCCGCGGCGCAGATCTGCACGGCGTCGCCACCATCGAGATCAGCCGCGGCTGCTTCGAGCTCTTCGGGACGCAGGTCCACGAGCAGTACCGAGGCCCCTTCCTCGAGAAAACGTCGCGCGGCCGCGCGGCCGATGCCGCCGGCACCTCCGGTGATAATCGCGGACTTGCCTTCCAAACGTCCCATGTCTGCACTCCCAACAATGTCGCGCAGACCATAGCAGCCTTGACGGTTCGGCGCCGTTGTCACGCAAACTGCCGGCCCCGGTCGTCCACAGATCGGCCTGACCCGGAACAGTTCACCGGGCCACGCCAGGGCATCGTGGATTTTTCTTCGGCGGTGGCTGGATGCCAGGTTCACCCGCGCTGTTCGAGCCCATTGTCGGCATCTGGCGGCCTGCAGCACGCTGATAGGCGACTTCGACGATCCCGGCGACGACGCCGCCGTTGCCGCAAGCACTGATGCGCTCGTTCTGTTCAACCCCGCTCTGGTGCTGGCGCCGCTGGATGGGGCTGCCGCAGTGCGTGACGATGCACAGATGGCGTGGTGGCGTATGGGCACCGGTCCCGAACACGCTGTCACCAGCACGCCACGTCGCCGCCCGGGGGGATGGTCGATTTCCTCAGGACGCCGGGTTGGCTGGAGCCGCGCCCGGCATCACCACCGAAGGCGCCTGGGTTCAATCCCGTGGGGGCCAGAGCGGCGCCGGAATCTCGATGCCAAGCGGTGTCCCCCATTGGCTGCGGAAGGCAACCTCATGCGCCGGTCGGCGCGGCGCGACTCCCCAACGACCCGTCGGATAGCCCATTGGCACGAGGCATGCGAACTCCCAATTCTCATCGTCCGGAACACCGAGAATCCCGAAGGCGCGGGCTTTCCTGAAGCCGAGCAGGCTGGTGATTGCGCTGCCGATGCCTTCCGCACGTGCGGCCAACATGGCGTTCCACACGGCAGGGAAGATCGAGCTGCCGCTCCGGTCGCCCTGGATGAACGCGCACAGCAGCAGTGGATACCCTTCGAAGTGATCCCCATGTGCTTGGCGGAGCGGTACATCTTGAGGAAGTTGGCGTTCCCGGGCTCTTCAGGTGCCGCCTGCGCGGCCTCGATCCGCGCGCCGTACACCGCCGAAAACAACTCCTCCATGCACTCGCGATAGAGCGGGGCCAGGTTGGCGATGACGGCTTTGTCGTCCACCAGCATGAACCGCCAGCCCTGTGAATCGCCGCCCGACGGCGCACGGATGGCTGCATCGAGTATCCGGGCCTGGGTGTCTTCCGGGATCGCGTCGGGTTTCACGCGACGCATTGCCCGTGTGGTGTAGAGTGCTTCGTAGATGTCCATCAGGGTGCTCGGCTGGCTATGCGGTCACCATACAAGAGCGCCAGGGAACGCGACATCCTGACCCGATGCAACGCCTGGTGGTGCATGCGTGGTACTGGGGATTGGGGTGGGGTCAGATTTCCACGCCGCACAGGCCGAGGAAGGTGACTCTCTGCTGCTCGGTCATTGCCGCAAAGTTCGGTACGCCGATGGCGGTGACGGGCAGGTCGTCGAACTCGGGGGACCTGGTCTGCAACGTCGCGGCAATGTTGTGCAGACCATTGCCCTTCTCGGCATCCTCACTGACGGCGCGCCTGACCTCGTCGGGCCAGGGGCCCACCGGGTCGAGCATGTAGCTCGCCTTGCCTTCGCTGTTGATGGGGTGGCCAAGCGGGTTCTCACGCCCTCCCAGGTACGCGACGATCGCAGCCATCAGGACGTCCTGATTCTTCGCGCGCTGTTGCTGCCCCTCGCTGCCGTACAGGCTCCCGGACTGGTTGGCGATGTAGGCCCATGGCAATTTCACGTGGAAGCCGGGCAGCGCCAGCGCCTCGGGGATGATCCCGTCCTCCGCCGTCACTTTCCCTTTCTGCACCATGATGGTGTAACCGGCATGGGTGCGCTCACCGTCCATGAGGCGGGCGGGGGGATGCGTGTAATCCTCCGTGAACGCCCAGTTGATCGTATCCGGCAGATTGGCCGCCTCGAGCATCCTGATCGAGGCCTCCGCGCACGCGTTGCCCCAGGCTCGCGAGCCGAACTCGCCAACTGGCTTCAGAGTGGACATATCGATGACTGGCATGCAGCGTGCTCTTTTCTTTTCGGAGGGGGTGTTTGTCACAGTCTGCCGATATGTCGCGGCCGGCGACAGAGGAGGCCAGATGTCGGGAAGAGTGCTACCAGGACTGCAGGGGTTCGTCCGGCAGGTCGTCCCAGACCTGCTCCTTGCGGTACACCCGCATGCCGCGCGCAAGGTAATTCGGCAGCGCTTGCGGATGGTCGAGCGAGCAGGTGTGCAGCCAGACACGCTCCGCCGACTTCCATGCGCGTGTCAGCGCGTCCTGGAGCAGGCCTTTACCGAGCCCGTTGCCGATGAAATCCGGGAGCAGACCAAACAGCGCAATCTCCACCGACCGGTCGCGATGGTGCTCCAGTTCGAAGTAGCCGCAGGGCGTGCCGTCGACGTACGCCACCCAGGTTTCGAGCTGCGCCCGCTGCACGTGCCTGACCCACTGCTTCTCCGTCCACTGCCGGCGCATATACCAGGTCCACTGCGCGCCGACGCTCGCATAGAGAAACCGACTGAAGGGAGCGGACGCACGCTTCGCGCGGGTCAGCATGTAGGGTTTCTCCAGCGTCTCATCGGTGAGAGCGTCCCGATCGGTCATTTGCAGATAGGTGACCGTGATCAGGGTTCTCACGTGGTCGTGACCCAGCCGCCTGAAAAGGGCACAACCTGACCCACGATGAAGTCCGAGTTGTTCGACGCGAGGAAGAGCGCTAGTTCCGCGGTCTCATCCGGTCGGGCGACGCGCCGTATCGGGACGTTGCGCTGCAGGTGTTTCCGGAACCGCTCGGTCTCCACCAGGTCGTCGGGGTAGTACGCGGGATTGCTCACGTAGTTCTGCGCAATCGCGTTGATCTGCACGTTGTGCTGCGCAAACTCGAGTCCGCTCGCCCGGATGAAGGAGTTCTGTGCGCCCCGCGCCGCGCAGTAGGCCGTCGAGCCGGGGATGCCCCGCAGTGGTGCGGCACTCGTCACCGCCACGATCTTGCCGTGACCGCGTTCGGCAAACTGCGGCGCATAGTGGCGCACGAGACGCATCAACGGGTGAACAAGCGCGTCGAAGAGGCTGTACCAGTTGTCGTCCGCGATCTCCGCAACTGGTGTGTTACATGGGTCATGGGCGAGATTCGCGACCAGCACGTCGATCTCTCCAACCTGATTGCACGCGTTGCTCAGAGCGTCACCGTCGGGCACGGCGCCGTCCCAGGTCTGCACAGCGGCGGCTTCGGCCGTGAACAGGTCCCGGATCGCCGGGCCCATGTAGTCGTCTACCTGCGTAATCAGGACGCGTTTGCCTTCCAGTCGGGACATTGTCGTTCTCGTCTCTCAGTTGATGGGTGCTGCGTGCTCGCGAAGCAGTTCCAGGGGAACGATCTCGAGGGCCCTGGCGTGGGTGTTGGCGAGGAACACGCGGGGTGCCATGCCCTTGTCGTGCGCCTCCATCCAGCGGGCCGCGCACAGGCACCAGCGATCTCCCTCCTGCAGCCCGGGAAACCCGAACTCCGGATGTGGCGTCGAGAGGTCATTGCCCGCAAATCGCGAGTACTCCAGGAAACGCGTGGTCACCTCGACACACACGGTGTGGGATCCGACGTCTTCCTTGCAGGTGTTGCAGCAACCGTCTCTGAAAAAGCCGGTCAGCGGATCCATGCCGCAGGGCTGAAGCGGTTCGCCCAACACGTTGACGGATGGCTCCTGTTCGATATCTATCATGGTGCGGCCTTTGAGCGCTGGACATCGGAGGCCGCGATTGTCGCCGAACCGCCGGTTTGCGACCACCCGGGACCCGGTCAGCTCAGCAGGGCCTGCCGGGTCGGGCCGAACTGGCCTGCGTAAAACCGGTCGTCATCACTCAGGGAGTTGAGCGCCTCGGCGATCGGCTCCAGTTCGGATTCGGCATCCCGGTCTCCACCCGCCAGGCGCGTGAACGTCAGCCAGCCCTCGACCATCTTCGACATCGCGGGTATCGCCGCTTCGTTTGCCATGTCCTGCGCATGCCTGAAGAATCGGTCCGCGGCGGGGGTATCGCTGGCCGCGAGCGCCATGGCGCCGGACGCCCAGTAGCCGTTGAAACGCCGCTGCGGCGGCAGATGGAGTTCCTCTGCGAGGCGCACGTTGAGCGCTGCCGCTTCGCGTCCGAAGGCGATGTGTTCGCCTGACAGTTCGGGTGCATCTTCCCAACCGGGCCACAGGTTCGTCGCGAGGTTGTACGTGAGTTTCACGGCGGCGTCCGTCGCTTCGGGCTCGGCTGGTGCAAGTGCCGCTGCGATCAAGGCCCGCGTCACCGCGATGTAGCCGTCGACGTTGCCGCGGCCGAAGACGTCACGGGCGGCAACGAAGGGTGCCGCCATCAGGTCGTTGGGGGTTGGAGATTCGAGCATCACATGAGTCCATTCAGGCGATTGAGATTCGCAAATCGGGCGGGATCGAGATCCCGATTGGCGAAGGCCGGGTGGTCTGGCCCGTAGCGGTGGACCCGGTAGATGCTGACCGTTGGTGAGCCGTCCCTTGCGTTGTTGATGAACGGGTTGATCCATTCCCAGACCGGCTGGCAACGACGCGTGACTTCGAGCAGGCGACCGCTCGTGCCTTCACAGAGCAGCACGTTGCCACCGGGGAGTCTCGATGCACCGGAAATGTGTCCGCTGAAGAGTTGCGGGCCGGGCTGACCGCTGTAGGTCCACACGATCTCGTCCTTGTCGGGATCGACCTCGATCACGCGCGAGGCCGCGCGCTGGTTGTCGAAGATCTGCACGTTGCCGTCTTCGACGAATGTCGGGTTGTGCTGGCCGTGTGTCCCGGTGAACTTCCAGCGTAGTTCGCCGGTTGCGCCATCGATGATCGCCACCCGATCATTGTTGCGACACGAAAACACGATGTCTCCGGCTGCGTTGACGTCGAAGCCGTTGATGTGGGTCCACTCCCAACGGAGCGTGGTGGGATCGATGGGATCTTTGCGCGGATCCAGCAACTTCCAGGTATGAATCCGCCTGACCTCGGCCCCGGCCGGGTCCACTTCGACGAGATCGTCACCAAGGAGTCTCGGCAATCGTTCGCGGGGGCGCTTGTAGCCGCCGCGCACTGCCTTGTGCAGGTCCTCAGGCAACTCGACCCACTCGGGCATCATGGTGTTGCCGTTTTCGAAGCGATAGAAGTCATGGTGCTGCGTGGGGTTGTCGTACTGCCACACGACGTTGCCCTCCCAGTCGACTTCCTGAAGGGTCGTGTGGTAGCCCCCGAGCCTCCGGACATGCTCTTCGAACGGCGGGGGTGGCTTGGTTGGCTCGTCCTTTGGGCGGGCGGGTAGCTGGCGGTCGGAGCCGGACATCAGCAGGTTGCCGTTCTGCAGCAAGCGTCCGTAGCCCGGCTTGATTGCCTCGAACGTCCATCGGTGCACGACACGCCCGTCCATGTCGATCAGATAGGCATGGTCGTCGCCGTGGGGCGTCAGAAGGGTGTAGCCCTTGGCGGTGAGGTCGGTTCGGTGCAGCGTGAGTCCCGTAGGACGAACAACAGACCAGCCCATGTGAGGCTCCCGAGGGGGTGGTGCGGCCCATGCTACCCCAGGCTTGCATGCGGGGTGCGAGCATTCTTTAGCCTCACCCTTTAAACCACCGGGCGCCCGCATTCATCCAATGTTCAGTCACTGCGGCTTAGTGTCGTGACGCCACACAACCAAGGCATCGATCATCGCCGCAGCGCGCGGCAAACGGGGGGAACCATCATGGGTAGACTGGAAAGGCTGGGCCGGGGAGCCGTCATTCGCGCGCTTGGCATCATGCTGAGCGGCTGCATTTCTTACGAGTCGGATGGTAGCAATCGCTACGAACGCATTTCGGATGTACGCAAAGGCGCGACGAGTGCAGCCTGGCTTCGCGAATACCTCGGACGCCCGGAGAGTCGGCACACGACGGAGTCGGGCAGCGAAATCTGGCATTACGAGTTCGATGAACGTGAGAAGACGCGCGTGTCGCTGTTTCTCGTCTTCAGTGTGCGGACCGAGAACAGAAGCAACCGGGACTATTATTTCGAGGTTCGTGACGGTGTCGTGGAGGACTACTGGGAGGATTGATCAACGGGAGCATCAACCGGGAGTGAGCCAGCCGGGGCTTCGAGGGAAAAACAGCAGTCCGCACATCCATGAAAAAGGCCGGCCGGGGATTACCCGACCGGCCTTCTTTTTTTGCTGCAGCCGGGGCGGCTGCGGATGACCCGGTCTCAGTCTTGCTCGAGTTCGATGTCGATCCCGAGTGAGCGGATCTCCTTGACGACCACGTTGAACGACTCGGGCATGCCCGGTTCCATGCGGTAGTCCCCGTCCACGATGTTTTTGTACATCCGTGTGCGGCCCTGCACGTCGTCCGACTTCACGGTCAGCATTTCCTGCAGCGTGTAGGCAGCGCCGTACGCTTCGAGCGCCCAGACCTCCATTTCGCCGAACCGCTGGCCACCGAACTGTGCCTTGCCGCCGAGGGGCTGCTGGGTCACGAGCGAGTAGGAACCGGTCGAGCGCGCATGCATCTTGTCATCCACAAGGTGGTTGAGCTTCAGCATGTACATCACCCCGACCGTCACCGGTCGGTCGAACATCTCGCCGGTCGTGCCGTCGAAGAGATTGATCTGACCGGATGTCGGCAGGTCAGCGATCTCGAGCATGTCCTTGATTTCGCTCTCGGTTGCGCCGTCGAACACACCGGTTGCCATCGGCACGCCGCGTCGCAGGTTGTCGGCCAGGATCACGATCTCGTCGTCGGTCAGCGCTTCAAGCATTTCCGCACGACCGGTCCGGTTGTAGACCTCGGTCAGGAAGTTCCGCAGATCCGCGGCTTCCCGCTGCTCGTCCAGCATCGTGTTGATCTTGTGCCCGATGCCTTCTGCCGCCCACCCGAGGTGGGTCTCGAGGATCTGGCCAACGTTCATCCGCTTGGGGACCCCCAGCGGGTTGAGAACGATGTCGATCGGCTCCCCGTTCGCATCGAACGGCATGTCCTCGACGGGCTTGATGACGGAGATCACACCTTTGTTGCCGTGTCGGCCGGCCATCTTGTCACCGGGCTGAATACGACGCTTGACCGCGAGGTGAACCTTGACGATCTTGAGGACGCCGGCGGTGAGTTCATCACCCCCTTCGAGTTTGCTGCGTGCTTCCGCGAACTGCTCGTCGAGTTGCTTGCGGCGCTCCTGCAGACGCCGGTCGGCTTCCTGCAGTGCATCGTTCAGCGCATCGTCCTCGAGACGGAGCTTGAACAGATCCTGATTGGACAGTTCGGCAAGCACCGCCTTGTTGAGCTTGTCGTCCTTCTTCAGGCCCGGGCCGCCAATGACTTTCTTGTTGGCGAGTGAGTCGCGCAGACGTTCGAACGTCGCTGCCTCGATGATGCGGAACTCTTCATCGATGTTCTGGCGGACTTCCTCGAGTTGTGCGTGCTCGATGGCAAGCGCGCGGGCGTCTTTCTCGATGCCGTCCCGGGTGTACACCTGAACGTCAATGACGGTTCCGTTGTAGCTGCTCGGTACGCGGAGCGAGGTGTCCTTCACGTCGGACGCCTTCTCACCGAAGATCGCCCTGAGCAGTTTCTCTTCGGGGGTGAGCTGGGTTTCGCCTTTTGGCGTGACCTTGCCGACGAGGATGTCACCTGGTTCGACTTCGGCGCCGATGTAGACGATGCCTGACTCGTCGAGCTTCGACAGTGCGCCTTCGCCGACGTTCGGAATGTCGCAGGTGATTTCTTCAGCACCCAGCTTCGTGTCCCGCGCGATACAGGTCAGTTCCTGAATGTGGATGCTCGTGAAGCGATCTTCCTTCACCACCCGTTCGGACACGAGGATCGAGTCTTCGAAGTTGTAGCCGTTCCAGGTCATGAAGGCGATGCGGATGTTCTGGCCAAGTGCCAGTTCACCGTTGTCGATCGAGGGACCGTCTGCAATCACGTCACCACGGGAGACGCTGTCACCTTCGGAGACGAGGGGGACCTGGTTGACGCAGGTGCTCTGGTTGGAGCGCTCGTACTTGGTCAGCTTGTAGATGTCGACACCGGCTTCACCCGTCTCGGTTTCGGCGTCGTTCACACGAATGATGATCCGTGCCGCGTCGACCGTCTCGACAACGCCGCCACGGCCGGCGATCACACAGACACCGGAATCACGTGCCACCGTACTTTCCATACCGGTGCCGACAAGCGGCTTCTCGGACTGGAGGACGGGGACCGCCTGCCGCTGCATGTTCGAGCCCATGAGCGCGCGGTTTGCGTCGTCGTGCTCGAGGAACGGGATCATCGAGGCGGCGACCGATACGATCTGCTGCGGCGACACGTCCATGTAGTTGACGTTGTCCCGCGGAGCTTTGGTGAATTCGCCCTGATGGCGTACGTCGACAAGCTCCTCGGCGAGATTGTTGTCTTCGTCGAGCTGAGCGCTCGCCTGCGCGATCACGAAGTCGCCTTCGATGATGGCAGAGAGGAACTCGATCTCGTCGGTCACCTGGCCTTCGACCACTTTCCTGTACGGCGTCTCGAGGAAACCGAACTGGTTGGTGCGTGCGTAGGTCGACAGGTTGTTCAGCAGGCCGATCGTCGGACCCTCAGGGGTCTCGATCGGGCACAGCCGGCCGTAGTGCGAGGGGTGGACGTCGCGTACTTCGAAGCCGGCGCGCTCGCGGGTCAGGCCCCCTGGCCCAAGTGCAGACACCTTGCGCTTGTGACTGATCTCGGCCAGCGGATTGACCTGATCCATGAACTGCGACAGGGCGGCGGAGCCGAAGAATTCCTTGACGGCAGCGGCAACCGGTTTCGCGTTGATGAGATCCTGGGGCATCAGCCCCTCGGACTCGGCAATGGACAGGCGTTCTTTCACGGCGCGTTCGACGCGGATCAGGCCGAGACGGAAGGCGTTCTCGGCCATCTCGCCGACAGAACGCACCCGGCGGTTGCCGAGATGGTCAATATCGTCCGTCGTGTCGCGGCCGTTGCGGATCGTAATTAGCTGCTTCATCACGTCGACGATGTCCTCTTTGGACAGGACGCCGTCGCCTTCCTCGATCTGGCGACCCAGACGGCGATTGAGCTTCATCCTGCCAACGTCGGTCAGGTCGTACCGTTCCGGCGTGAAGAAGAGATTGTTGAACAGGTTTTCGGCGGCTTCCTTGGTGGGCGGCTCGCCGGGGCGCATCATGCGATAGATTTCGACCAGCGCTTCGAGCGTGTTGTGCGTGTTGTCGATCATCAGCGTGTCGGCGATGAATGCGCCGGCGTCGAGATCGTTCGTGTAGATACACTCGAAGTCCTTGACCCCGATCTCGCGCAGCTTCTCGACAACTTCCTCGGTGATGACAGTCGTGCAGGGAACGACAACTTCGCCCGTTTCCTGGTCGACGTGGTCCCTGGAGAGGACCCGGCCAAGAAGGAATTCGACGGGGACTTCCAGCGTTTCCGCCTCAGTTTTCTTCAGCTCGCGGATATGCCGCGCGGTGATCCGCGTGCCTTCCTCGACCAGCACTTTCTTGCCGACGGCAATGTCGAACTTCGCGGTCTCGCCGCGCAGCCGGTCGGCCTCGAGGTCGTAGGAGAATCCCTCACTTTCGACGTGGAACGTGTCGTTGTCGAAGAAGAGTTCGAGGATTTCTTCCGTGGTGTAGCCGAGCGCGCGCAGCAGAATGGTTGCGGGCAGCTTGCGGCGCCGGTCGATCCGGACGAACAGACAGTCTTTCGGGTCGAACTCGAGGTCCAGCCACGAGCCGCGCATGGGGATGACCCGCGCGGAGTAGAGCAGCTTGCCGGACGAGTGGGTCTTGCCCTTGTCGTGATCGAAGAACACGCCGGGCGAACGGTGCAGCTGGGAGACGATGACCCGCTGGATGCCGTTGACAATGAAGGAGCCGTTGTCGGTCATGAGCGGGATGTCGCCCATGTAGACTTCCTGCTCCTTGATGTCCTTGATGGCCTTGTTCGAGGACTCCTTGTCGTAAATCATCAGCCGCAGCTTGACGCGCAGGGGCACCTCGTAGCTTTGCCCGCGCATCTGGCATTCCTTGACGTCGAACGTCGGACGCCCGAGCGAGTAGCTGACGTACTCGAGCGCCGCGTTGCCGGAGTAGCTGACAATCGGGAATACCGACTGGAACGCAGCGTGGATCCCATGGTTTTTCTTGGCCGCGGTGGCGACACCGCTCTGCAGGAATGAGGCGTAGGATTCCGCCTGCATGGTCAGAAGATAGGGAATCTCGAGAACTTCAGGCAGCTTGCCGAAGCTTTTGCGGATGCGTTTCTTCTCGGTATAGGAATAGGCCATACACGTCTCTCCGTTACGGAAGTCGTAGATGAAAGGAACAGCGGGGGATCAAGGGGCGCAATCATACCCGAAGATTTGGGGGAATAGGAGTGCTTTTGGCACGATTCTCGCTTCCATCGGAGCTCCACTGCAGGGCTCATCCCTGGGTTGGGGCGGCACCTCGTGGCAGCGGACGGCACCCGGCCTTCTGTCCCTTTGATCTGTCCCAGGCAGTCTTGCCCTTGGGAGTCACCGCGCCGTGCGCGATAATGCGCCGGGCCGTGGCCAAGGAGTAACGGTGCTCGACCTGCTTGCCAATCTTTCGGAAATCCTCGCGGGCATCGCGATCGTGATTGCCGCCGCGCGTGCGTGGCCGCTGCTCGGCGCAATGAACCGGAACCTCATCACTCGGCGGAGGCGGCGCGGCGGCGTGGGCAACGACCTGCGACGCCTGTCGGCGGGCCTCGAGCGTGAGCTGGATGTGCCGAATCCGCGCTTCTCGACGCTGCAGCAGGCGCGAGAAGGGCTCATGCTGATTCTCGCGGATGCCCATGCGACAAACCTGCACATGCAGCTGGGGGGACTGGACCCCGAACATCCCGGCACGGTGAAAGTACGCGTGGAGGGTGATCTCGTCACCATCTGCAGGCTCTCCGCCGATGCATACGTGCGGCTGATCGATGAGTTCAAGGACTGGGCCGGCATGTCAGCTGAACTCTCATGGGGCAGGGCGCGCGGTGCCGGCAGCTTCGCGGGCCGGGAGTACTCGGTACTCATCCGTCTTGCGGAGTCCGTGCATGGCCCTGCGATGACGGCGCACCTGCTCGACACCGCGGTCGCAGAACTACCGGTCGCCGCGCTAGGCATGCCCAGTCGCACATGGCAGATGATCGAGCCGCTGCTCGACGTCGAGCGCGGTGGGCTCGCGGTCTTTGCCGGGCTCTCCGGAAGCGGCAAGACGGTCTCCCTTTATACGTCGATGAACCAACTCGATCCGGTCCGCTGTAATGTCGTTACGGTCGAGGACCCGGTCGAACTGCTCCGCCCGGGCGTGACGCAGATCGAAGTCGACTCGCCACGACTTGGTCTGACTGAAGCGTTCTCGCTGGCACGCAACATGGATCCGGACGTTCTGATGGTCGGCGAACTCAGGCCGGACACCGTGCGCATGGTGTTGCGCTCCTACTACGACGGTTGCCTCACCCTGACAACCGCACCGTCGCGCAGCGTGCTTGCGACGCTGGCGTATCTCGACAGCTACAGCCAGGTTGGGATCCGTGAGTTGATCTTTCCGATGGTCATCGTCGCCCAGCGGCTGATGCGGGGGCTGTGTGTCGAATGCCGGGAACCGACCGAGCTTGACGAGGACGACATCCGGTTCGTCAACCAGGTGCTGGACGAGAGCGCGTGTACCTGGGACGACATTGGCGCTACGTTCTTCGTCGCGCACGGGTGTCGCAAGTGTGAGGGCGGTCACGAGGGGCGAATCGCCTGTTACGAGGCGATGCAGGTCGACTTCGAGATTCTCGACAGTGTGCGGAGCAACCGGAATCCGCGCAAGCAGCTGGAGTACGCGGTCGGCCGAGGGTTCGAGCCCATGCAGTTCCATGCGCTGCGCATTGCGGCGCAGGGTGAGGTGAGCCTCGCAGAGGTCCGGCGCGTGGTCACGGGGCTCAGGACCGCGTCCGGCACGTACACGTAAGGGGAAGATCATTGAAGATCTGGGTCGACGCCGATGCGCTGCCGCGCGCGATCAGGGACATCCTGTTTCGCGCGGCAGAGCGGACAGGGATCGAGCTCACCCTCGTCGCCAACCAGTGGCTCGAAACGCCTCCGCTTGCCAACATTCGCTCGCTGCAGGTCATGCAGGGCGCCGACGTCGCCGATCTCGAGATCGTGCGCCGCTCGGTCAAAGGGGACCTCGTGATCACGGCGGATATCCCCGAGGCCGCCGAACTCATCGCCAAAGATGTGATGGTGCTCAGCCCCCGCGGAGAGGAGTTCACCCGGGAAAACGTGCGCGCACGCCTCAACATGCGTGACTTCATGGACACGATGCGCGGCAGCGGCATTCCCACCGGCGGTCCGCCGCCGCTGTCCGCAAAGGATCGGCAGACGTTTGCCAACGCGCTCGACCGGCTGATTGCCCGCCATCATCGACCGGATTCTCCGCCGGTCGGCGGGCCGCGTCAGCCGCCGAGGGCGTAGCTCAGCAGTCCAAGGTATTCGTCTGACCCTTCTGCCCGCGCTACGACCACCACCTGTGCGCCCATCTCGAGCGGGAGGTTGACCTCACCTTTCCAGAAGTCACCGTCGCGGGTGAGCGGCGTGAGCGCATCCTCGGCAAGGATGCCCGCTTCCTGCGCGCCGGTCAGCCACAGACGGAATCGCGTGGTCGACCCCGGCTGGAGTGGCGCGACGAGCGGCGTCTCCAGGAACCCGTCGCGTTCGCCGAACGCTGTGTACAGGTCCGGGAAGACCGCGCCGATGCGAACCGTGTTCGACAGATCGAACGTGTGGCTGAGACGATGGTCGAGCGCGAAGGGGAACTCCATGGACGGACCCTTGGGTTT
>PBVL01000003.1 GCA_002728675.1 Gammaproteobacteria bacterium
AGCATCCACATAAAGGTATCGCGATCCATTTCGGGCGCTTTGCCCGCCATGTAGCCCATCATCCATTTCATGCCCTCACCATCATGGCAGGCAGGCATTGCTTCATGCGGAGAACCCCAGCCTGAGGCGGGCACGGGTCTAGGATTTGCTGGCTGGCAGGTCCAACCGTTGGAACCCTCGCGGATGACGGATCCATCTGACCCTATGATGGTGGCAAAATCACCTAAAAAGTCGGGCGCCGCTGAGCTGTAGGCTTTGATTTGCCAGGCGGCCGAGTTGTGATCGGTTAGGTCTCCTTCCTCGTGATGATCCGCGATTGACTGTGATGTGGCGAATGCGACGACGATAGATAAAACTACCTTGTAAATCATTGTGTTTAGATCCTTCCAATTGAAGAATGTCAGCCCGGTCCCAATGACCGAGCCGCTGAGCGAAACCTATAGAATTATGCAACAGACTGTTCGGTAATTCCCGACATCCCCTCTAGTTGTGATCTGTCACTAGATTATTCATCCAGGCCTTAAGGCCGAACCTAATGAGTCTTCGAAGTCCGTTGGCTACGGAGAGGCCCAGATGAACATTCATAACAATGCTGCCTTACGTTTCGAGGTCGAGCGATTCTATTGAAGAGGATCCTCCTCGAGCGCTGTTCGGTCGGCCGATATGGACACGATGACGACGTCCGATCGACCGGTTTCAGTTTCCCGCGGCAACGCCGTAATGCTGTCGGTGAAACGAACTCGCTCGAACCCAGTTTGGTGCAATCATCCGGCACCCTTAGTGGAGCGCGACAAGCGATCAGAAGTGCCAACCCGCCCCGCGATGAGTCATGAGGCGGTTGTCTAGGCAATAGACTGCTTCGACGTCTAGTTCGACCTACAAGGTCAGTCGAACTGATGCCCACAACTTCTCCGTATCTACACTAAAGGACTCGGCGCTATATGACGCGTATTTGAGCTGCAGTTTTAGGGCCTTGTGCAGAGGAAAATTGACCACGACGTCGATCTCGTCGCCGTAGTCAGCGCCCCCTTCGTATGGTGCAAACGCATGGTAGATGACGGCCAGTGTGGCCTTCCCAACTTTGGCGCTCATGCCAAGGTAACTGTCCTTGACTCCCGTCGCTGGGGTTCCGAGGAAGACGTCCGCCCAGCCTTGAAACTTATGCAGGGTCGCAAGTGGTGTTCTAAACCCCGCATTACCCTCGTCGCTGCCAAGTACCTCGTGCCCCGCTGTCATTCCAATGTGCCCTATAGACACTTTTGCTTCGACGAAGTAGTAGGGCGCGGAATAGTCCAAAGGACTGTTGCCAACGTCAGACTGGTGGGCCAAGGCGGCCGCTAGCTTAAACGGACCGAACCCGCCGGTGTATTCAACTCCAAGGGTCGCGTTACTGTTGGGTACCCCATTACCGTTCTCGAAATCCATGAGATAGCCGAAGCCGGTGACCGTGTGAGCCTTGGCTAGCTGCACACTCCCTCGAACGAAGTGGGAGTCCGAGTCCCATTGCCGTGGCTGAACTCCGTCGTCAGGCCCGAAGATGCGGTTGATGCGGGAGACGTACGCATACTCGAGTTTCGTTTGCTTGCCGTACTCAATGCGAACGCCTTCCATACTCTGCTCGTTCTGACGCCAAGCTACACCACCAACGAATCTCTGCCTGTCGTGATTGATTCTCTGGCGTCCCAGCGTGCCGGTCAGATCTTCGCCGGAATATTTCAGAAATAGCCGATTCAGGTCGAAACCTTCCGGGTCCGCGATAACTGGGTACCGCGTCATGCCGTTGGAAAGCGAGTTATATCGTTCCGAGCCTACGACGGTGACGTAGTCAGCCTCTACGCCGTAGGCCCAGGGCCCAAGGCCGGCGCTTGTCCATGTCAACCTGCTGCGCAGGGTAGAGACTCGAGCTTGATCGGCAAAAGTCGCGAGGTCAGCTGTTTCGTTACGAAATCGGAAGTCGAACGCGACGCTACTCTCTTTCACGGAGGTCGAGAGCGACTCGTACCAGTCGGCTGCAGCATTGCCGCTGACAAACGCGACACTCAGCGTGAACGCAACGAGGGCACCGCGCGCAGTTTTGGTGAACATCGATGGGCTCCTTTGCTTTAAACGACAGAGCCGGTCCCGCAGCCGCCGCCCAACAAGGTATCGACGACGCGTTGCCCGGCTCCATTAACCGCTCGTTTCAGGTCGAAGCGAAGCGGACGCAGCCATTCAAAGTTCGGGCCAATCTTTCGGCGGGATTGGTGAAGATCCGAAAGAACAAGGCTTTGCGCGTCTATTCGTGTGTTTGCTGGTCACCTGAGGAAGCCGTTCCGCGCACGCGAATAATGCAGCGCTACGCGTGCACGCACCAAAACCGTCCAAGTGCAACAAACGCTCGGGCCTTAGGGTTTGCCCTCGAAACGCAGCCTTCAAGGTAGTCAGGACCGTCAGTTTGTGTGCCGTAGTTGGCGCCTACCGCGTCGTCTGGTCAGTAACTCATGATGGTGATCATGCGCTCGCCGCTAAAGTTCGCCAATAGACCTTCCGGCTGGCCCGAACGCTGTCCTTGGACAAATTACATCCACTACTGCTCAAGCTCAGCAGGCGGAGCGTATCGAACCGCTATTTCTTCATCGATGGCGTGAGGTTCACGCCATGTCCGACCAAGCCATTGGCACAACATTTACATCCGCCATTCAATGGACGAGCCGACGTGATCAGCACCATGGTGCACAGCAGTAGCTGTGTTCGATGCGTTGATCTCACAGCACCCGAGGCAGTACCTCGGCGCCATCATGCAGCATGAAGTTGTCCTGCTCGCATACTCAATCAAGATTCTCAGCCCGCTTTCGCGAATCTTGGCAGCGTGGTCGTGAGCCATGGCAACCGATTGTTCGCGCGCAAGAAATCAGGATCCTAATTCGCTCCCAGGCCCTAATCACCCAGGCCGAGATTTCTGACGTGGCGATCGACGAGCGTGCCTGTCTGCTGCGCTCTCTAGTTGGCTCGATAAAAGCTCCGCATCGTGATGTTCGCCAGGTCGATGGCCGCGTCCGCAACGAACTGATCGTCGCAATGGCGCAGTTCGCAACCCGCCGGCTCCTTGCCGAACGGCCAGATCGCGCACGACTGACTCGACAGGGAAGACCGCCGATTCCTGAAAGAGGCCAAACTGCTACTGATAAACCATCTGGAGGTCTCGGATTCAGCCGCGCACCTACATCTGATCCGCGATGCCATGAACCAAAACGAACGGCTCCGTGACA
Source organism: Gammaproteobacteria bacterium (assembly GCA_002728675.1). Taxonomy (GTDB): domain Bacteria; phylum Pseudomonadota; class Gammaproteobacteria; order Pseudomonadales; family Azotimanducaceae. Next base: position 3,249 of record PBVL01000003.1, read on the forward strand.
TCGCACGACGCGTCGTTGCTGCTGCCAAAGACAAAGACTCCCTCGACTAAACAAATAGAGGGCGCGCACCCGAAGGGGGCACCCCCTCCTCACCCGCGCCCTGTATTTGTGCCCGTTCCACCCTTCAATCGCCCGAAACCTGCGGGTTTCAGCCGGCTTCAGGCCTGGCACGAGATTTGTATTCCGGCGAATACGACAGCAGCGGCTGGTAACGGGTAATGGCGCCCAAGCGTATTCAACCGATGCGCGACTCCGTTGCCGAAAACCAACAGTTGCCGCATAAGAGGTACCCCAAATGACAGTCGCCAAACGTCGATGGACATCGGGCTGGTTATTGAAACAGTTACGGATTGGAATCGTCGCGTTGATCGCAACCCAATACACCCTGGCCGAAGTGGACTCTCCGGAAAAAGACGAACTGACTTTCGGATTCATCAAGTTGACGGATATGGCCCCGCTCGCGGTCGCTTACGAACTTGGGTACTTCGAAGATGAAGGCCTGTACGTAAGCCTCAAAGCGCAAGCCAACTGGAAGGTCCTGCTAGACGGTGTCATAGACGGCGAACTCGACGGCGCACACATGCTCGCGGGCCAACCGCTCGCGGCAACAATCGGTTTTGGCACATCTGCCCATATCGTCACGCCGTTCTCGATGGACCTGAATGGAAACGGCATCACGGTTTCGAACGCGGTCTGGAAGGCCATGAAACCAAACGTACCAAAACGGCCGGACGGCAAACCCATACATCCCATCAAGGCTGACTACCTCAAACCGGTAGTCGACGACTACGCGGAGCGTGGCCAGCCATTCAAGATGGGTATGGTTTTTCCCGTCTCTACACACAACTACGAGCTTCGTTACTGGCTTGCCGCCGGCGGCATCCATCCCGGCTTCTACGCACCCCACAAAGGCGACATCAGCGGCCAGATCGACGCCGATGCGCTGCTATCGGTAACGCCCCCGCCACAGATGCCCGCAACGTTGGAAGCGGGAACCATCTACGGCTACTGCGTTGGCGAACCCTGGAACCAACAGGCCGTGTTCAAGGGCATTGGGGTTCCAGTCATTACGGACTACGAAATCTGGCCAAACAATCCAGAGAAAGTGTTTGGCATGACCAGAGACTTTGTCGAAAAGAATCCCAACACGACGATCCGAGTCGTCAAAGCACTGCTACGCGCCGCTCACTGGCTCGATGCCGACGGCAACAGTAACCGCCCTAAAGCCGTCGAAATCCTATCGCGCTCGGAATACGTAGGCGCCGACTACGAGGTCATCGCCAACTCCATGACCGGAACATTCGAGTACGAGAAGGGTGACAAACGCTCCGTGCCCGATTTCAACGTCTTCTTCCGTTACTTCGCCACATACCCTTATTACTCCGACGCCGTTTGGTATCTAACGCAGATGCGACGCTGGGGCCAGATCGCGGAGCCAAAGCCGGATAGCTGGTACATGGATATTGCGAAGAAGGTATATCGACCGGATCTCTACGCGAAAGCCGCTCAGGCACTAATTGCAGATGGCGCGCTCAAAGCGTCCAACTTCCCGGACTTCGCAACTGAGGACGGCTTCCGCCCTGAGGTCGATACCTTGATCGACGGCGTACTCTACGATGGCACCCGCCCGAACGACTACCTGAAACGACTCAAAATAGGCCTCAAGGATGAGGTGCTCTAATGGCAGCGGCCCTACTAGGTCACTCTGACGCTTCTCCCATCCGAGCGAAGGCCAACTCGGTGCTCCGTGCGACTGCGCTTCCCACGTTGGGGATTGGCGTTTTTCTCGCACTATGGCAACTGATGGCAATCAACATCGAAACGTCCCTAGGAGCTTTCCCGGGACCGAGCGAAGTGTTGGATCAGATCGAAAACCTTGCTGAAGAGCATGTTCGCACTCGAGAGAAAGCTGAGGCCTTCTACGAGCGACAAGATAAGCGAAACGCCAAACTCCTGGAACGTGATCCTAACTCCTCAATCAAGGTGCGCAGCTACACGGGCAAACCTACGTTCCTGGACCAGGTCATCACCAGCCTATACACCGTCGCATTTGGTTTTGTGATCGCATCGCTGATAGCCGTCCCGCTCGGGATCGTGTGTGGAATCCATGAGTCGATTTACAAGGCCGTGAACCCGATCATCCAAGTGTTTAAACCTATCTCACCACTCGCGTGGTTGCCGCTTGTGACCATGGTGATCTCCGCCGTCTACGTCGCCGACGACCCAATCTTCGAGAAGTCATTCTTGAACTCCGCTTTCACCGTGGCGCTTTGTTGCCTTTGGCCAACAGTCATAAATACCACAGTCGGCGTTGCCGGAGTTGATCGCACACTCGTAGACGTGAGCAGAGTGATCAAGCTGCGACCGATCACTCATATTCGGAAAGTGGTGCTCCCAGCCGCCGTCCCTATGGTGTTCACCGGACTACGTCTGTCACTCGCGACCGGGTGGATGGTGTTGATCGCTGCGGAGATGCTGGCTCAGAACCCCGGTCTCGGCAAGTTCATTTGGGATGAGTTCCAGAATGGCTCCACAAACTCACTGGGTCGCATCATGGTGGCAGTTCTCACCATCGGGCTCGTGGGTTTTCTCCTCGATCAACTGATGTTGCGGCTGCAGCGTTTCGTCAGTTGGGACAAACAAGCAGTTCTTCGTTAGGAGCAGCCATGGATCGGTACCTGGAACTCTCGAAAGTCGGAAAAATCTTCAACACCGAAAGCGGCGTTTACGAAGCCCTGCGTGACGTCAGTCTGCAGATTAACAAAGGTCAATTCGTGTCCCTCATTGGTCATTCAGGCTGTGGGAAGTCCACTCTGCTGAACATCATTGCGGGCCTCGAACCTGCATCAGCAGGGGGCGCAATTCTCAACGGACGCGAAATCACGGCGCCGGGCCCGGACCGTGCGGTTGTCTTTCAAAGTCATGCGCTCATGCCGTGGTTGTCGGTGTACGACAACGTCGCGCTCGCAGTTGACCAAGTATTCCGTGGGCAGAAGTCAAAACGGGAGAAGCACGACTGGATCCACCACAACCTGCACATTGTCCAGATGTCCGACGCAGCCGACAAGATGCCCCACGAGATCTCCGGCGGGATGAAGCAACGCGTTGGGATTGCGCGGTGTCTCGCCATGCGACCCAAAGTTGTACTGATGGACGAACCTTTCGGGGCACTCGATGCGCTTACGCGGGCCAAGCTCCAAGACACGCTGATGGACATTCAGGCGGAACTCAGGAGCACCGTCGTGATGATTACCCACGATGTCGACGAGGCCGTGCTGCTCTCCGACCGGATCGTCATGATGAGTGTCGGTCCTGCAGCGAGAATTGACCGCATGCTGGACGTCAACCTCGCACGACCACGCAACCGGCTTGCGCTCGCTGAAGACAAGGCCTTCAATCACTACCGCCGCGAAGTTCTGGACTTCCTGTACGCCAGTCCGGTGCGTGACGAACTTACCGTCGTCGCCGTGGACGAGGGCGCGTCCACGAGCTCTGATCACATTGCCGCATGAACACCACACGAAAAGAGCAACTGGTAATCGTCGGTGGCGGGATGGCGGCCGGTCGGCTGGTGACGCGGCTTGCTGAGCACGCATATGACGGCGAGATCACTCTGGTCTGCAAGGAGCCGATAGGCCCGTACAACCGCGTTTTGCTACCCGATTTGGTCGGCGCTTCATGTGCGGAGGAGAGCCTAGCCTTTCATGATCCTGAATGGTATGCGAATAACTCAATCACGCTGCGCACAAATTTCGAAGTCGCGGAAGTAAATATCAAGACGCGCGAGGTGCGTTCTCGAGGCGGCGGTACCGTCAGCTTCGACAAGCTAGTTCTCGCAACCGGATCGAACCTGTCGCGCCCAACAGTCGAAGGTCTCGCGCTTAATGGCGTCACCCAACTTCGAACTCTCGAAGATGCGGACGCATTGCAGTCACTACGTAGTGCTCCGGAGCGTAAAGTTGTCGTCGGGGGCGGTTTGCTTGGCCTCGAGACCGCGCGCGCGCTGCAATTGGCAGGCAATCAGGTGGATCTGATTCATCGCGGTGAGTGGCTTCTCAATCGACAGATTGACCGCCGAGCGGCCAAATATGTCCACGACTTTATCGAGTCATTGGGAATCCGTTGCCATCTTGGACAGTCCGTCGCATCTGTCCATGGCCATCGCCGCGTCGAGGCGGTTGAACTAACTTCAGGTTCGGTCATCGTAACCCGAACGGTGATTTTCGCGACGGGTGTGCAACCGAATGACCGGTTGGCTTCCGAAGCCGGCCTATCAGTTTCGGACGGAGTACTGGTCGACGCCCAGCTACGGGCCAGCACCGAGGGTGTCTTCGCAATCGGTGAGTGCGCACGCGTAACCGGTCGAAACTTCGCGCTGGTCGAGCCTGTGTACCGACAGGCTGACGCGCTGGCAATGAACCTGATAGGTAAAGCAGCGACGTTCGCCGCACCCGCCACAGCGACCCGGCTCAAAGTTGCGGGCCTACCGGTATTCGCCGTCGGCAACCCTGAATTTGGTGCGGTGGGCCAAGATGTCCTCATCGAAGATCCGGCCCGAACCATCTACCGACGCTTGCGGTTCGAAGACGGTCGGTTGACTTACGCCGTGCTTCTTGGAGACACAACCGGAAGCCGCTGCATGCAAGAGTGCGTCACTGAGGGCGCCAAGGTAGGGGATCCGTTGGCGCTTGCGTTCGGTCAATGGAAGGCGGCCGCATGAACGCGTCATCTGTCTGGAGAATGTTATGAAAATGCGCATCGTCGTCGTTGGCAACGGTATGGTGGGGCACCATTTCCTCTCTCAGCTAGGAACAGAGCAGCACTCGGTTACGCTCCTAGCCAGTGAGGCAAGCCCAGCCTACGACCGCGTACATCTTTCGGAGCTTTTTTCAGGGAAGACTGCCGACGAGCTTGCATTGGGCACACCACAGCAATATCAAGAACTCGGCATTGACGCGTTTTTCGGCGACCCTGTTGTATCCATTGACCGTGACGCGAGGCGCGTCTCCACGGCTTCAGGGAATGAGGTTCAGTACGACAAACTCGTCCTGGCCACCGGCTCATACCCGTTTGTGCCACCCATCAAGGGAAACGACCATCCGCGTTGCCTCGTCTACCGAACGCTGGATGATCTCGAGGCAATACGAACGGCGGCGGCCGGGGGAAAGACTGGCGTTGTCGTTGGTGGCGGCCTCCTAGGACTGGAATGCGCTAATGCGCTGCAGAACCTCGGGCTCGAGACACATGTTGTCGAATTCGGGCCCGGCCTGATGGGCGTGCAACTCGATGCTGAAGGGAGCGCGACGCTCCAGTACAAGATTGAGGATCTGGGCATCACGGTTCACACGAACACTGCGACGCAGTCGATCACCTCCACGGAAGGCAATCGACTGCTAATGCAGTTTGCAGAGGACAACCTGACCACGGACCTCATTGTGTTCTCGGCCGGTATACGCCCCCACGACGAACTCGCTCGCGACAGCCAGATTGAGATCGCCGAACGAGGCGGTATCGCCGTGAACGAACACTGTCTCACCTGTGATCCAAACATCTATGCTATTGGCGAGTGTGCCTCTTGGGAGGGCCGGATCTTCGGCCTCGTTGCCCCAGGTTACCGGATGGCAGAAGCAGCTGCGGGCCATCTCAACGGCAAGTCAGTCACATTTCGCGGCGCGGACATGAGCACCAAGCTCAAGCTGCTTGGCGTCGACGTCGGTTCGATTGGCGACGCGCATGGGAACACCGAAGGAGCCCTCGCCTACCAGTTCCATGATCCAGTTCGGCGGATTTACAAGCGTCTGAACGTGAGCCCCGACGGCAAAAAACTCTTGGGCGCAGTGCTTGTGGGGGACTGCGACGCTTACGACGCGATTCTCCAATACCACCTCAACGAACTGGAGCTGCCGGAGAGTCCCGAAGCGCTCATACTTCCGCAGTCCGAATTGGCGTTCCCTGGTCCTGACGAGCTACCTGCATCGGCAACAATCTGTTCGTGCCTCAACGTCTCTAAAGGGCAAATCGTCCATGCAGTAGCGAACGGCTACCACAGCATCGGCGCGGTCAAAGCGGAAACCGGCGCAAGTAAGGGATGCGGCGGCTGTGGTCCCCTGCTGAAGACCGTCGTCGATCAGGAACTCGCGAGTCTCGGAGTCTCCGTCGACAAGTCGCTTTGTCCACACTTCGCGCAGGACCGTCAGGGAATCTTCCACATCTGCCAGGTTGAGGGCATCCGCACATTCGAAGAACTCCTCGCAAAACATGGTCGCGGCGGTCCCACAAGCCGCGGTTGCGACGTCTGCAAACCGGCTGTCGCCTCGATCCTCGCCGCTCTATGGAATGAGTACGTTCTCGACAAAAAACACGCAGGCTTACAGGACACGAACGACGCGCGCCTCGCCAACATGCAGAAGAACGGCACCTATTCAGTAGTTCCGCGTATACCTGGCGGGGAGATTATGCCGGAGAAGCTAATCGCCATTGGCGAAGTCGCGAAACGTTACGACCTGTATACCAAGATCACCGGAGGACAGCGTATTGACCTCTTTGGCGCTCAACTCCACGAACTGCCGCTTATCTGGCGCGAACTCATCGATGCCGGCTTCGAGACCGGACATGCCTATGGCAAGGCATTGCGCACGGTGAAGTCTTGCGTCGGGAGCACATGGTGCCGCTATGGTGTGCAGGATTCAGTCGCCATGGCCCTCTACATCGAGAATAGATACAAAGGCCTCCGATCGCCTCACAAACTGAAGATGGCGGTATCCGGCTGTGCCCGAGAATGCGCGGAGGCACGCTCAAAGGACGTAGGAGTTATTGCAACCGAAAATGGCTGGAACCTCTATGTCTGCGGCAACGGCGGTATGCGACCCAGGCATGCCGACCTGTTTGCAACCGACCTCGACGATCAGACGCTCATTCGCTACATCGACAGAATCCTCATGTTCTACGTGCGCACAGCCGAACGCCTGCAACGAACATCCGTGTGGATGGAGGGCCTTGAAGGGGGACTCGACTATCTCCGAGAAGTGATCGCCGACGACAAGTTAGGGCTCGGCGATGAACTCGAAGCCCAAATGGCGAACATCATCGGCACATACCAGTGCGAGTGGAAAACCACACTCGAGGACCCCGACCGCCTGAAGCGATTTCGGCCTTTCGTGAACACGACACAGAGCAATGAACAAATCGTCTTTGTGCGCGAACGTGGTCAGCGCAGGCCAGCCACCGAGGAAGAACTGAAGGCTGATATTGTCTTAGTGGAGACCGGTTCGTGAACGTAGCCGAGTCCAACGTACGGGCAACGCTGCTGTGCGGCCTGAGCGACCTCATCGAAGGCGGCGGAGTAGCAGCGCTGATCGGCAATGAACAGGTCGCCCTCTTCTATCTACCCGACCTGCCCGCACCCAGTATCTTCGCGTTAGGCAACTTCGATCCGATTGGTCAAGCCAACGTACTTGCCCGCGGCATCGTGGGTGACGTCGATGGAGAACCCGTGGTGGCCTCACCTCTCTACAAACAGCACTTCAGCCTAAAGACGGGGGCCTGTTTGGAAGAGCCCGGAGTTTCCGTTCCGACCTACCGCGTGCTTGTTGCCGATGGCCATGTCTTTCTCATCGGCTGAGNCGTGACCCCTCGCTCCGTCAGAACGACTTGTCCTTACTGCGGCGTTGGCTGCGGTGTGGTGGCAGACGTTAACGATAACTCACTAGTTGCAGTGAGGGGTGATTCGGATCACCCCGCCAATCGAGGACGTCTCTGCGTCAAGGGTGCCACGCTCGCAGAGACTCAGGTGACGAAAGGACGATTGCTGAGACCCCAGGTCGATGGCCGGGAGGTCGACTGGAATCAGGCGCTAGACCGAGTTGCGGCCGGCTTTGCGGATTCCATCAGTACACACGGCCCTGATTCGGTAGCGCTATACCTCTCCGGCCAGTTGCTTACCGAAGACTACTATGTCGCCAACAAACTCATGAAGGGGTTTATCGGGAGCGCAAACGTTGACACAAACTCGAGGCTTTGTATGTCTTCCGCTGTGGTTGCACACAAACGCGCCTTCGGCGAGGACGTGGTGCCTGTCAGCTACGCGGACCTGGACCAGGCGCAACTCATCATCTTTGCAGGATCCAACGCCGCTTGGACACATCCTGTCCTGTACCAACGCGTAGCTGCGCGAAAAAGCCAAGGAACGCTCAAAGTCGTTGTCATCGATCCACGACGGACCGCAACCTGCGACCTTGCGGATCTGCATCTTCAGATCCGCCCCGGATCCGACACGGCGCTATTCAACGGCCTACTTGCCGCGCTCGCGGAGCACGACGCGGTGGACGAAAATTTCGTTTCGGAGCACACGGAGGGCTTCGCTGAGACACTCGAGGCAGCGCGGATGGACGCCGACATGGCCGCTCCTATAACGGGTCTGTCCGACGCGCAGCTAAGTACGTTCTATACATGGTTTGCCTCAACTGACAGAGCGCTGACCTTCTTCTCGCAGGGCATAAATCAGTCGGAGAGCGGCACTGATAAAGCCAATAGCATCATCAATGTGCACCTAGCGTCGGGTCGTATCGGTCGACCCGGGGCAGGACCCTTCTCCATCACCGGCCAACCGAATGCGATGGGCGGCCGCGAAGTAGGCGGACTTGCCAACCAACTTGCGGCCCACCAGGACTTTGACCCTATCGCTGTAAATGCGGTCAGAAGTTTCTGGAAGGCACCCAATATCGTGCAGGGCGAAGGGCTGAAAGCAGTCGATCTGTTCAAGGCGGTAGAGTGCGGGAAGATCAAAGCGCTTTGGATCATGGGAACCAACCCCGCGGTGAGTTTGCCGAACGCTCTTCGAGTTGAACAGGCACTAGCCAAATGCCCTCTCCTGGTGGTCTCCGACTGCGTCGAGAAAACTGCCACCACACGTTTTGCCAATGTACTGCTCCCAGCGCAGGGATGGGGTGAGAAAGACGGCACCGTCACGAACTCGGATCGACGCGTTTCCCGACAGCGACGCTTGCTGGAGCCTTTGGGCCAGTCGCGCCCGGACTGGTGGATTGTCTGCGAGGTTGGGAAACGGCTTGGCTTTGTAGATGCATTCAGCTTCAAGCGGCCCGCAGAAATTTTCAGAGAACATGCGCAGCTCACACTTCAGTTCAAAAACCGAAAACTCAAACTGGTCGACCTCGCCAATCTCTCAGACGCCGACTACGCCGAACTGACCCCCGTGCAATGGGGCGGCACGAACCCGTTTGCCGACGGCCAATTTTCGACACCGAATCGTCGCGCACGGCTTATACCGGTGCGCCATCGGTTGCCCAAGCAGCAGCAAGAAAAGGAACTGCCGCTCATCCTGAACACGGGCAGGTCGCGAGATCAGTGGCACACCATGACGAGAACCGGCGTTGCGCCAAAACTGCTGCGGCACGCGGACTGCCCTATTGCGACCCTTCATCCGGCCGAAGCCAATAGGAGACAGTTGCACGACGGCGAGTTGGTCGAACTACGCAACCGTCAGGGTATGGTCCGCGCGATCCTCCACGTGAGCAGTGACCTCCCGCCGGGCCAGACGTTCCTCACAATCCATTGGAACAGCGTTTACGCTACCCCAGCACGCGTATCGGACCTCATCGCGCCGGTGACCGATCCGGTCTCGGGCCAGCCTGAAAGCAAACACGGCATCGTCGACGTGCATGCCGTTCAAGTCGGCCGATGGTTGAGGGTTGTCTCGCACCGGTCTCAGGCTCTCAGCCTCGAGAGCCTGTACCGGAGCTCGTTGCCCAGTGACGTGGGTCAGCGTGAGGAGCTCGCCCTCGTAACCACACCATCACTGCCAGAACTTGCGGCTACGCTACGACTCAGTACCTTGCGTGCCAACGTCATCTCTCTCGACAGCCCCACGTTGCAGATGGCAATCGTCGAGCAGGAGGGAAAGGCTCACGCGGTGCTCGCCGCTGCAAGTTCGAGGAGCGGCCTGCCAAGCTGGACGGTTCTCGAACAAGCCCTGACGAGTTCCTCGACGTTCTGGGGGAGTCTGCGCGGCCAATCCGCTTCTGCTGACCCACAGGTTTGCACCTGTTTTGAAGTGAGCAAAAGCCAGATCCAAGCAGCCATCGCCAAAGGCGACAAAACCCTAGATCAATTACAGGCCAGCCTTCGATGTGGCACCAACTGCGGCTCCTGTGTACCAGAGCTCAACCAGTTGCTCATGTGACCTCAGATCGTGGTCGCGTAGACCGTCTGCCCTTGCGCTCGCGGTCGACGCCCCCGCACCATCAAACTCGGTCTCCCTTTGGATTGACCTTCGAACTTCAGGTTTTCCGGATCGCAATACCCGATTCGAGCCATTCGTCTCACACTATCCGCTTGGTTGATCCATGACCCGTGGATAGCGTGGTAATGGAAGATCACAACCTCACCCCGTTTCGCCGGAACAGGCACCGTGTCGTCGAGTTCCCACCCGTCAGTGGGCAAATCTCGATCAATGAACCTATCGTCATCAGGATTCGCGCCCGGCATTCCAGCCATGTGCCCCCACTTAGATTGAATCACTTTCATTACAGCATTGGACCTTAGGCTCAGCTTTGGAAACTTGAGACCGTTCACTGGGCCTATAGCGTTGCTTGGAGAGGTCGAATACCTCGGGCGTGCAACCGGTTCCACAGGGGTTCCGACTCCTCGCCACCCAAACGCGGAGTCATCCGGCACGACGTGATGACCGAGTACCTCAGGACGCTCGGTGACGACTTCTTCGTCAACTTGGTGACATGTCCATGGCCTAGACGAAAGCGGAAGCAGCCGCATCTCAGAAAGTAGGGACCCCGACGCCAGTTGATCTGATCTTCGGCTCGAACTTGGAGCTGCGGGTGGTGGTTGAGGCCTACGCCTCCGAGAAATACAGCGATTCAGATGCTGCGCTTGTAATCATGATTAGACATGACTGGAAATTGGCGGAGGCCGAAAACCTCCTTGCGACGCCGTTCAACGACCTCTTATTCCAAGCCCAATCCATCCACCGGCAACACTTCAACCCGAATGAGGTGCAGCTCGCGACGCTGCTCTCGATCAAAACTGGGGGCTGTCCCGAGGACTGTGCATATTGTCCCCAGAGCGTTCATCACGATACAGGCGTCGATGCACATGCGTTGTTGAAGGTTGACGATGTACTGCAAGCTGCCCGCAATGCGCGAGCTGGCGGCGCAACGCGTTTCTGCATGGGTGCTGCCTGGCGCAACCCAACCGCAACCCAAGTAAAGCAGGTGGCAGAGCTTGTCGAAGCGGTTCGTGAGGAGGGGATGGAGACCTGCGCGACACTGGGAATGTTAACGGATGCCCAGGCGAACATGCTCGCCGACGCGGGCCTCTACTACTATAACCACAATCTCGACACTTCTCCGGAACTCTACGGCAACATCATCACGACGCGTACCTACAACGATCGGATTGAGACGTTGGCGAGTGTCCGTAACGCTGGTATGAAGGTTTGTTGCGGCGGCATTGTAGGAATGGGTGAAACGAGGATGGGGCGGGCCGGCCTCCTTGTGGAATTGGCCAACCTGCCAGACCATCCAGAGTCGGTGCCCATTAACATGCTCGTTCAGGTTGAGGGTACACCGTTGTATGGAACTGAAGAGCTTGAGATCTTCGAGTTCATACGTACGATTGCGGTCGCACGGATCATGATGCCTGAATCGTATGTGCGACTGTCCGCCGGGCGCATGGGGATGAACCCAGAGGCTCAGGCCCTTTGTTTCTTGGCAGGCGCAAACTCGATCTTTGCCGGCGACAAGCTCCTTACAACATCGAATCCTGAGACTAACGACGACGACGCTCTTCTAGCCAGCCTCGGTATAGCTACACAGGTAAGTGTGACATAGCCAGTCGGGTGATCACTTCGTGCCTTGCGGGTGAAAGTGCATGTCGGCAATATCGGTTGGACTATCGCGCTTTCGCCTGAAAAGCGTACTCAGTCCCGCAGCAAGATCAAAGGGCTCCAGCTCATGGCTTTTTGAAGCCGCGGCAATCTGAGGACTGCTCTGATCAGCGGAGAAGATGACCTTAGATCCTTCGGGCTCAGAAATTCTGCGATCTCTAGGCTATACGTCGTGCTTGGGTGACTTAGTTCGCTGGTACTAAGTTGGATTTCATCAGTAGCTATTCTTGTGACCGAGGCGTCTGCAGCGAGCACAGCAGTACTAGGGCTTTTCAGCAAGGCCGCAGGACGTTGCACCATCATGTTTTGTTCAACTCCCTCCTCAGGGCAGGGACAACATCACGGAACAGACGCTCGAGGCTCGGCGACATCTGCTCCGCCGACAGTCCCGGCGGCACCGCCATGGTCACGATATCGGTCATCCCAAACTCCAGGATGAAGGCCTTCAACTGCTCGACACACTGCGCGACGTTGCCGACGATCCAGGTCTGGGGCACCGGCTCACCTGATTCACCAAACCCTTCGCCGCTCTCCTCGAAGAAGCGGCGATAGAGCGCCATCCTGTAGCGCTCCGCTGCACGTATGACCGGCCAGTCCGCGTCCCTGTCGTCAGTCACGAGGATGCTGCGAATGATGCCAACGCGCTTCGTCGCTGGGTCCCGTCCATCCGCCCGCAGCGCGTCGACCCAGGGGTCGAACGATCGGTGCCGCAGCCCCTGCGGCAGGAAGTTGGTGTCGTACTTTGCCGCGCGCAACGCCCCGGGCTCCGACATTGCCGCGACCCACAGCGGCGGCCCACCCTCCTGCACGAAGCCAGGTGTGATCTGCACACCATCGAGCTGATACCGCTTACCGCTGTAGCTGAAGCGCTCACCCGTGAAACATGCCTGCAGGACTTCGATCGCCTCGTTCATCAGGGACACGCGACGCGAGACCGGCAACCCAAAGCCGCGGAACTCGTGCGGGGCATACCCCATGCCCAGCCCTACTTCGACACGTCCGCCGGACAGATTGTCGAGAACAGCCATGTCTTCGGCGAGGCGCACCGGATGGTTGAAGGGCGCGAGGCAAATGTCGGTCCCGAAGCGCACATGCGACGTCACCGCCGCCATCGCACTTGCCACAGGAATCCAACTCGGCAGGTAACCGTCCTCGATGAAGTGATGCTCCGTGAACCAGACGAGGTCCGAGCCCAGTTTGTCCAGCCACCGCACCTGCTCCATGACCTCGGCGTAGAGCGCCGCGTGTGACCGCCCTGAGTCGGGAGGGTTGCGAAAGTCGTAGCAGACGCCAATACGCAGATCAGGCATGGGGCTCTCCATGATCGGACTCGGCAAACACACGCATCAGTACGCGCGTCCGTTCGTTCAGCACGCCGTAAAACGCGCGGGTTTCGGCATCGGGATGATCGCGCCACAGCGCCGGCGGAATGCTCGAGTCGTTCGCGAGCGGCGGTCGGGCACGATGCCCGTAGTAGATCTGGACGCTGCGCCGCACTGAGTCGGTCGGCCGGGTCGTCGCGGTATGCAGCACGGACGCGTTGAACAGCACACAGGTACCCGCCGGACCCGTGATGTCCACGATGCCACCACGTTCCAGCTGTTCGCCATTATCGTGCAGCACCGGTTCGTCGACAGACTCGGGTGACAGCGACAGGCAATGTGTCCTTGAATCCACGTCCGACAGGTAAACGATCAGCTGCACGTAATCGCAGCGAAGCGCGTGCGCATCGAAGTGCGGGCGATCCCGGTGCCACGCCCGGTGCAGTTTCCCCTGATAGGCTGGCATGCGACGCAACCCAATTTCACCGAAGCACGTCGGCCCACCAAGCACAGCCTCGACGAGTGGAAACAGCAACGGGTGCCGAACCAGCTCATCGAACGCCGGCGACGTGACCAGCGCCTCGTAGTTCGCCGCCTGATGAAACCCGTAGTGGTGCCAGAAATAGTGATACTGTCGATGGTCATCCTCGAACATCGCGCCGAATCGCTCAATGTCCTCATCCGGAAGCATCTTGCCCAGGTTGACAAAACCCTGACTCGCGAAGGCCGCCAGAATGGCGTTTGCATCCATCACACTTACGTCCCAGCGCCCACCCTTACAACTGGGGCATCATAGCGCAGCACAACACCCCTCCCAGAGTCTTGCGAAAATGCCCAAAGCCTTCCTGTTCGATGTGTATGGCACGGTCTGCGACTGGTTCACGCCCATGCGCGGCGCCCTCGCTGGGTTCGCTCCCAATGGCGAGCATGACTTCGACCAGCTCACGCGGGATTGGCGCAATGGCTACGGCCGCGCTACCTGGACGCGCGTCAAGGACGACCTGCCGTTCATCCCCCTCGCCGACATGACGAAGGAGGTCCTGCGCGATCTTCTGGCCGAGCACGAGATACCCGCAACCGATGCAGAACTCGCGGCGTTGAACGGCGTGTGGCGCCGCTTGCCGGCCTGGCCCGACGTCGCCGGCGGACTCGACAGGCTGCGCACGATCGGTCCGGTTGCGCCCTGTTCCAACGGCAACTTCGATGACATGGAGTCGCTGGCTGCGTTTGCGGGCCTGAACTGGACAACGCTGGCCGGGTCCGAAGTCTCCCAACAGTACAAGCCAAGCCCTGCGACTTATCTCATGTCGGCGGAAAAAGTCGGTGTCGCGCCGGGCGAGGCGATGATGGTTGCGTCACATCAGGGCGATCTCAAAGCCGCTCAAGCCCAGGGACTCAGGACGGCATTTGTCATGCGTCCCGACGAGTTCGGCGGCAAAGGTATGGGGGAAGAACTTGCGGTGACGGGAGAATGGGACGTCGTCGCCTCGAGCTTCATCGACCTTGCCGAGCAACTCGCACGGCAGTCATAGCAGCCAGAAATACAACACCGCCGGCAACCCGAGCACGATCATTTCGAGCCGAATGAGCGCAAGCATGCCCGCCTCGGATTCCCGCACACGCCGCAGCAGTTCCCCCAGCGGCTCACCCATGTGGCGGAAGTCCGCATGAATCTTCAACTGCACCGCGAAATCGCCCTGATCGGCGATTCCGGTCGTGGGTTCCCGTCCCTCCCGCTCCGGGATCAGCCGCCAGCCAATCAGGACGACGAAGAGAATGCCCGCTGCTGCGACCGTGAGACCCACAGGTGTGAAGTCGAACATCGTGAACGGCTCACCCAGAGCATCGCCGGGATACGTTGCTATGACGACATTTGGCGGCGTGCCAATGAGCGTGACCATTCCGCCGAGGATCGAGGTAAAACTGGGCGTTATCAGTGTCTTGCGTGCATTGCGGCCGGCCCGCTGCGCGGCATTGATGTCGAGCGGCATAAGCAGCACCAACGCCGCCACGTTGTTGATCATCGACGACAACCCAGCCGACAAGCTGGCCATCAGCCCGATATGCGCTCTCGTTACACGTCGTCGCCCGGGCGGGCCCCGTCAATCGTCTGCTGGTTTGCGGCGCCGATCAGCGACCTTTGAAAACCGGATCGCGCTTTTCGACGAACGCGTGGAACGCTTCGCGTGAATCTTCACTCGCTCCCGTGCGGCTGTGGCGCTCCGTTTCAAGCTCGATGTAATCCCGCAGCGGCATGTTCTCGGCATTGATGAAGTTCTTTTTCATCTCGCCAATCGCCAGCGGCGCCTTCGCGGCAATCTTGTCGACGATCGCGTCAACCTCGTCACGGAAGGTGTCGTCCGGGAAGGTACGCGCCACGAGCCCAAGCTCTTCGGCAACGTCCGCCTTGAACTTCTCCGACATGAAGAACAGCTCGCGCGCACGCTGAGCACCAACAATCCGCGGCAGCGTCCAGGGGCCACCCATGTCGCCGGAAATCGCCACGCCGAGAAACGCGGTATTGAACGACGCACGCGCGGTGGCGTACCGCAGATCACACGCACAGGCCCAACCGAAACCAGCCCCGGCACAGGCGCCGTTGATGGCCGCCACGGTGACTTTCGGCATCTCGTGAAGCAGGGTCGAGATGTGGAAGTACTCCTTGCGATTGGGTTCCTGTGCCTCGCCGCTCGTGGACGCCTTGAGGTCAACGCCCGGGCAGAAGCCGTGGCCGGCGCCAGTGAACATCACGGCGCGCACGGTTTGGTCCAACGCCACCCGATTGAGCGCGTCATACAGCTCGCGCATCATCTGGTTGGTGATCCCGTTCAGGCTGTCCGGGCGGTTCATGATGACGTTCGCGCGAGGTCCGTTGACCTCGTAGATGATGTGCTCGTAGTCCGACATGCGTCCTCCGTTTGTTGTACGCTTTTTTGGATCGCGTAGAGTCAGTCAGATACTAACAGGGTGGATTGGTCCGCGTTGAGCTGTGCCAGTCACGCCGACGCCGGCGCAAACCGGCCGTTTCAACCTTGAAGCATCACGTATTTCAGGACATCCACCACCTGCTCGGGCGTCTGCGCCCAGGCCATCGCGGCCGCGTCCACCTCTTTCAGAGGATGGATCAACGCCTCGTCATGCAGGGTGATATACGGCACGCCGACGGCGGCCGCAAAGCCGGCATCAAATGCCGCATTCCACTGCTTGTACTGATCACCGAAGCGCACCACGACGAGGTCGGCGTTCGAGATCAGCGTCTTGGTGCGAATGCCATTGACCTTCGATGATTTGTGGTCTTTCCAGAATGGCGCTGCCTCCGATCCAAGCACTTCGCCCGCGTCGTCGCTCGCGGCGTGGTCGGTCACCGGCGCCGAGAACTCGACAGGGAGATCAGCTTCCGCCGCGCCGTTCTCGATGCGCTCGCGCCAATCGGTGTGGATCTCACCGGACAGGTACACGCTCCAGATCATGCTCACGGACTTTCCTCCTTGGTTTTATCGACCGGGGCTGCGCCACTCCGCCGCTCTGCTGAACGCCAGGTGCGCGACTCGTCCGTGCCGAAGAACGTCGTTTCCACCGCCTGTTCGAGGTCGATGTCAAAGTGGGTCGCCATCGCGGACGACACGACGAATACATCAGCAACCTCGTTGGCGAGCCGGCCTGTGTCGAATGGCTCGTAGTTGACCGAGACCGAGCGCTTCAGTTCGCGCGCAACCTCGCCAACCTCTTCAGACAGCATCAGATGCAGCTTGAGCGGCTCATCGGGCATAAACCCGCGCTCGACCCTCTTGTTCGCGATTCCTGACTGCAGATCGCGCAGGGAATGCCCTGCAGACACCGTTCAGGCCCGGCCTTCAGCGACGAGCCGTGCGCGCAATTCAGGATCGATCGCCGGATACAAGTGCGGGGACCACTTGGAGACAATGCCGAGATCGTTGCCATCGCGCTGCCAGTTGTCTCTGCCTTCGCGCGTCTCGACCAGCCCCCACATCAGCAACGAATCTGCATTGTCCCGAATCGCTTCGAGTGGCGTGTGCGGTTCGAGCCCGAGTTGCGTCAATGGTTTTTCGAGCGTGCAGACCGGGGAGCGGAACGTCGTGCCTTCACGGAAGTTGCCCGCGATGCCGACGCCCGGGTAGAGGTCCTGCAGAATTGCCTGAACGTCCTCCTGCGGCATCATGCCGCCGTCGTCCGTAGCGACGAGGTTGTATCGCTGGCCATTTTCATTGTCGGGCGACTCCGCGATCAGTCGCTGCGTCTCGGCCACATCACGAACGTCGACGATATTCCAGAACATGCGTGGATGCCCGTACCCCTCCAGCATGTCGCCGATTCGCGTCTGCCACGCCCAGGGACGTTGATGGGAGGCGGCAAGGATCGGGCCAATCACGTGGCACGGGCACACGCCAAACGCTGCAAAGCCGGCCGCCTCCGCCTCGGCGTAGACATACCGTTCCGACTCGACCTTGGTCATCGAGTACGCGACTTCGCGGTTCCTGGCGACCGTCTCCATGTCCCAGGTGGCGCCCTCGCGGCGCCAGTCCTTGTTCATGTCTGCCCATGAGTCCTCCGTGAACCGGTGGCCCTCGTCGGACGGATGGCCTACAGCAGCCATGGAACTGGTGTACACAAGACGCTGCACCGAACCGGCCGCCTTGATCGAGTCCATGACGAGGCGGGTCGCGTCAAGCCCCCCTTCATAGACCTTCATCGGTGTCGAGCCTTCGAGATTCCCCATCTCTGCCGCGGCATGGAAAATCCCGACGCAACCGCTGAACGCCTCGTCATAGGCACCGCGAACCGTCATGTCGCAGGTATGTAACGTGACGCTGCCTGGGCCGATATGGTTCATCGCGGTCAGGTGCGCGGTGTTGTAGAGGTTGCCCGCATCCCGGACACACGCGCGAACGGTATAGCCGTGTTTGACGAGATTCAGGACGATGTGCGAGCCGATGTAGCCCGCGCTGCCGGTGACCCCGACTGGGCCGTCACCTGGTCCGATAGGAGCGTTCGACATGGAGATTCCTTCTTGTTGGCTGGCCGCGCGACAGTATGGGTCGATGCAGCGGTTCCCGGTCTCAGGGGTTCAGTACAACCTTGATCGCGTTGTCCGCCTGAAGCTGAGCCTCATAGGCATCCGGCGCCTGCGCAAGCGGAAAGCGATGCGAGATGAGCGGCTTGCGATCTATACACCCTGACTCGATCAGTTCCGCTGCCTCGACAAATTCGTGCGGCTGCCACGCCCACGATCCGTGGATGCGCAGGTCCTTGCGGACTACGATGTTCAGGTCGAGCTCGATCGGTTTCTCGAAAACAGCAACGACAACCACCTGCCCACCATACGAGACCATGTCGATTGCCTGCGAGAGTACGGTCGGGCCCGAC
>PBVL01000091.1 GCA_002728675.1 Gammaproteobacteria bacterium
GACGTCGAAGCCGTGCATGGCAAAGGCGAACACCGAGTCGATCGTGTCCTGGCCCGTCGAGTCTTCGTACCCCGGCAGGACCGGTGCAAACACCCGGTAGTGCTCCGACAGGGCCGCAAGAAACGGATCGTTCTGCAGCAGCCCGGTCACACCGTGCAGATACACGAGATCCGGGCCTTCACCGCCGACATGGACCCGGACGTCACATCCGGGAGGCGTTGTTACACGGGTCGGCTCCATCACACGCCTCCAACGGCCGGGGCGGCCGCCCGCTCAGCCTGCTCCTCGAGCGGAGAGCACCAGAACCGGTTGTCGTCCGCATACTCCGGCCACTCGTTCCTGAGGTGCGGCATGACCTGCTCGGCGAACAGCTTCGTCGAGTGGCGCGTCTTCTCATCGGGCATGTTGCCCACGTGGATGAGGCAGAAGATGTTGCCCACCCTCAGGCTGTGGATAAGTTTCTTCATCTGCTCGACGACCGACGCGGGACTCCCCGCGATGATGTAGCCGTCCCGGATCAGTTGATCCCACGACATGTCGGTGACGTTGCCGACCGCCTGACGGGTCATCTGGGTGGTCACGCCCGCCTTCAGCGTCTTGATCGTGCGATAGCCCGGTGCGTCTGCAAAACCGGGGTAGACGTGCAGACACCGGTTGTAGAAATAGTCGATGTGTTCGCGATAGTACTTCTCGGCATCCTCATCGCTGTCGGCGACCACGATGGTCTGGGCAAACCCTGCACGATACGGAGACATGTCCTTGCCGCGCTGCTCGACCCGTTCCCAGTAGCCGTCCATCAGCTGTTTGGCGCGGAGATACCCGCTGAAGCTGAGGTAGGAGTAGTTGTAGTCGTTGTCGAGGCAGAAGTCGTACGTCTCCAATGACCCGCCGCCGGGGATGAAGATGGGCGGGTTTTTCTGGATCGGCTTCGGCCAGCAGTTCACGTAGCGCAGCTTCGTGTACTCGCCGTTGAAGGCAAACGGCTCCTCCTCCGCCCACGCGCGCATGATCAGCTCGTGGGCTTCCGTATAACGCGGGCGAGTCTCGGCGGGTACGGTGCCGTAACAATAGTTGGTATCCATCGAGGTCCCGACCGGAAACCCGGCGACCAGACGACCGCCGGAAATGACGTCGAGCATCGCGAACTCTTCGGCCACACGCATGGGCGGGTTGTAGAGCGCAATCGAGTTACCCAGTACGACGAGGGCGCACTTCGAAGTCCGCCGCGACAGCGCCGCCGCCATGATGTTGGGCGACGGCATCAGCCCGTAACCGTTCTGATGGTGCTCGTTGACCCCGATGCCGTCGTAACCAAGCGACTCCGCGTATTCGAGCTGGCTGAGGTACGTGTTGTAGACCTTGTGGCCTTCGCGCGGGTCGTAGAGCTTGTTCGGGATGTCGACCCACACCGAGCGATGCGACTCACGGAAGTCGTCAGGCAGATGCGGCCAGGGCATGAGATTGAACCATGTGAACTTCATGCTCGAACTCCCAGAGTAAGTGGGAGCAACATGCCACATACGATTGCGTCGCACAAAGACGATGCCGGGAATTGCGGCGCACCATGCGCGCCGCGGCGGATCATGCGGCGCGGAGCTTGCGAGCGACCTTGAGGCCAGCGAGGCCAAACATCATGAAGAGCACCGGGGACGGCGCGGGAACGCTCGCGTAAGCCAATACAATCTCGTAATCCCGGGAGTTGGGCGAATAGCGATGCACACCGCCAGCGTCGTCCTTCGTGTGGAGGTCAACGTGAACGCGATAGTTGCCGTCCGTTGTCATCGAGAAGCCAGACACTTCGAGCGCGAAGTCGACGCGGAATCCCGTGTCCAGCACATCGAGATAGTTCCTGGCGTCACCTTTTGTGTTGAAGACGTCTGCGCCGAAGCCGCCGAAGCTGATCTGATGTTCGACAAACCAGGTCGGGTACACGCCCTGATCCGGCAGGTTGTCGTTCGTGCCCACGGGCGGCTTGCCAAACGAAATCGAAGAGAGCAGTCCGTTGAACTGAATGGCGGCATGGGGCTTCGGCACCCGTCGGGGTATCGGTCGCATCGTTCTCGGAGAGCGTACCGGTTGCTGTTCCGCTCCAATACCCGATCCCGTCGCTGAGAATGTCGAAGTCCTGATCGAAATCGTTCAGACATCCGACGCCTCTGCCTTCGAGCGCGCAAGTAACGCGCCAGACCCTGAATGACCGTATTTTCAAGAAACTTGCAAATCGAGGCCCGCCGCGCTGCGACGCAAAGCCCGCCGACAACCGCGCACCAAGTCCTCGGGCATACTCCGGTGGATGAGTCGCAAACGTTTCATCCTGTGGGATCACGACGGTGTCCTCGTCGAAACCGAACCCTGGTACTTCGAGGCAACCCGAGAGGCGATTGCGCCGCTGGGGGTCGAACTGGAACTGCCGGACTACCTGCGTGACATGGCGGATGGCCGCACCGCGTGGGAGCGGGCACGTGCACTGGGCGTCGAAGAAGCCGCCATCGAAGCGCACAGGGACCACCGCAACATCCTTTACCAGCGCTACCTGCAGACGGAGAACATCGGAATTCCCGGGGTCGAGGATGCCCTGCGGCAGCTCGCGCGGCGCTACCGGATGGCGATCGTGACGACGTCCAGAAAACCGGATTTCGAACTCATCCACCGCGAGCGCAACATCGTCGCCCACATGGACTTCGTGCTGGCAAACGGCGACTACGCACGCTCGAAACCCGCCCCGGACCCCTACCTTGCCGCGCTGGCCCGGTTCGAGGCGGAGCGCGAAGAGGCGGTGGTCGTCGAGGACTCGGAACGAGGATTGCGCGCCGCCGTGGCGGCAGGGATCGACTGCATCGTGGTCGCCAACGAGTTCGTCAGGGGGCAGGACCTGTCCGCCGCGACGTGGCAGGTCGGATCGCTTGCCGAGATTGGTCCCCTTCTCGCGCGGGTCTGAGCCTCACTTCGTCAGTCAGGCCCGTCGGGCCAGACTCAGCCGAGCAGGGCTTCGACGTTCTCGGACGGACGACCAATGACGGCGTGCTCACCTCTGATCGCGATCGGACGCTGCATCAGCTTCGGGTGTTCCACGAGCAGATCGGCAACCGCCTCGGGCGTCGTGTAGTGCGCGGCGTCGAGCCCAAGTTCCCTGAAGTTCTTGTCTTTTCTCACCAGTTCAGCGGGATCGTCCGGCAGCAGACTGATGATCCTCAGCAGCGTATCGCGGGACGGTGGCGCGTCAAGATATTCGACTACGTCGAACGACGTGCCGCTCGCCTCGAGGATGGCAAGCGCGCCGCGCGACTTGCTGCAATTGGGATTGTGATAGAGCACGATGTCACTCATGGTTCCTCCGCAAGCCGCCTCGGGCCGTGTCCTGTCAGAGCAGGTCGGATCATAAGCAAAAACCCGCGTTCAGTCCGCGTCATGGCGGTGCAGCACCTCCCCATCCCGGACGGTCAAACGGACCCCGACCTTGCCAAGGTCGGCCGAGGCGTCACGCCACGATCGATCCAGCAGGCAGAGGTCAGCCAATTCACCAACCTGGATCTGACGCCTCGCTCCGCCCGGATCGTCCGGCCTGCCAAGGTATCCGCACACCGCCGTCTCGGGTGAGACGCGCTCATCCGCACCGAACACCGCCCCGGAGGACGTCTGTCGGTTCACCGCGGCCGAGGCGGACAGCCAGGGGTCCGCGTCGCCATAGGGCGCGTCGCTGCTGCCGGCAAACGGCACGCCCCCGGCGAGCAGCGATGCCGCGCGATAGAGATCCTCGAGCTCTGCCTCATCAACGTCGGCCCGATAACGATCACCCCGCGTGAAGACGAGAGACGGCTGCGACACCACCGTCAGCCCGAGGTCAGATATCTCCGCGATGCACTCCGCGGGCACAATCGACGCGTGCTCGAGGCGGTCGGCCCGCGAAGCACCCGTCTCGCGCAGTGCCGCGAGCGCAACCAGCAGCTCGATGCGTGTGACGCAGTGGATGGCCACACCGCGCCCTTCGTCCTCATGCGCCTGACGGATGCGCCGCACGAGCGCGGGGAGTTCGGGCAGCCGGTACTCATCGAGCATGATCTTGTGTTCGCCCGCGGTGAGTCCCGCATGCTTCCCGGCGAGCGGCGGGCCGCTCATCAACCGGACCCGCTGAAGCAGCTCGCCGTTCGCTACGCGCGCTGCGAACACCCGCGCCTGGGCCGCATCGTTCGTATGCGTCGCATCCGTCACCCCGGTGACGCCATGCCGCGCAAGATCAGCCGATACCGCGCCGAGGTCCGGGGGCACACGGGCCAATTGCTCCCCGAGCCATCCATCCATCCGGAACAGTCGTCCGTTGGGACGCCCGTCATCCCCGCGCTCGATACCAGGCTGATCGGCGCTGTCCGCGTTCACCTCGATCAGCGCAGCGGTATTCAGATACCAGACGATTCCGGATCGATGCTGAATCCGGACCGGCCGGTCGCTGACCCACGCGTCGATTGCCTCAGCCGTCAGCTCCCCGGCCAGGGACTCGTGATAGTTGATCCCACGCACCCGATCACCGGGTGCCGAGCGCAGCTTGCTAACGACCTCGTCAAGGGGAACGTCCGGCCCGCAGTCGACCGACTCTCGCGCAGCCGCCAGGCCAAAGAGATGAATGTGGTGATCATGCAACCCGGGCAGCAGTGCCGCGCGATGCCCCTCTAAGACAGCCTCGCCGCCCAGCGGTTCGAGCGCGCCAATGGCCTCGATGCGCCTGCCTGCGCGAACGTCGACATACCCGCCTTCCCCGCCGACGAACTTCGGTATCCCGACGTTTCGAATCAACATTGCGTGCCTGTCGGTACGCGGAGGATCGGGTGATAGAGTGTGAACATGGACGGCGTCCTCACATTGGCCGAACTGACCGCGCGGCTGTCATCGCCGCTCGTGGCGGAAGGCTACACGACTGCAGACGGAGTCGGGCAGTGCCTGCTGGTCGCGCTCCCCGACAACGCGGCGACCCCGCCACTGGTGCAGCCCGCGCTGCCCGTCATCGGCATCGGCAACCCGGACGCTGACGCGCCCGACGTCATCGATCTGGTCATTGCGGAAGACGATGTCGGCGACGCCGTGGAAGCCGTTACCGCAAACCCGATTGCCGCCACCGTCATGGTGCAGTTGCTCCGCCACAACGAGACGGCCAGCGTGCGGGACGGCCTTTTTGCGGAGTCGCTCGCGTATTCATCGCTGCAGCACGGCGCGGAATTCGAGCGCTGGCTCGCGGGCCGTCAGGCGAAGCCCGCTACCGACGACCCGGCACCCGCGGTGCTCACGGCGAGGTCCGGCGCGACCCTCGACGTGACACTCAATCGTCCTCACAAGCGGAACGCGTACTCCGCGTCGTTGCGTGACGCACTCTGCGATGCCCTTCAGGTGCCGCTCGCCGACCCGACGATCGAGGTTGTCGAGCTTCGCGGGAACGGCGCGGCGTTCAGCGCCGGCGGGGATCTGGATGAGTTCGGAGAGGCCCGGGACGCCGCGATCGCACACGTCAGTCGCATGAGCCGCAGCGCCGGAAGACTCCTCGCCGAACTTGCGCCAAGGGTGCACGCACACCTCCACGGTGCATGTATCGGCGCAGGTATCGAGCTTCCCGCTTTTGCCGGGCGCGTCTACGCGCAGGCTGATACGTTCTTCCAACTTCCCGAAGTCGCGATGGGACTCATCCCGGGTGCCGGCGGCACGGCCAGCATCATTCGGCGTATCGGTAGACGCCGCACCGCCTGGCTTGCGCTTTCGAACCGGCGTCTGGATGCGGAGACCGCACTTCATTGGGGGCTGATCGACGCCATCGAGCCTGACTGAGCCCGCTGCCGGTACGTGCACGTAACAGTCGCACGCCGAGAAAAGGGAGTGGATGCAGGACACCGCCCCCTTCCTGTAGCAGGCCTCACACGAAGCCGTGGCCGTCGCCTATTCGTCGCCCGCGAGCTTTGCCTTCACGACGCGCCGGAGCAGTTTCC
Organism: Gammaproteobacteria bacterium; assembly: GCA_002728675.1. GTDB lineage: Bacteria > Pseudomonadota > Gammaproteobacteria > Pseudomonadales > Azotimanducaceae. Next base: position 5,967 of record PBVL01000091.1, read on the forward strand.
CGGTCTCGTTGTAGGGCAGTTCATCCCAGAACTCGATCAACTGCGGCACGCGCGATGAGCGCATGTGGTTCTTGACCCAATCCTGAAGCTCGGCGATATCAGCGGACTTGCCGTCCTTCAGGCGAATCGCGGCGGCAACACCTTCACCCCATTGCTCGTCCGGAATGCCGACGACCGCGGCATCACCGACGGCTTCGTGTTCGAGCAGCACGTCTTCGATTTCGCCCGGCGACATGTTTTCGCCGCCGCGTACGATCACGTCATCCGCCCGGCCTTCGAGGAACAGATACCCCTCGTGGTCCATCGAGCCCGCGTCGCGGGTCGGGAACCAACCGTCGTTGTCCGTGACCTTACCGCGACCTTCGTACTCACCGGAGACCTGCTCACCGCGGACGTAGATCTCGCCACGTTCGCCTGGGCCCATGAGTTTGCCTTCGTCGTCGCGAATCTCGATCTCAATCCCCGGCAGAGCCTGACCGACCGACACGAGGCGGCGACGCACTGTCTCATCGTCACTCGAATGTGCCGAGCGATGCTCATCCGGCCCCAGCACGGTGATCGTGGAGCTGGTCTCCGTCAGACCATACGCGTTCGTGAAGTCGGTGTTGGGGAAGAGCTGCATGGCCCGTTCGATCACAGACAGCGGCATCTTGCCGCCACCGTACGAGAGGGCGCCCAGATGCGGCATGCCCGCATCGCTCTCACCTTCCAGCGCTTCGACGATCCGCGCCAGCATGGTCGGCACGACAAAGGCCGTGGTGATCTTCTCGGTCCGCGCGAGGTCGATCCACGCTTCAGCGCTGAAGTTCGGCAACTGTACGACGCGCCGTCCCGAGTAGACCGAGGACAACACCGCGGCAATCCCCGCAATGTGATACGGCGGAACACAGACGAGCGCGGCTTCCTCTTCGTCCGCCGACGCAAACTCGACCGAACCGAGGATGTACGACACGAGGTGCTTGTGCCTCAGCACCGCTGCCTTGGGTGCCCCCGTCGTCCCACTCGTGAACAACAGGACCGCAACCTCTTCCGGATCCATGTTCCAGGCATCGGCCGTGTCATGATCGAATCCGCCGTGATCGAGGAACTGATCCTTGGTGATGGCGGAGACGTCGTCGAGCGCCCCCATCTCGCCCACGCGTGCATCGTCGGTGACGAGGTACGCGGGAGTGATCCGCGCAAGCAGCGCCTTGATCTCTTCGTTCGTCAGGCGGTAGTTGATCGGGGCGTACGGAATTCCGGCCCAGCCACTGCTGAACAGCGACAACGGCGTCGCGAGCGAACTGACGTCCAGCATCCCCACGCGGTTGCTGCCGGAAGCTTGAATGGCCGCTGCCCTGCGGCCAGCCGCACCAAACAGTTCGGAATAGGTCAGGCGTGCGCCGCTGCTGCCGTCCACGAAGGCGACGCGGTCGGGAAAGGTGCCGCTGGTCATTTCCAGCAGCATCATGATGTTCACGTTGAGTACCTCGGAGGGTCAGTCGGTTTTCGGAAGCTTCTTGGTGTCTTTCTGAAGCAGCAGTTCGCCGTTGGCACCAAGCTGACCTTCGCCAGCCTTGACGCACAGCACTTCGAGCGAGCCGTCTTCGTTGACGTAGCGTTTGCCAATCTGGATCCCCACCGCCTGGTCGGGATCGATGTCGACCCGCGCTGCGTCGGTCCCGGACGCAACCATCGGTGCGCCCCCACAAGTCATTGCAACCGCTGCGTCCGGTGCGGCCACGACCATGACTTCACCGTCGCAGACGGTACTGGCGAGACGGGCCCCCGTCTTCAGTTCTATTGCTGAATTCTCGGACATTGGCATTTCTGTTCCATTCACGCGAAACCGCTATTCTAGGCCAACTCGGTGGAGCGTTGAAAACCCCCCGGGAAGACGTCGACGAACCACCCGGGTTACCGAGGAGAACGCCATGCCGGGACCACTCTCCCACATCACCGCTGTAGAAATGACCGTAGCGATCCAGGGCCCGGGCGCGGGCCTCTTTTTGGCGGACATGGGCGCGACCGTCATCAAGGTCGAACCGCCCATCGGCGACCCCAGTCGATACCACCGCGGCGTGCGGAACGAGTTGCCGCAAACTGCCATGAGCAGCCAGTTTGTTGCGGTCAACCGGGGCAAACAGTCCGTGTGTCTCGATGTGCATACGCCGGAAGGGCGCAGCGCAGTTCAGGAACTGCTGAAATCCGCGGACGTGTTCCTTTCCAACTATCGACGCCAGGCGCTCGAGCGCATGGGACTCGACTACGCGTCCGTTGCGGCGCTGAATGACCGACTGGTCTACGCGACCGTCAACGGGTTTGGCCCACTTGGCCCCGACGCCGACAAGGCGATGCTCGACGGCGCCGCAATCGCGCGCGGCGGCCTCGCGGCCATCACCGGCACCGAGGACGGCGGCCCAATGGCCCCTGGCGGCACGGTCGCGGACAACACCGGCGCGATGCAGTTTGCCCTCGGGATCGTGACGGCCCTGCTCGCGCGCGAGCGGACCGGCAAGGGGCAACACGTGCAGACCTCCGCGCTGGGCGCGCAGATGTGGCTGCAGCAGTGGGAGATGACCCACGAGTGGATGACCGGCACGCACCTGAAGCGCAGCGGCGCGCATCATCCCAATATCCTCGGACCCTACGGCATCTACCGCACGAGCGACGGAGCGCACTTCCTGTTTGCAGTGGCACTCACCAACGAGGCATGGGACGCGTTCTGGGTATTCGCGGACGATCCCGCATTTGCCCTGGACCCGACGTGGGACAAACCCGGTAAACGTCTTGGCACCGGCGTCACGCAGGAAGACTCGGACGTGATCCAGGAACGGATGCGCGAAGTGTTTGCGAGCAAGACGGCCGCGCAATGGCAGGCCTTTCTCGGCGGCCAGCAGGACATCATCTTCGAGCGGATACAGAACTACGACGACGTTCGCGACGACCCGCAGGCGCTCGCAAACGGCTACGTCCAGGAAATGGAGCTCCCGGTGACGGGCAAGACGCATATCGTCGGCAACCTCATGCGGTTCGACAAGACGCCTGTTGACGAACTCGTGCGCCCGCCGCTCCTTGGTGAACACACGGCCGAGGTGTTGCGGGCATACGGAGTCGAAGAAGACACGATCGCGGCAATCAACGAGCGTGCGGAGCAAGAGCGCAACCGCCTTCTCGCAATGTTGATCGACACCTGATCCGCGCGCGCTGCTACTCGCCCCGCCACTGAGCCGCTCCCCCATTCAACTCGGCGGGGAGACAACTCCGCTGGCAAACGGTCCGGAATGGTCACTGAACGGCGCCGGTGCAGATGAGCAGATGAATTGCATCGCTACTGCCTGAAAGATCGAACGTGGATGCTGAGAGGGTAGACGCCGCGCATCTGTCCACCTGATCGGACATGCGACGAGCCATAGCGAAAAGGACTATCCCCGTCGCCCGGTTATGCCCCAACGGTCTTGGACACGGCCATGACCGCGAATGACACTTGGCCTATCGGCACTTGAGCACCGGCGCGAGCCATGAGCCTGATAGAAGAGATGACTGGCGCTGCGGGCATCGCAGCACTGGTCTTGACCGCCGGAGGGACTGCAGGCGCATACGCCGATGCCGACCTCACCACCTGGAGTCCGCAGGACACCCGGACACGAATCGAGCAGCAGGCTCCCCGACCCACCAGCATGAACGCGCCCATGAGCCATTGGCGGCCATTCTTTCCTCCAGGGCGACGACGCGATCGACCCGGCGTTTTCAACCCGTGATCGCACGGGCGTGCGGATCACCGACCGCCACACGCGCACAGGAAAGAAGGCCGCGAAACCCGCGCGACAGGCGCAGCGCTCCTAGTGTCCTGATTTGTCAATTGGTGCATTAGTCGGCAGGCATATTTCTTTGCTGACGGGTGCGAGAACGAAGCGGGTCGGGAACCCGCAAGGCCGAGCAACGAAGCAGCGAAGCCGTTTCAGCAACGAGACTGGCCAGCGAATGAGCAACGAACTTGCAAATCAGGACACTAGCGACGCACATCGTAGCGCTGGCGCAGATCCTCGATGAACGTCGCCTGCGCGGCGTTGCGCCGGTGCAGTTCATAATCTGCCAGCAACGCCTCTGAGATCTCTTCGAACGGCGGCAGGGTCGCTTCAGTCCTCTCCCTGACCCGGACGGCGTGCTGCCCGTAGGCGGACTCGACCGGCCCCTGCCACGCTGATGACACCGGCAGACGAAACAGCGCATCCGCGAACGAGTCGCCAAAGTGGCGCGCGGCCATCGCACGACTTGCACGCGTGAAACTTCGGTCGAGCAGAAAGGGGTCTCCGTCACCCGGTTCACCGGCAGCGAGGACGGCGGTCACGTCCGCGGCGGGATCAATCCGCGTATCCGCGCTGAAGTACCGGTGCTCGAAGCTGACGCGAGGCGGCCGACGGTAGTCAGACGCGCGCTCGGCGAGAAACGCGCGGAGTTCCGACTCGGTGGGTGGCGGCCCAAGCCCCTCGTCCTCCACGACGAACTGCATCTTCTGGACCATCCTGCGCCGCACGATATCGTCCCCTTCATCGAGTCCGAGCCGACGCGCCTCACGGAACACCATTTCGGCTTCGACCCAGCGATCAACGAGGTTCTCGACCTCTTCCGGCGTCGGGACCTCTCCCATCTGGGCTTGCCAGTCTCCGGCGATCCGTGTGCGCACCGCGTCCGTCACGACGATCGTCTCGCCCCCCGGCCCGGTGACCAGATCAAACAGCACGAACAGGCCAACCGCGACGACGCCGAAGCCGACGAGTGGCTCAGTAAAAAGACGCTTCACCAACGTTGCACGCTCACCAACAAAAAGGGGCAGCCACGCTGCCCCTTCCTTGCTTGCCGTTTATCCCGATCTGCTTTGCCAGGACTAGCTCGCTTCCTGCTTCGACAGGTTGAGGGGGTCCTTTTCCTGCCAGGGGGAAATCTGGTGCGCGTACACCTGACTGCCGTTCCGGAAATGCGCGGCCTCGTCGAGCGTTTCGACAAACGGCATGTCGGCAGGGTAGATGTCGGCGCCCCGCGGACGCGGCCCCGCTTTGGAGATGTGCCCCCAGAGCGAATGGCCAACCACCTCTTCCGCGATGGCGGCCGCTTCGATGAGCTTGTCGAGGTTGTAGCCGGTTTCGATCCCCAGTTCGTGGCAGAGATCGACAAAGTCCTCGGTCGGCACGTGCCCGGCGGCCCGACCGTTGCCGCAGTATGGGCAACCGCCCATTCCGCCAAGCGATGTATCGAACTCGCGGACGCCGAGGGTCAGTGCCTCGTAGAAGCTCGCAATCGTCACACCCCGGGTGTTGTGCAGATGCATGTGGAAGTCTTCCACTTCAGGCCACTTCTCACGGATCGCAAGAATCGTCTCGCGGACCTGCAGCGGCGTGTTCCACCCCATTGCTTCGAGGAACGACACCCGCTTCACGGGAATCCCGAACTCGTGCCATTTGTCGATCATCAGCGTCAGGAGTTTCATCCGCTGCTCGTGGGAGAAGGCACCTTCGAAGTTGCTGCCGAACGGGTTGCCGATCGCGACCGAGCCCCGCTCGATGCCGTCAGCCAGCGCGCGCTTGACGGACCCTTCCATGCCTTCCAGTTGTTGTGCCTGGGTGCGGTTGTAGTTGCGCCGAGCGAACGTGTCGCACAGTTCGACGTGCGTGCCGTAACGCTTGGTGCGGACGTTGATCTTCGGGTAGTACGCATCGGCCCGCTCGAAACCTTTCTGATTGAAGACGGCTGCCGTGTACTCGACGCCGGGCTTGGGCACGAACTTCTCCGCAATCTCGTCGATGCAGGCCATCTGCGGCGTCCATTTGGGGTGCGCAAACGAGCCGATCGAAATCACTTTGGCGCCCGTTTCGCCAAGCGCGTCGAGCAGACGCAGCTTCTCGGACACAGGAATGTTGGCGTCCTCGATCTGCAGCCCCTCGCGCATGGTGTCATCGGTAATGATGACGGATTTCGGAAAGTCAGCCATGTTGAAGTGCCCCTGCACCGTGGCAAAAAAGAGGTTCGATCCTCTTAAAGAACGTCAGGGGTGTCAACAGCGTGACGGACCGACCGGAGGGCTCGCAGCCAACGGTGCTGCGGCTTGACGACAGACCCGCGCGGGCTACAGATTGCTCTTCAGAGTCTGCAGGAGATGGGTCAGCCGCTCCATGACCGTTTCCTCCTTCAGGTCAGAGAACTCGCCCGCGTCGAAGAATGTACCGTAGCAGCTTGGGCACGACTCGAATTCGATGTTGAACTGGTCCTTGTCGACCATCCTGATCATCACATCGTTGCAGCGCGGACACCGACCGTTCTCCATCTCGTTCAAGCGCGCGCCTTCGACCGGGTCGCCGATGTCGATCTTTTCGGCGCCAGGACGCCGCAGCATGTCCTCCTTTTCCAGAAGGTCGAACCAGAGCCCCTTGCACCCGGTACAGCGATCGACCGCCGTACAGCGAAAATCCAGTGTCTCGAACTCAGACTCGCTTGCCACACCGCATATCCGCTCCCATCCCATTGATCTGACAAGCCATGTTAGCGTCTCGTTTCCTCGAGGAAGATCACACCATGCGCGCGTTGTTCATACTGCTGTGCCTCATCTCGACGACATCGTGTCTCACCGAGGCCCGCGCCGAGTCGCTCGTCGTCGCGACCAAGGAGGCGCCCCCCTTTGCGATGCGCGATGCGGACGGCGCCTGGCACGGCGTGTCCATCGAATTATGGGAACGGGTCGCAGCAGATCTCGACGTCGAATACTCGTTCCGGGAACTGCCGCTCGACGACATGCTGCCCGCCGTGCAGCGAGGCGAGGTCGACCTTGCGGTTGCCGCACTGTCCGTCACGGCCGAGCGCGAGGCGATGGTGGACTTCAGCCAACCGTACTTTCTCTCGACCTTCGCGGTCGCCGTGCGCGCTGACGACTCGAATCTACTGCAGCTTGCCGCAGGGCTGGTGTCCGGCACTTTTCTGCGTTCGGCAGGCCTGCTGCTCGTCATCCTGACCGTTGTGGGGGCACTGATCTGGCTTGCGGAGCGAAGACGAAACCCTGACGAGTTTGGCGGGGGTCTCGAAGGGGTCGGAAGCGGTTTCTGGTGGTCGGCGGTCACAATGACGACGGTCGGCTACGGCGACAAGTCTCCACGGACCTTCGCGGGCAGAGCGATCGGCCTCGTCTGGATGTTCACATCGATCATCATCATCGCGAGCATCACCGGCGCCATGGCCTCAGCGTTTACCGTCCAGAGTCTGCAGTCATCGATCCGGTCGCTGGACGACGTGGTGCAGGCGCGACCGGGGACCGTCCGGGACTCGACGGCATCCGTCTTCCTCGAACGCGCCGGCGCCCGGCCGGTGATGTTTGCAGACCTTCGGGCCGCCATTGCCGCCCTCGAGGCCGGATCCCTCGACGCGGTCGTGTACGACCATCCGGTACTGGTACACCAGATCCGCCAGGCGGAATCGGACCTGATCGTCCTGCCGATTCGTTTTGGCAGCGAGCATTATGCCCTTGCGCTTGCCGAAGGGAGCGCCCTCATCGAAAACGTGAATCGGCGGCTACTGGCGTTCGTGGCGTCGCCCGAGTGGCGGCAGATCCAGCGGCGTTTCGGACTCGCGGATCCATAGCCCCCGCGACAGGCCAGGACATCAGATCTTTTCTGCTGACGCCTTTCTGCAGATGTCGGCGGGAGATCGCCCTGCATCAGCGCTGATGCCGTGCGCCTCACCAATCTCGAAACCTTATTGGTCGACTTCGCGGAACCCGACGGCAGGAACAGGGTGTCGCGTCATCCGTGCGACGCGATGGAAACGGCGTCATCGACGACCGATCCGGCTGGGACGTCGCGGACGGGGACCCTGATGTCGAGCCCCCTGTGGGCGAAAGGACGCTCTATCACGGCACGCACATTGCGAGCATCGTCACCACCATCGCGCGCATGCGGTATGGCGAGCGCGCGACCGAGTATCTGAGAATCCTGCCGGTCAAGTCGATCTCCGATGGCTCCTCCAGCACCTACCTGCACGCCGCCTGGGAGGGCCTCGACTACGCGGTCAATTCCGGCGCCGACATCGTGCTAACAGCATGGAACATGCACGCCATGCCCAAAGCCGCCAGGGCGGCTCTGGCGCGCGCCGAGGCTGAGGGTGTCCTCGTGATCGCCAGTACGAGCAACTTCAATGACCAGAGGCCGTACTATCCGGCCGCCGCCGACACCGTACTGGCCGTGAGCGCCGTAGAGGGCAACAACGCCAAAGCCAGGACTGCCGCCTTCGGCCAATATGTCGACGTTGCGGCTCCGGGTGTCGCCATCCCCGGCGCAGACGTGGCCAACCCGGAAGGGTGGAACGTCGAAGACAGCACGTCCTTCTCGACCGCGCTCGTCGGCGCGGTCGCGGCACTTGTGAAGCTGGACCACCCGGACCTTGCGCCTGCCGGACTGCGGGCGTGTCTGGTGAACACTGCAGCGCCCCACACCATGTTGCGGGATCGCTACCTCGGTAAACTCGGCGCCGGAATCCTCGATCCCCGGCGGGCGCTCCAATGCGACCTCGGGCACGGTGACAACGTCATCGCGGCAACCACGCAATATCTTTTCCCTGACACGCGGGACTCGACACAATCCTGGACGGTCCGGGCACCCGGACGGCACAAGGGGCAGACTTTCAGGGTGCGCTACCCCGGCGAGACACCTTCCGGCGTCCTCGAGTTCACGAGCCCGAATCAGCCCAAACGGCGGTACAGCTTCGAAGATCTGCCTTCGTCAGTGCGCGTCAGGGACACTGAAGCGACACTGACTTTCATGCCAGCCAAAGGCGCATCACAAGACTGGCATGCAGTCTATGAGGCGGAGGCCATCGACTTCACGCGGGAGCACTGCCACGGGCTCGTCAACGTGACCGAGCCCGGGATTCTGAGCGACGGGAGCGGGCCCGCCCCCTGCACCTGGAACAGCAGCTGCAAGTGGCAGGTCACCGCGCCCGAGGGCAAGGTCGTGCGGTTCGAGTTCGACACCTTCGCAACCGAACCGAATCGCGACCTACTCTATTTCTTCGACGGTGGCGGCACCCAGGCACGCATCATCGCCATTCTTAGCGGCAACAGGCCGCCGGCCGTGACGAGTTGGCGAAACACGGTACACGTCTGGTTTGTTACCGATGCCGAGAACCAGCGCGCCGGCTGGCGGGCACGGGTAGCGTTTATTGACAANCCCGCGCGAGCTGCCGCAGCCGNCCCGGTGGGCAAGACCGAGGATTGATTGCCGCGCGGCGATCCTTAAACTGCGCGCGTCGAACCCGGAGCCGCACATGAATCAGGCCGTCACCGCTGAAATCGCATATCTGAACAACGAATGGAAAGGAGCCGACGAGCTCGCCCGCATCTACTCGCGGGACACCCGCAAGGCCAACACGAGCAAGCGGGAGGTCGTCGTGACGAATGCGCGCGCGAGAAGCGAAGCGGGCGAACTCGATCTCGACTCCAACGGGTTTATCCTGATCGAGCACGAGTCGGCCTTCTCGGACTTCGAAGACAAGCCCGCCATCGAGCGCGACTATTTCGAGGAGATGCGCCTGCTCACGCTCGAACTGACCGGCGCGCACGACGCAATCATCTTCCCGTTCTATCAGGTCCGTTCCCGACGACCTGCAAACTTCTTCGACGCCTACTCGCTCTACATGCACTGCGACTTCAGCCCGAACCGCTGGCAGAACCAGGCGCAGCAGATCGTCCGGGACAACGGCAACGGCAGGAACTATCCGGCGGACGAGTGGGACTTCGCGCTCTACAACCTGTGGCGGCCGATCTTCCACACCGCGGAGAAGGACCCGCTGACCCTGGTCGACGCGTCGACGATGCAGGCCGACGACATTCTCGAATACCGGCTCGCCCCAACCGGCGACACTTCGGTCGCGGCCCTGCCCGTCTTCAACCCGGAGCAGCGCCTGTACTACTTTCCCAATATGGAGACGAACGAGGTGCTCGTCTTCAAGCAGCAGGATTCGCGCGCGGACGTCGCAACAGTCTGCCCGCATACCTCGTTCATCGATCCGACTTCACGCCAGGACGCACCCGACCGTCGCAGCATCGAGGTGCGCGTCGTCTGCGTTTACCCGAAAGCCTGATCGGCGGAAAGCTCCGGAAGGTCAGAAGCACCCCGAATGTGAGACGTGCGCGCCGGTCCCGAGGCGCACGTCCACATCGGTCGCCCGACTCGCGACGATCTGCGCGCCAGTGGACGCCTTGCCACGAAGCCGGTCCGCCTCGCAAAGACCGACAACCCCACCGGTCGACACGCGCACGTACGCGCTGTCGACTTCCAGCCGGTCTTTGTAGCGGCCCGAATTGAAGACCCCTCCGGTCCCGACCTTGAGATCGAGGTCTTCAGTCCGTCCGGCCACTCGAAGGTTGGCCCCGTGCTGACGGACACCTCCAGATCGTTCCCGTCGACGGCGCACTCCGGCATCTCCAGCACGGCTCCGGTCGATGCCCTGACCCCGTTGAGCGCCCCTGTCGTCGTGATCGTCGCGTGCACGCTGTCGTCACGCTGGAAGATGAACCCGTCGAAAGAGATTCCGCGCTCAACCACAAGTCGGCCGCCATGCACGTGAATCTTCATTCGGTCGAACACGTGCTCCGCGGTTTCGAACAACACGAGGTTCTGATCACCGCACAGGATCTCGGCAACGACACCCGTCCCCAGCGCAAGTTCGCTGAACGCGTCAACCTCGACCTCAAAAGCGTCACCCGCGTGCGCTCCCCGCTGCCAGCATGAGGGCGGCTGCGAGCGCGAAGCCGAGCGTTGTATTGTCCGACATGAGGGGTCTCCGGAACACGATTCCTAGCTTTGACGCGGCACGGGTCCCCCGGGTTTAGAGCCGGCTATGCACGGCTGTAATGGCCGACGACACGATTCATGCCAATAAGATCGCCCTCGGTCGCCTTCAGCAGATCCGTCATCGACAACCCTTCGGGCAGATTGCCTTCACTGCCGAGCGCCAGAACCCAGAAGTAATACCGGTGCACGCCGTGCCCGTTCGGCGGCATGGGGCCGCCGTAACCCGGCCTGCCGAAGTCGTTCACCCCCTGCGTGTAGCCACCGTCACCCTCGGCGAGGCTGCTCACCGAAGCCGGAATGTTGTAGAGCACCCAGTGGACGTAGCCATAACTGCCCGCCGGAGTGACCAGCGGCGCGTCGGGGTCGTGGCAGATGATCGCGAAGGATTGGGTGCCCGCGGGGGCGCCTGTCCAGCTGAGTTCGGGCGAAACGTCAGGCCCCTCGCCCGTGTGTTTGGAAGGAATCGCCCCTCCTTCACTGAACGCAGAGCTGGTCAACTGCATGTCTGAAAGGGCAAATCCCATGTGCTGGTCCTGTCGGTGGAAGTCGTCGCCAATGATAGAGAGGGACCCTGCTGAAGTCAGCCGCTACGCGGCCAGCGCCGACTGGCGTAAACTCCGGGGCCTACAAGAACAACGCACGCCCAAGCCCGGAGGCCACATGAAATCACCCATCTGCGACATGCTGAACATCGAGTTCCCGCTCCTCGCTTTCACGCACTGCCGGGACGTCGTCGTTGAGGTGTCCAAGGCCGGCGGCATGGGCATTCTCGGTGCTGCCGGCTACAACGCCGAGACGCTCGAGATCGAACTGAAGTGGATCGATGAGCACATCGACGGCAAACCGTATGGCGTCGACCTGATTGCGCCAACGAGCATGGCCGTCAAAGACGACAACACCACCGGCGAGGAGATGCTCGACATGGTGCCGGATGAGCACCGCAACTACGCGGCAAACATCCTTGCGCAACACCAGATCGACACCGCTGACATCTACGAGAACCAACAGGGCGGCGCGGGCGGCTTCCTCACAGAGGGGCGCGCGGCAAACATCATCGACGTTGCCTTTTCGCACCCGATCAGCATGATCGTCAACGCGCTCGGCGTGCCGCCCAAATACATGATCGACATGGGCAAGCTGAACGGCGTCATGACCGGAGCGCTGGTCGGTGCGAAGGAACATGCCGTGAAGCAATGTGAAGCCGGTGTCGACATCCTCATCGTCGCCGGCACAGAAGCCGGCGGGCACTGCGGTGATGTTTCCACCCTGGTCCTCGTACCCGAAGTCGCCGAAGCGGTAGCGAACTACGATGTGCCGATTCTCGCGGCGGGTGGCATCGTCACCGGGCGCCAGATGGCGGCCTGTATGGCCATGGGCGCTGCGGGCGCTTGGACCGGCTCCGTGTGGCTCACCACGAAGGAAGCGGAGACCTCCCCGGTCATCAAGCAGAAGTACATGAACGCGAGCTCACGTCAGACGGTGCGTTCGAAATACCGCACCGGCAAATTCTCGCGTCAGCTGCGCTCTCCGTGGACGGACGCATGGGAAGACGAGAACGCGCCTGAACCGCTCCCGATGCCCCTCATGGGACTCGTTAGCGGACCTCCGCTCAACAAGGTCACCAAGCTCGCCGAAGGCGGTCACGTTGGTGCCAAACAGCTGGCAACGTCCTTTGTCGGCCAGGGTGTTGGGCTGATGAACCAGGAACTCGCCTCCAAACAGGTTGTCTACGACTTCATGGAAGACTACCTCGCGGCCACCGAGCGCCTGCACGGCACGGTTGTGGAAGACGCATCCTGACAGCGGACTGGCCCCGGTGAGCCTCGCCAGGGACATCCACGACGTCGCGCGGCTGGCGGGGCGTTTCGAGCTGCACTCCGGTGCAGTCTCGGACACCTACTTCGACAAGTATCGCTTCGAGTCCGACCCGGTCCTCCTCCGGAGGATCGGGGAAGCGATGGCGCCGCTCATCCCGGCAGAGACCGAGATACTGGGCGGCCTGGAAATGGGCGGAATCCCGGTCGTGACGATCCTCTCTCAGATCACCGGTCTGCCTGCCGCGTTCCTGCACAAGGAGCGCAAGGCTTACGGCACACGGAAGTACGCGGAGGGCCCCGAACTCGCGGGGCGGCGAGTCACCCTGGTCGAAGACGTGGTCTCGTCAGGCAAGGCCATTCTGAACACGCTGAGCGATCTTCGCGCGGACGACGTCGACGTGTTGTGCGCCGTTTGCGTTAGCGACCGGCAGAGCGGTGGGCGCGAGGCGCTCGCCGAGAGGAACCTCGAGCTGCGCCCGCTACTCACGATGGACGACCTGACCACGGCCGCATGCTGAAAGCCGCAACCCGGTCTGGCTCCGTCCCGGCGCACCCGTTACGCCTTGCGTTTCACACGCACGGGCATGTGCGTGTAGCCGTGCACAAACGATGAGAAGGTGCGCGTCGGCTCTTCGAGCATTTCGATCTTCCCGAAGCGCGGCAGGATCTCTTCCCAGAGCACTCTGAGCTGGAGTTCCGCAAGCCGGTTGCCCATGCAGCGGTGAATGCCAAAGCCGAACGACAGGTGGTTGCGCGCATTCGCGCGCTCGATGTCCAGCTCGTCCGCGTTCTCGAAGACCTCCGGGTCGCGGTTGCCCGAGATGTACCACATCAGCACCTGGTCACCCCCGCGGATCTGCTTGCCACCAACTTCGCAGTCGTGGTTGGCCGTGCGACGCATGTAGGACAGCGGCGTCTGCCAGCGAATCACTTCCGCAACCATCCGCGGGATGAGCGTTGGATCCGCGACGAGCTTGTCGTACTGCGCGGGAAACTTGTTCAGGGCATAGATGCTGCCCGACATGGTGTTGCGGGTCGTGTCGTTGCCACCCACGATCAAGAGCAGCAGGTTCCCGAGATGTTCCGCGGCCGCCATGTCTTTGGTGGCCTCGCCGTGCACGAGCATCGAGACGAGGTCATTGCCGGGCTTCACGCGGCGTTCCTCCCAGAGTCGCGCGAAGTACTGCACACACTCCATGAACTCTTCGCGCTTCTGATCCTGCGTCTCGACAATGCCACCCGGTTCCGGGATTGCAAAGACGACGTCGGACCAGCGCGTGAGTTTGCGCCGGTCTTCGAAGGGGAAGTCGAACAGCGTGGCGAGCATCATCGTGGTCAGTTCAATGGACACCGTGTCGACCCAGTCGAATGGCTCGTCGTCTGGCAGCGAGTCGAGGACCATGCGCGTGCGCTCACGGATGAGCGGTTCGAGCTTCGCGAGGTTGGGCGGCGCAACGACGCCTGCAACCGTCTTGCGCTGTTCGTCGTGACTTGGCGGATCCTGCGAGATGAACGGGCTCGAACCGGAGAACGGGCTCTGCGGGGGCTCCTGACCAACCGGGAACCCGAGTGAGATGCCGCGCGCCGACGAGAACGTCTGCCAGTCCGCGTCCACCTTCTTGATGTCCGCATAGCGCGTCAGCGACCAATACCGCCCCGCCGAGGAAATCTCGTTGAAGTGCACCGGATCTTCGGCGCGGAGGCGTTCGAACACCTCCTGCCAGCGGTCCTCCTTGAATAAGTGCGCGTTGACCGGGTTGATGTCCTCGACGGCCATGTCATACGCCCCGGGGACATTGGCCCCGAGCGCTGCCTGCTCCTGCTCGGGCGTCCGAAATTCAGGTTGCGCGTCGCGTGCACCTTCACTCATAGCTCATTCCGCTCTGTCTGATCTGGTTGGGCGACGCAGTCGTTGCGTCGCTCGGGTCTGTCCTCGGCGATGTGTGGCCGGACTCACAGGCGCGGACTCATCGCGCTGCGACGGTTAACATAACATACGTTATGTTATTGTAAAGGTTCACCGACCGCCCGACGACGTTGCATGCCGCGCACAGGAAAAACGCAGGAAGACTGGATCAAGGCCGGCCAGCGCCTGCTCATCGAAGAAGGGATCGACGCCGTGCGTCTGCCGCGCCTGACCGAAGCGCTGGGCGTGTCGAGCGGCAGCTTCTACCACCACTTCGACAACCTCGACGCGTATCACGCGGCACTGGCAGCCTACTACGGCTCGGAGCAGGCTCAGCGACTCTTCAACGAGGCGCGTCTCGCCGTCGGCGAAGATCCCGATGCGCTGCTTCGCGAGGCAACCGCCATTTTCCGACGCGACTCGATGCGTCAGCTCAACATTGCCATGCGCGCCTGGGCCCATCGCGATGCACGCGCGCTCGCAGCCGTGGAACGTTACGACGACGTGCTCGCTGAACGCCTGGACCAGATTTTCATCGGCATGGGTTTTGGGGAATTCGAGGCCAAGTCGAGAACGCTCATCATGATGGGACTGGCCTCACTCGAAACATCGCGCGACCTCGATCCGCCATTTCTGCAGCGCTGGCAACACATCCGCGACATCATCCTGAAGGACGCGCCAGGACAACGATAGTGGTTCGCACGGGCAGTGGTTCCCACGGACTTCCCGGCACACGCACCCTCCTCTCCTCTTGCGCGTTTTGTGGAGTTTTACGATTCCGTCTGGTCGGCCGAAGCTCTTGAGCCAGAAGCGTCAATAAAACAATCGGTTCGCCAAAAAGGCATCATCAGGCTCTTTCCGCGGACCGGACGCGTGCTTCATGCGCTATAGCCGATCCGCTTTGCGAAGCCACTTGTGCATCTTGCGCTGCATGCGCCAGATCCGTGCGGGCAGATACATCGTCTCGGAGGCCCAGGGGGGCGCGCCAATCAGGTTGCGGATTCTCAGGCTGCACGCGAGGTCGGCGCAGACGACGTTGCCGAAGATGTGGCGCCCGTGGCTGCCCTTGAGCGATACGCTGAACATGGCCGTCCCACCCGAATAGTGAACGTGATGGCACCAGGCACACATTTCGACGTGGGGCTTCTTGCCACCACGCCTTGATCGGCGCAGGACCGTACCTTTCAACTCACCATCGACGGGTGACCAGTGCACGAGGTAACCCCGGTGCCCACCGGGATGCACCCAACCTAGGAAGTCCCGCGCATCCCAGTCTATCTCATCGAGCGTCGGGACGAACAACTCCTCCTTGTCCGTCCATCCACCAAACGCCGCTTCAATTTCGTCACGTGTCGCAGCCTGCATGGCTACTGCTTCTTCCCCTTGAAGACGCCCACGGCGTTCGCTCGCTCCTCGTCCCACCACCACGTGTCGACGTGCCCGAGCCGGTTCAGCTTGCCGTGTTCGGGTTTGCCGAACTTGTCCCAATGGGCGATGCCGATCTTGGTTTTGGTCATGCCCGGCACGAAGTAGAAATTCCAGAGCAGGATTCTGTCGAGCGCCCTGATCGCGGCCACGTAGTCTTCGTAGTTCCCGGCCGTGTAGATGTGCTCGATCATCGCGTCGACGGCCGGGTCACGCATGTTGCTCCAGTTCTGGCTGTACGCCTGATCGGCCGCGGCGCTCGAGAAGCTGTTGCTGATCAGCAGCGTCGGCATGTCGTCGGGCAAAAACCAGATTGCGCCCGCGTCGAAGTCCCCCGAACGCATGCGGAAGAGCCAGTTGGAGATCTCCGGGGACTTGATCGACGTCGTGATCCCCAACCGTTCGAGCACCCGTGTGTAATGAATGAACGAACTGCCGAGCGCGGGCGATACCGCGACAAAGCGGATGTGAAACTGTTCACCAGTCTCGCCGTGGACCAGCTGATTGTCCCGTACGACCCAGCCGGCTTCCCTGAACAACTCCATCGCCTTCAGGAGATTCTCCCGGTGCCAGCCCGGTCCGATATTCGGCGGCGGCTCGTACGCTTCACTAAAGACACGGGCGGGTACCTGATCACGCAGCGGCTCGAGGAATTTCAGTTCGCGCGCGCTCGGCAGACCCGACGCAGCGAGGTGTGAGCCGTGGAAGAAACTCGTCGCCAGACCGTAAAAGCCGTAGCTGCGCCGGTTCAGCCAGACAAAGTCCCAGAGGAGCCACAGCGCCTCGCGCACACGAATGTCCTGGAAGCGCTTCTGATCGAGATTCCAGAAGGCCGGCCACCAGAGCCCCGCCGGTCGCGAGAGGTACACGGTCGGCGTTTTGAACACGCCAGCGTCCGCGGCCGGGAATTTGTACGCGTTTTCCCAAAGTCGCGGCAGGTTCTCGACGTGCACATCGATGACGTTTCCTTTCACGGCTTCGGTCTGCACCTGATCGTCCCGGAAGTAGTCGAACTTCAGCGTTGCGAAGTTGTGCCTGCCGCGGTTGACCGAAAGGTCTTTGCCCCAGTAATCCTCAACCCGTTCGTACTTGAGCCAGCGTCCGACCGAGAAGTCACCGATGCGATAGGGCCCCGAACCAAGCGGCGGATTGACCGTCGTCTTCGTGATGTCGTTGGCTTCCGCCTGCCAGTAATGTTTCGGCAACACCGGAAGCACGCCGATCCGGGTCGGCAGAATCGGGTTGCCCTGCTCGTGTTCGGCAATGTGATATCGAAACTCCCGATCGTTGAGGACCTCGATCGACACGAACGGATCGAGCGGCTGAGAGATCGTCGCTGCCGTGTTGTCCTTGTCCTTGTAGACGTCAAAACTGAACACGAGGTCATCGACGGTGATCGGCTTGCCGTCATGCCAGCGGGGCCCTTCCCGCAGCTTGAAGCCAATCCACGCGCCGTCTTCGGCGATCGCGATTCCTTCTGCAAGACGTCCGTAGAACGAGGACGGCTCGTCGGCCGACGGGGACAGCAAACTGTCGTACAGATGGTTGCCCGGTGGTGACCATACGGACAGTCCCGCCGCGACGCGCCCTTTGAGCGGTACAGGGTTGAAACTGTCCCAGTTGCCCATCTGCGGAATGCGCATTCGCCCTGCCTTGGGCGCATCCGGGTTGACGTAGTCGAAGTGCTCGAATTCGGGGCCGTAGCCGGGCTCGGCCAGGAACGCATAACCGTGCTGATAGCGAATGCCGGTTGGGGCATCGTCCGCTCGCGCGACAGCTGTGCCGACCAACACGACAATAAACACGGCGAGGCGAACGAACATCGGGGACCGGTGCGACATCCCCGGATCATACCCCAGCGTCAGCCACGCGCACGTGCCCCGGCCCCGGGATTCATGCGGCCGGTCCAGCCGCACCGACCAAAGCTCCCAGACACGCATCGAGCGCACGCTCCGAGAGGCGCGACTCGTTGTCGAGTTCCGCAAACCCACGTTCCGCAAGCAGCTGGTCACCCAGGGCGCGCCAGAGGACAGCATCCATGTGCACGCTGACGCCCGCTGCCCCCAACGTATCGAGCCCCGTCAGCCTCGCGAATCGACTGTCCTGCAGAACCACCCGTCCAGCCCTCCGTTTCGGTGAAGTGCAGTCGCTGACGCGGAGCTCGCGGCCTGCATTGAGCGCACACTCGAAGTCGGCGATCCGCGAGGCTAGCAGTTCCAGGCGATCCAGCCGACTACGCACGCTCGTGACACCGTCAAGCACACAGTTGTCGAGCGCAAGATGCGCGACCGACTTGACCTCGACAAAGACGCAATCGCGCAGCAGGCAATTGGCAAACGTCAGGCCGGAACAGTCACAGTCAGTGAACAGCGTGCGTTCGAACGTCGAGTCGGCCACCGTCGCTGAGACGAAGCTGCAGCGCTCCACCACACAGTCCGACCAGTCGACCTGACGCAACTGCCCCACGTCGACGCCCCGGATCGCCGCGAATGCAGCCTGCTCGCCATCCTCAATGAACGCATGCGCGCTCAGGCGCGGGAGGATCGACGCGAAATGCCCAAGTCTGCGTTCCAGACTCACGCCGCGACTCCGCCGCCCCGGCGAACGTCCTGAAGCTGTGCGTGAACGTTTGCGACAGCGACTTCATCAAATACACCGTGACCTGCCGCAGCGCACGCAGTCACCCTCCGTGGCCCGGTACGATGGCCCGCCCGTCGATCCTTCAATTCCGCACTCCGTTCTTCCGCTTTGGCTTCGGGCGTTTGCGCGCGCGACCTCCGACTCGAGCGCGCCCAGTGCGTGCTCCCGGTTTCGGCGGAAAGGTGCAAGCCACGCTTCGATCTCCGCTATGGAGCCGGGGTCGAGCGCATAAATTCTGCGCTGTGCTTCAGGGCGGACCATGGCAAACCCATTCACCCGCAAAATCCTGAGTTGATACGAGACCGCGGGCTGGGTCAGCCCGAACTCATCGGCGATCACCCGGACGATCTCTCCGGAGGCGCGCTCTCCGTCCGCGAGCAGCTCCAAGATCCGGCGGCGAACCGGATCGCCGAGGACGTCAAATGCGTGCATCAGCCAGCGCCTCCTTCATCCGCACCGGTATAGAACGCGAAGGTCCGTGCGCCCGCCTGCTGCGCCTGTGCAGCATCGGTACCAAACTCCACCTCCGCGGTGACCCAGCCGTCACACGCGATCCGCAGGAACCCCTGCCCATCGTCGGACGCGACCCAGACCGCCTCGTCCCCGATCAGCGGATCCCCTTCGCCACGCAGATGGTCGGCGAGTCCACGCAGGCCAATGTCCCAGCCAACCCCGAGCGCCCCAGGCCCGAACTGTTCCCAAAAGGTGAGGAACCCGGGCCCTTCATGCGTGATGTGCTCGAGCGTCATGACGCAACCCGACTCGTCTCGCGCGTCGAGCTTCACGTTCACCCAGCCGATGCCGTCCTGCATTTCCCAGGTCACTGCCAGCAGCGTCGGTGCCTCACAGCGATTGATCACGCCTCCCGCGTTGCCCTCGAGTTGATAGCGACCGCCCTCGCGCAGTTCGCCGCTCACCGGCAGGAACCAGCGCTCCAGGCGCTCGGGCGTGACGATTGCGTCCCAGACGTCCTCAACCGGAGCGGGGTATGGCCTGCGTGTGACCACCGCGCGAGCCGCCCTGCCTTCCCACTCCATTGCGACCACCCTGCGCTCACCGGCCTCGGCCTGACGTCTGGTCCAATCGTCCATGCTTAACTTCGGCTTCGTATATCAACATCAGCTTATATAGAAACCGATTGGCACAGAAGGCCGACATGATCGGGCAGACATATACTCGGCATTCCAAAGGGGAGGCAGCACATGGATCTGGGACTGAAAGGCCGTTTGGGCATCGTGACGGGCGGCAGCCGCGGGATCGGCAAAGCCATCGCGTGGGAACTCGCACGAGAAGGCGTCGACCTCGCCATTGTCGCGCGGGATCCCGAACGCCTCGCGAGCGCGGCCCAGGAAATTGCCGACGACACCGGCGCGCGCGTCATTCCGATGAGTTGCAATGTGCGCGATCGATCCGCGGTCGAGGCCATGGTCTCGGACGCGGCCCAGCAACTGGGCGGCCTGCACCTGCTCATCAACAGCGGATCTGCACCGGGCGGCTCGGCAACCGCGGTGGGCTACATCGACACGATCGTCGACGACGATTTCCTCGATGACTTCAACGTCAAATACATGGGCGCGTTGCGCTGCACACGCGCGGCGATTCCCTACCTCCAGCAAGCTGGCTGGGGGCGTATCGTGAACATCAGCGGCCTGAATGCCCGCATTGCCGGGAATCTGTCCGGTGGGGCGCGGAACGGCTCGCTCGTGCACTTTACGAAAACGCTCGCAACGCAACTCGGCCGGAGCGGCATCACCGTCAACTGCATCCACCCAGGCATCACCCGCACCGAGCGCACCGCCGTCATGCTCGCCGCGCGCGCCGAGAAGAAGGGCGTCTCCCCGGAAGAGATCGAAGCCGGCGACTACGCGGAGGGCAACCCCCGCGCCAACTCCATTGGTCGAATGGTCGACGCAAGCGAGATTGCCCACGTCACGGCGTTTCTTTGCTCGGACAAGGCCTGGGCCATCAGCGGCGAAACCATCGCCGCGGACGGTGGCGGCAGCAACGCCGTGTACTACTGATGCCCACGGTATTCGGCCTGCTGGAACGGGCGGCCGCTGCGGCGCCCGATACCGTCGCGATCCACTATAGCGCAGACCGGTGGACCTGGCGGGAACTGGAAGACGCCGCACGGCGCACGGCGGCCGGACTGGCTGCCCTCGGTGTCGGCGCAGGCGACCGGGTTGCGTTCTGGCTGCCCAACACGGTCGCGTACGTTGCGGCGTACTTCGGTTGTGCACAGCTCGGGGCAATTGCTGTCGCGGTCAACACGCGCTACCGGGCGAAGGAGGTTGCAGACATCGTCGGCCGCTCCGGCGCGAAAGTCCTGATGCTCTGGCCCGGGTTCCGCGGTATCGACTTCCTGTCAATCCTCGACGAGGTCAGCGCCGACGCCCTCGCGCGACTCGAATCCGTCGTGCTCTACGGCGAAGGAGACTCGGCCCCGGAAGTACCCGGCAAGCTCGATCGCAAGCACGTGACCTCGTGGCAGGCATTGCTCGAACACGCGCCCCGCCCCGGCAACGCAGGCACGGCCGGGCACGGCTGCAACATGTTCACGACCTCGGGCACGACCAGCGCACCCAAGTTCGTCCTGCACCAACAACGCAGCATCGTCGCCCACGCCGGCGAACTGTGGACCAACATGGCAACGCTCATCGGCGACGGCGCGGTGCTGCAGACCTTGCCGTTCTGCGGTGTGTTCGGGTTCACGAGCATCGTGCTCGCCGTTGCGGGCCGCAAACCGATGGTCATCACGAGCGCCTTCGACGCGGCCGAAACCGTTCAACTCATCGATACCCACAACGTGCGTTACCTATCGGCCACCGACGACATGGTGATGGCGATGCTCGAAGCCGACCCGAGACTCACCGCGATGCCGGGTCTCACTGCAATCGGCTTCGGCGCCTTCAACGCATCACCGGAAGAACTTGCCGAGCGCGCCGAGACCCGCGGCGTGCGCCTCATTGGCCTCTATGGCATGAGTGAAGTGATGGCCCTGTTTGCACGGCAAGACCCGGCAACGCCGCAAGCCGAGCGGGTCCTGGGCGGCGGACAACTGATCTCTGCATCCGCGCGCGTCCGCGTCCGTCACCCCGACACCGGCGAACTGTGCCCTGACGGCGAATCCGGCGAACTCGAGATTCGCGGGCCCAGCCTGATGGCGGGCTACTTCGAAAACGCCGAGGCCACCGCCGCCGCCTTCACCAACGACGGCTACCTGCGCACGGGCGATCTAGGATACACGACCGGCGAGGGCAAATTCGTCTACGTGACCCGCATGGGCGACACGCTCCGGCTTGGAGGCTTTCTTGTCAGCCCGGTCGAGATCGAAGCCCATCTTGCCGAACACCCGAGCGTCGAGGGCGCGCAGGTCGTATCGGTCCGCGTGGGGGACGCCGCGCGCGCCTACGCCTTTGTCATCGCCGCCGAGGGCCAGTCGATCGATTCCGCCAACCTGGGCGCCCACTGCAGCGAGGCCCTGGCCCGGTTCAAGGTCCCGATCGCCTTCGAGGCGCTGACCGCATTCCCGACCACGAAAGGCGCAAACGGCACGAAGATTCAACGCGCAAAGCTGCGAGACAGGGCACAGGCTGCCGTCGACAAAGGAGAGCAGGCATGAAAGTGCTCGTAATGGGCGGCACCCGGTTCAACGGTCTCGCCCTGGTGGAAGAACTCGTCAAACACGGCCACGCCGTCACACTCTTCAATCGCGGCGCGAGCGAGGCGGTCGTGCCGCCCGGCGTCAGGCGACTCTACGGAGACCGGCACGACCATACCGCTCTGCGCGCCGCGCTGGGCGACGAAACCTTCGACTGTGTGCAGGACATCTCCGCGTACACCCCTGAAGACGTGCGCAGCGTCGTCGAGATGCTCGACGGACGCATGGGCCATTACATCTTCGCAAGCTCCACGGTCACGTATGGCTCCTGCAGGTTGCCACCAATGACCGAAGACTTCCCGATGGACAGAGGGCCGTTACAGTCCGAATACGGGATGAACAAGATCCTGTGCGAGGACTACCTTATCGACCGGCATCGCCGGACCGGTCTCCCGATGACGATCGTGCCTTTCTCGATGGTGTTTGGCCCCAACAACATCATCCCTGACCGCGAGCAGCGCATGTTCAAACGGCTGATCGAGGGCCGCCCCGTGCTGATCCAGGGCGACGGTACGACGCTCGGCCAGGTCGGCCACGTGACCGATCAGGCCCGCGCGCTGCGCATGCTCATGGGCAACCCGCTGACCTTCGGCCAGAAGTACAACCTGACCGGTCGCGACTATTTCACGGACGAGGGCTACGTCGACGCCTGCGCGGCGGCGGCAGGGGTCAAGCCGCAGAAGGTGTTCGTACCCGCGCCGGTCATGGACGAACTCCACGCCAGCGACTTCACGTGTTCGCGTTACCTGGTGCAGCGGATGGCGCCCAATCTACGCCCGTGGAACGAAAGCGCGCTCATCAGCATCGACCGCCTTCGCAACGCGATCGGCTGGGAACCCAACTACTCGTTCACGGCGTCGGTGCAGCAGACCTGGCGCTGGTTCGTCGACTCCGGCCTTGCTGAAACGCGGTCGTTCGAATGGTCACCGGAAGACGCACTGCTCGCACGGCTCAAAGGCTGACCGGCGCCATCCATGCGTCGACCACGGGCAGGCGGCGCCGCGCCCGCGACACGTGGCACCGGCCAACGCGCGATATCGATCGAAGCGGGCGGCACACACCTCGTGCCCGCTCGCGGCGGCGCCCTCAGAGGAAGCCGCTGCATCTGCCGCGCCCCGATCTCGCGAATGCACACGGCCAGCAGCCTGCCGCTGGTGCTCCTGCCAGCGCCACCGGGACCGACCGGACGGATCACGCCGTGCCGAAGCGCGCTTCCACACGACCTTTGTGCGCCGCGAGATTGAAACGGAGCATGAGGACCAGCATCAGCACGTCGACCACCGCAACGACGTAGAAGATCTGGTCGAACGTGAGGAGCGCGTCGAGCGGACCAATCACCAGTGACCCCGTGGACAATGCGAGATTGGACAGTGCCATGTACACGGCAAACTGGGTCGCGGCGACCCTGGGCGCACAGAGGTTCATGAAGAGCGCAATCGTCGAGATCGTCAGCAGTTGTGAGGTCAGGAACACGAGGAAGATCAGCACGATCATCACGGTCTCGTTCACCCAGTACGGTGCCAGGAGCGCAGCCCCGGCGATGACCGCGGCCTTCAGCGCAAGTCCCCAGATGAGCGCGCGCTCAGCGGTGTACCGGTCGACGAGCGGCGCAATGATCACGCCGAACACCGCTGCCACGATCCCGCTGACCGCGGCCCATTCCGGATAGAACGTTGCCGCGAAGCCGAGTTCCTGGGTCGTGATGACGGGCCAGGCGGCGCTGATGACCCCCGCCACCACGCGGTCCCCGAACTTGACCACGATCAGCAGGATGCTCATCGGCATGATCAGGGCGAAGAAGACATCGCGTACGATGAGCAGAAACTTCGATTCCTGCAGGGCAACCGATCTCGCGAGCGCCGACCCGGGAGTCCACGGCAGCAGGCGCTCACCCGGCCGCTCGCGCAGCAGCAGCGGAATCAGGGCGATGACCGCAACACAGGAGGCCATGACGAGTGCGCACGCGGACAGTCCGTGATTCACGAGCAGCCAGGCACCACCGGCGGACGAGGCGGAAATCCCGACCGACTGACCGCCGAACATGAACGCGTTCGCCTTGGCGCGGTCTTCTACCGGCAGCACGTCGATCGCCATGCCGTCGACCGCGACGTCCTGCCAGGCCGCAAAACAATTGATGAGAAAGCCCCAGGCGAGGATCCAGCCAATCTCCGACGGCGCGGTCGCAAGGCCGAGCGCACCCACGAGTATCCCCAACTGGGCCGCGATGACCCACGGGCGCCGACGACCCATCGCCAGGAAGCCGAAGCGGTCCATGAACGGGCCCGCAACGAGCTTGAACGTCCAGGGCAGGATGACCGTGCCGCTGAACGCACCTACCTGGGCCGTGGTGAATCCCTCACTTGCAAGCCAGGTTGGCAGGGCAATGAAGAACAGCCCGTAGGGAATCCCCTGCGCACTGTAGAGTCCTGCGAAAGCGCCAAAACGCAGGAATTTGTTGTCGGCGAGGGTGATCACGGCGTGGCTTCGGGTGGAGCAGCGCCAAGCATGGCGGACGGGGGCAGACCGGGCAAGGCGTCGCACCCGGCGTCCATGTTGGCGGGGTTCGCGGCATGGCGGTATGCTCGCCGGTCCACGCCGACGAGCGCGGCCGGCGCCGCCTCGACGCCAAGACGCGATCAAAAACATCCAGGCCATCGTTGGCCTGCAGTATAAGAACGGAGAGCTCCATGGACTACAGCGACATCCTCTACGAAACCGACGGACGCCTCGCGTTCATCACCCTGAACCGACCGGAAAAACTCAACGCACTTTCGAACAACCTGCGCGGCGAGCTGATGGACGCCATGCGCGAGGCGGAACACGACGACGAAGTCGGCGTCATCGTACTCCGGGCCCAGGGCCGCGCGTTCTCGGCGGGGTACGACCTGACACCCTCGCGGGCCGCGGACGACGACAACTTCGTCAACAAGCGCTCACATCTGCCGGAAACCGGCACCACCCACCCGGGTGCAAACCAGTGGGCGCGTCACGTCGTGATGACCAACTGGACGATCTGGGAACTCGCCAAGCCGGTCGTCGCCGCGATCCAGGGCCACTGCCTTGCAGGCGGCACCGAACTGGCCACCGCATGCGACTTCCGCATCGTCACTCACGACGCGAAGATCGGCTATCCACCCGTTCGCGCAATGACCACGATGGACATGATGTGGACCCCATGGCACCTGCCGCCCTGCAAGGCCCGGGAATTCGCCTACGTCGGTGACTCGTTCTCGGGCGACGACATGGTGCAACTCGGCTGGGCCAACTACGCGGTCGAGCAGGATGAGCTCGCTGACTTCACGGAGAAGTTCGCGCGCCGCATGAGCCACGTCGACAACGAAATGCTGATGTACTCGAAACGCGCGGTGAACCGTCAGTACGAGACGATGGGTATCCGCGAAGCGCTGCACTCCGGCACCGAAATCCAGGCGCTGTCTGCAGCGCGCGCAGCCGGCGCAGAGTGGGGCCGCCGCGTCCGCGAAGACGGCCTGAAGTCCGCGCTCGAATGGCGCGACGGTCCGTTCCGCGACTTCCGCGGCGCCTACGACAGCGCGCCGAAAGATCGCGCCGTCGCAGGCACGACGCGCGAAGAGAAAGGCGGGTCGGGGGACTACTGAGGTGCCCGATCTCAAAGACAAGGTTGCGCTCATCACGGGCGCAGCCAGCGGAATTGGTCGCGCTTCGGCGCTCCGTATGGCCGGGGACGGTGCAAAAGTCATGTGCGCCGACCTCGACGTCGCGGGGGCTGAGGCGACGGCCAACGTCATCAACCAGGAAGGCGGCGACGCGCTCGGCTGCGAACTGAACGTCACCGACCCGGATGCCGTGAAGGCGACGATCGAGCGCACCGCAGAGACGTTCGGCAAGCTCAACGTCATCTTCAACAATGCCGGCATTGGGGGCGGCACTTGGGATCAGACGATCGCGGTGAACCTGTCCGGCGTGTACTACGGTCTGTTCCACGGTGCCCAGCACCTCGCGAACAACGGCGGGGGCTCGATCATCAACACCGCGTCGGTCGCGGGGCTGGTGGGACTGGTGGGGCCGTCGAGCATGCTGCAGTCGCTCGATCAGGACATCGAGATGGCCGAAGGCGCCGGTTCGTACATCGCCGCCAAGCACGGCGTGTCCGGTCTGACGAAGCAGTTTGCCATCACCTTCGGGCAGCGCGGCGTTCGCGTGAACGCAATCGCGCCGGGCTACATCGAAACGCCGATGACCGAGAACCTCCGCTCGTTGCCCGACGGTCCCGAGTTCCTGAAAGGGCTGCATCCGCTGGGCCGGCTGGGTCAGCCCGAGGAGATTGCGTCCGCTGCCGCCTTCCTCGCAAGTGACGACGCGAGTTTCATCACGGGAGTTGTGCTGCCGGTCGACGGTGGCTACACGGCGCGCTGAACGCGCGCCAGACCCTCCCGCCAACAACAGGACATCACCATGCTCGACCGTTTCAAGGTTCCCGAGGACATCGCCGTGCGCATTCCGCCCGCGATGATGCATCAGGCGGTTGTCGACATTTTCGTCGCACTCGGCATGCCCGAGGCGAACGCGAGCCAGGGCGCCGACACGTTGCTGTACGCGGACGTACGCGGCATCGACTCCCACGGCGTCAGCAACATGATGCGAGCCTACGTGGCGGGTCTCAAAGGCGGAAGCGTCAACCCCGACCCGCAGTGGAAGGCAACGGCCGACAACAAAGGGGCGGTGAACATCGACTCGGACAAGGGCCTCGGCATCGTCGTCGGCCCCCACTGCATGCGACTCGCGATCGAGCGCGCCAGGGAATACGGCGTCGCAATCGTCACGGCGCACAACGGCGATCACTACGGCGCGGCCGCGTACCATGCGCACCTGGCCCTCGAGGCCGACATGATCGGCATTTCGATGACCACCGGCGGCGTCCTCGTCACCCCGACCCAGGGCGCGGAACCACTGCTCGGGCTGAACCCGATCGGCATCGCCGCGCCAACCGCCGAAACGGAGCCATACCTGTTCGACGCATCAATGAGTTCTGTCGCCGCGAACAAGATCGGCCTGCTGCGCCGGGTCGGCGGTCAGGCCCTCCCCGGCTGGGTGTCCGGTCCGGACGGCGCACCGATCATGGAAGAAACCGACGTCCCCGACGATTTCATGATGCTGCCGCTCGGCGGCACGCGTGAGATCGGCTCCCACAAGGGGTACGGCATGATGATGTTCGTCGAGATCCTGACGAGTCTGCTGGCCGGCTCCGGCGGCGGACCGCTCAGACGCGACGGCAGCGCCCACTGCTTCATGGCCATCAACGTCGGCGCGTTTGGGGATGCCGGCAACTTCAAGGCCGACATGGATGCCTACAATCAGCGCCTGCTCGACTGCAAGCCGGCGCCGGGCGAAACGCGGGTGGTCTACGCAGGCGTGCCCGAACAGGAAGCAGCGACCGAGCGAAACCAAAAGGGGATTCCCTATCACCCGGATGTGATTGAGTGGTTCCGGGAGACAATGGACGAATTGGGCGTTGCACAGCCGTTCAACTGATCGGGCTGCAGCAGCCCTGCCGATCACCCGTTCTCAGTCTGCGGCTTGGGCGGGGAGGGACGTCATTCCTGACACTTTCCTTGTGTCAGGAAGACCTTGACACGTCTTGACCCAAAAGGTCAGGCCCGAGCCATGCGAACCCCAACCACGTTCACCGATGCGGCGAGGCTTCGCGCCTGGGCCGGCGCGTTGCCGTCGACACATCGGCCGACGGGCTCGCGGGCCTCGACGCGCAGATCGCCGGTTCCCGACTGATCATGCTCGGGGAGCCGAACCACTTCATCCACGAGAAGGTGGATTTCCGGCTGTGGTGGCTCGGGCGTCTGGCGCGACGCTACCCGCTCGTGCTGCTCGAAGAGCTGGGGTGGGCCGACGGGCGCCGGATTGCGCGGTTCCTGGCGGATGGTGACGACACACACATCCGCCACGCTGCGACGTTCGGCTACGAAGGCTGGAAACGCGACGACTCGCCAACCGGCGTGTTTGCGCCGGGCAACTCCACCTACCCGACCGCACAGATGTGTGCCGAACACACCCGGTTTTACCGCAGCCTGCGCGATCTCGGCATTCGCGACTATTTTGGCTTCGACATCGATCCGGGCGGCGGTATCGCCTACGAGAACCTCGAGGGTGCCGGCTTCGGGCACGTGACCCGCGTTCCAAGCGAAGCGCTCGATGACGAAGCCGTTCGGATTCGGCGCCTCGGTACACAGCGCGCGCTCGCTCCGGTTTCAGCGGACCTTTCTGCGCTCGCTGACTCTCTCAGGTACACGTCGCTCGTCAGAGCCGCCGCCGACTACGAGGCGACGCGACCCGCGATGGCGTTCCGGGAAGACGCCATGAAACGCCGGGAGTCCGCCCTCATCGACGAAGCGCCCGCGGGTGCGCGTGTCGTCCTGATGGCGCATGCCTTCCACCTCGTAAAGGACGACGCTGCAATCAGTTTTCCCGGCGTTGTTGGGCCGGGTGGCGACAGGGTGTCCTCACTCGGACACTACCTCGCGACCGAGCGACGGTTGCCAACAACGGCAGTGTGGATGCTCTACAGCGCCGAACGCGATTGCCAGCCGTTGAACGATCTTCCACGCGAAGCCAACTGCCCTCAACACGATGCTGGCATCCCCCCGCAGGCGCATCCTCCCGACGGGCGACTTCCCACTCGGCTCGGTGAGCATCGGCCACATGTACAACGCGGTCGCCGATGTGGCGCTCCGTCAGCAGGTTGACGCGGTGGATCTCTACCCCGGGGTAACGCCGCTCGAAGGACCAGACGCCACCTGACCA
>PBVL01000092.1 GCA_002728675.1 Gammaproteobacteria bacterium
GAAATGCGCGCCATCGGCACCGATACCGGCAAGACGCTCCGTGCCCATAACCTGCTCGCGAAGACCCGCGCGGCGGACTACATCTTCCTCGACCCGCGCCTGCGCGCAATCGTCGCCGGCGTGATCGGACCCTTTGCCCAGGTCAACGTCACGACGCTCTTCAACCTGCTGCCCGGCGAGACCCGCCAGCTCCTCCATCAGGATGACGGGCTCTGGCCCATTGCCCGTCCACATCCGCCGTTCCTCTGTAACGCGCTGATTGCGCTTGATGATTTCGACGAAGAGAACGGCGCCACACACCTCGTGCCCTACTCTCACACATGGCACGACCGGAAGGTGGATCAGTCAGTCGAGACCACGCGCGTTACGATGCCGTCCGGATCGATGGTGATGTGGGAAGGCGCCATGTGGCACGCCGGCGGCGCCAATGTGTCGCAGGATCGCGAACGCCTCGGTTTCTTCATGAGCCACGGCGTCGGCTATCTGCGCCCGCAGGAGAACCAGCTTTTGTCGGTGCCCCGCGACGTCGTTCGGCAGATGCCGCGGGGACTGCAGCGACTGCTCGGCTACAACCGGTTTGGTCTGGGCGTGGACGGGCGCGACCCGATCGACGTGCTCTACGACGGCGACGTCATGCACCCCACCGCGCGGGTGAACTGGTGGCGAAAAACAGACGACGACACCAAATGAGCTACCGATTGTATGCGGTTCGGATCTTCAGCAAAGACTGGGCGCGCACGTTCGGGTTCTACAAAGACGTCATCGGTCTGCCGGTGCGTTTCGCTGACCAGGCATGGGCTGGGCCCAGTTCGAGGCGGGCGGCGCGGACATTGGCCTCGAACGCCTCGCCGCGGACGACCCTGAAGCAGCCGAACTCGTCGGCCGCTTTGTCGGCATTTCGCTGGAGGTGGACGACATAGAGGCGACCTGCGCCGAGCTGTCGCAAAAAGGCGTCCCGTTCGTGGGCGCGCCGGAGAAACAGCCGTGGGGCGGCACACTCGCGCACTTCAAGGACCCAGACGGGAACGTCGTGACGCTGCTCGGCAGGCAGACGGATCACCCGGTAGACACGCAGTGATCTACCATCTCCACAACCCCAACGAAGCCACAATGGGGCGGTTCGCACGTAACCGCGAATGGCATGCCCGCCCGTTCTGGATGCTGAACACGTTCCGCTACCTGCCTGGCAACGCGGCAACGCAGGCGGCCCGGTCATACGGCCGCCAGATGCGGTCGATCCTCGCAGGCGTCGGCGCTCATGTCGTGATGCAGGCGCCCGTCGCGCGCACGGCCATCGGGGACAGGGACTGGGGGGCGGCCGCGCTCGTCGCATATCCGGACCCGGAGGCATTCCACACCATGGCGACGAGCACGGCCCTGGCCGACACCAGTCGCGACCGGATCGCATCGTTCGCCGACCAATACCTCATTCCCGTCTCGCCGGGCTTCATACCGGGCGTCGCTCCCGACGCTCCGGTTCGCCCCAGGGCTGACATCCGCACGTGGGATCGGGCGTCGCTCGAAACAACACCCAACGCGTTCATCGGGGATCACCACACACAGATGAGCGCCGGGCGCGCGGCAGCGCTGCTCGATGACCCCGCTTCGATCACACCCAGCCCGTATGGATGCTCAATCTGCTCAAGTACACGGGAGGTGACAGCGCACAACACGACGCGTACGTGGCGGCGGGCGGCCAGTCCTTCCTCGGCCGGCAGTTCGGTCTGCGAGTCGCCTACAGTGCCCGGGCAACCTTCCCGACACTCATTGGTGACATCGACTGGGATTCCGTCGCGATGGTGGCGTACCCGAGCGTGCATCACTTCCTGACGATGGGTGCCCACCCGGACTACATCCGCATCCACCGCGGCCGCATCGAGGGACTGGAACGCACCTCCATCGTCGCGATGCAGCCACGGGTCGTGAAGCTCTGACACGACGTGCACGCCCCACGCGCGTTCGGACGCCGCGCGCTTCAGATATAGTTAACGCCTTCCTTTCCGTACCCGAACAACAAGAAGGACGTATCCATGCCCGCTATCTCTCCAAAGGACGGCCCCGTCGCAGTCACCGGCTGTTCCGGTTTCACCGGCGGCCACATGGTCCGGGAACTCGTACTCCACGGCTACCAGGTACGCGCCTGCATTCGCGATGCCAACTCCTGGCGCGGCAAGGACTGCGTCGACTACCTCTCGAAACTGCCGAATGTCGAGATTGTCGACGGCTGTGATCTCTTCACTGCGGGGTCCTACGACAAGGCCTTCGAAGGCGCGGTTGGCGTATTCCACGTCGCCGCCGTCCTCGGCAACTCAGCAACCGTCGAGGCCCAACCGCTCGGGTCGGGCGACGTCTCGGACGACGTCTACCAGGGCGGCATCACCGGTACGCAGAACGTGATCGACGCCATCAACGCGAGCGGCAGCGTCAAACGGATGGTGTACACGAGCTCCATGGCGGCCGTGTCCGGTGCCAAGGGCGCAACGATTCCGCAGGGCTATGAGTGGACCGAAACCGACTGGGCCTCCGATGAGGTTGATCCCAAAGTCTGGGAACACCCGCGAAACGCCTATGCGCGCAGCAAGGTCGATACCGAACACCTGATCAACAAGGCCGCCGACGACAGCGGCAGTTGGGACGCCATCACGATGAATCCCGCGATGATCTGCGGACCGATCCTCTTCAAGGCCCAGGTCGGCCAGTGGATCGAGCAGATTGGTCGCCTGGCGGGGGGCCTCGAGCCCACCTGGCCTTCGAAATACGACATGTACTACAACATCATCGACGTGCGCGATCTGGTGAAGGCACACCGTCTCACGGCAGAGATCGACATCGACCACCGGCAGACGCGTGGCGGTCCCCGCTATGTGATGCACGGCAGCGGCGGGCGTTCGGCGATGCGCTTCGGCACAGAGGTTGCCGAGGTCATCCGTGACCACTTCCCGACCTACACGATCGGTGAACCCGCGACGATCACCAGCAAGGGCGAACCGATCACGATCGAGTCGAAAGCACACAACGACTGCAAGAAGGCGAAGGAAGTGCTCGGCGCAACCATCCGCCCGGTTGAAGAGACCATCCGCGACGTGGTCGAAACGTCGGTGGAACTCGGCATCATCAGCCCGCAGCTTCAGTAGCAGCGCCGCCACCCGGCGCCTCACCTGGCGCCTTGCACACAGGGGGAAGCCATGGAGTTCTGGACGTCGACCGTGGCGGCGCCCACCCGGGCCGCCGGGTTTGCCGCAAAGGCGCAGGCACTCGGGTGGGACGGGATGGGTGTTGTCGATTCCCAGAATCTCTCCGGCGATCCGTACGTGAGCCTCGCCATGGCGGGCGCCGGGACGAGCACCCTCGGCCTCATGACATCGGTCTCCAACCCTGTCACCCGCCACGCCGCAGCAACCGCCTGCTCCGCGCTGTCGGTCAACAAGGTCTCCCGCGGTCGCATGGTGCTGGGGATTGGCCGGGGCGACAGCGCGCTTGCTCATCTGGGCCACGCACCCGCCAGACTGAACTGGTTCGAGACGTACCTCGCACAGGTGCAGTGCTACCTGCACGGCGAGGCAGTGCCGTTCTCCGAGACCTCGATACCCGCTGTCGCCGCGC
Source organism: Gammaproteobacteria bacterium (assembly GCA_002728675.1). Classification (GTDB taxonomy): domain Bacteria; phylum Pseudomonadota; class Gammaproteobacteria; order Pseudomonadales; family Azotimanducaceae. The sequence continues at coordinate 3,604 of PBVL01000092.1, forward strand.
CGCTCGTATCAGACCTCGAACTCGCCGACGCGCCTGCCGAGAGCAGTATCAGCTGGGTCCGTGACGGTGACGCGGTGCCGGTTGAAGTCGCTGCAACCGGTGCAAAGGTCATCGGCATTGCCGCGCGACATGCGGACCGGATCCTCTTCGCCCTGGGTGCCGTGCCGGAACGGTTGCAATGGGGCATCGAAACGGCGCGAGCGGCCGCGGAGGCAGCTGGCCGGGACCCTGCCTCACTTCGCTTCGGCGCCTACGTCAACGTGGTGTGCGACGATGACCTCATCCGCGCCCGGCAACTGGCACGCGCGGGGACAAGCCTCTTCGCACGTTTCTCCGTGATGCACGGCAAGGTCAACGGACCCGTCGACGCAGCGCAGGCAGACGTTCTACAAACGATTCACGATACCTACGACATGAACAAACACGCGCAGGCAGGCGGCGAGCAAACCAAAGCCCTGACCGACGAGTTCCTCGATTCCTACGCCATTCTCGGCGGAGCGGCGACATGCATTGAACGCCTGGGTGTCCTCGCCCGGCTGGGCATCGACAAGTGCGTCGTCTCGGGGCCCAACCTTGCGGCACGGGGACCGGGCGAAGACGCCGCAACCCGCTTCATCGAAGACGTCGCGCCGGCGCTCCGGGCATGACGACGAAACCGCTCAAAGGCATCAACGTGGTCGAGTGTTCGGCCGTGTTCGCCGGGCCCATCTGTTCCCGACTGCTCGCCGACGGCGGCGCCGACGTGATCAAGATCGAGTCACCCGACGGCGGCGACCAGACGCGCGGTCCGCGGGGCGATTCGCGCGTGTTCGCGCACTTCAACGCCGGCAAGCGCAGCATTGCCGTGAACCTTGCGAGCGAATCCGGCAGGGACATCGTCCGCCAACTCATCGCGCGCGCGGACGTGTTCATCGAAAATTTCAGACCGGGCGTCATGCAGAAGTTTGGCCTCGACTATGCAGCGCTGAAGGACGCACACCCCGGACTCGTGTACTGCTCGATTTCCGGGTTCGGACAGACCGGCCCGTACGCCCAGCACGGCGCTTACGCGCCCATCGCACACGCTTCGAGCGGCTACGACGTNGCGCACATGCGCGCGCAGGCCGACCCGGACGCTCCGCCGCAACGCTCCCCCATCATGATTGCCGACATGCTGACCGGATCCTACGCCTTCGGTGCGATCCAGACCGCACTGATCGGCCGGGCACAGACCGGCCTCGGCGACTTCATCGACGTCTCCATGCAGGAGTCGATGATGATGCTCATCCCCGGGCAGATTCAGGGTGCACAGACGCCTGACGCACCCCGTGCCGGCGGCTTCCGCCCGGTCCGCGTGCGTGATGGCTATGTCATGGTCTGCATCGTCTCCGAGCGGAACTTTGTCGCGTTGTGTCAGGCCCTCGATCGGATGGACCTGGTCGAGGACGAACGCTTCGAGCGCTCGGTGCGCTTTGCCAANATGGACGCCCTCGTCGCGATCATGGAGGAGTGGGGCGCGGCGTTCACCGCGGACGAAGCCGAGGCGCGCCTNAACGCCACGGGCGTCCCGGTGTCACGCTACAACGCCGCCGAAGACCTCTTCACGCATCCGCAGGTTGAGGAACGCGGCACGTTCCTGCCGGTCAGCGACGCGCGCGGCGACTTCCTGATCCAGCGTGCTCCGTTCCTGATGCTGAACAACGACAACCATTCCGGAACGCACACACCCTCGCTCGGTGAGCACACCGACGAGGTTGTCACGGACGTATTGGGCCTCGACGAGGACGCCCTCGCCANACTGCGCGCCGACGGCGCCATCGCCTGATTCTGATCAGCGCGCGCCGGCTACGCGGTGTCGCCCCAGGGCCTCGCGCCCAGCAACTGTTCACCCAGTTCGGTGAGTTGCGCGGGCGTGGCCCAGGGCTCCGGATCTTCCTGATTGGGCATGCTGCGCCAGTACGGGGGCGCGCGGCGGTCCTGCCAGTTGCTGANGCGTTCCTGACGGGTCGCCTCGTCACCCTCGGGATGCATCGTGATGTATTGCGCGAACCGGGGCGTNTTGGTCCAGTTGTGACCCGACGAATGGGGCATGAGGCCATCCCAGATCACGATGCTCCCGGCCNGACCGGCAACCCGTTTGATCTCGTATCCCTCGACCGAGTCGGTGCGGCGATCGAACGACGTCACGTCGCCGCGCTTGATGCGTTGGTAGAGCCCGGGCACACATTCCCACGCGCCCTGGTCCTCCGCGGTATCCGTGAGGTAGAGGACGCCCTGGACAGCAAAGCTGCTCGTGTCCAGCACGGGGCGGTCAATGTGAATGGCGTTGGGATCACCTTTGCTCGCGCCCGCCCGCTCCGACAGACGCGGTTTGTAGGACGCCCGATCCACCGTGACCCAGAGGCGATGATTGTCGTAAACCTGACTGAAGGCCTCATGCATGTTCGGCGACTGCCGCGTGTCCCACAGCGACTGATGTTGGTGCAACGGCACGATCCCCTGCGCAACCTCTCCCGCCTTTCGCCTGAAGCCAGGAATCGAGGCATGTGGATTCACGTCGAGATAGTCGCAGAGCAGATCGACAACCGCGCCCGCCTCGTCCGCCGTCACNACGTTCTCGACGAGCACATAGCCGTGCTCGCGCAGGTGGTCCACGTCGACAGTGATGCCCATGGTGTCAGGCTCCTTTCGATCCAGCCCCTATTCTAGCGGACCGCTGCACGAACAGTTCTGCGCGAACAGTCAGAGTGCCGGAGCCCGGNTCTCACAGCTTCAGCGCTGACGCCAACCCCGCCTTTTCCTGGCCATTGAAGATCAGCCTTCGCCGCCCTCATCCTCGTGGATGAAGCTGCGCAGCGCCTCGATGGTCATGTTCTGCTCGCGGACCACGAAGCGCATGACATCGCTGCCCGACATGATCCCGATCAACTCGCGGCCGTCTTTCACCGGCAGGTGACGGATAATCGTGATGACTCATCAGGTACATGCACTTGTCGACGAGTGTCGTCNCGTCGANTGCGATCACCTCCCGGGTCATCGTGTCCGCGACCTTCGTCGTGTCGGCGGGCAACCCGCGCAGTCACGTTCTGACAGCACCCCGGCAAGCGGGGACCCGCCTTCGGACACCGGTAACGCGCCGATCCCCCGGTCTTCCATCAGTTGGGTCGCTTCATGCACGGTGCTGTTGGCGTCAATGGTCCACAAGTCGTGACCTTTGAAGTCCAGGACGTCGTTAGCGGTACTCATGCGAATCTCTCCGTCAAACGGAACTACTCAAAAAGTAAACCTTCCCGGCGGGCGAGACCACCCCGAGGTGAAGTGTCCGGGTTGTTCCTGGGGAACCGGGTGAAGCGCCCGTGTGCGTCATGTTGCGAGGACTGACCGGGCATGGTTGAGTTGCGACATGCCCACAGCACAGAAACTGACGCCGGCAATCGGCGCCGAGATTTCCGGAATCGATCTCCGTGAAGCGCTGACCGACAGCGTCGTCCGGTGGCTCAGCGATCAACTGGTGGCGCACAAGGTCCTGTTCTTTCGCGACCAGCCAATCGACACGGAACAGCATCTCACGTTCGCGCGCCGGTTCGGAGAACTCGAAACGCATCCGGTACAACCCAAGGCAGGATTCCCCGAGAGTACCAATGCCGGTTTCGCTGGCGCAGGCACTCGATCGCCTTCTGGGACAATCGCGCCGCACAGCACTATCCGACAGCCGATTACTTTCCGGCCGTGCGAACGATGGAACGCGTCACGGTGAAGGATGACCGGCCGCGCTGAGCGTGTGCGCCACTCACTGCCGTCACATCGGCAAGGCCGGACCCGCGCGACCGATGCGTCGCCACACCACAGCTAACCGACGATCGCCTGATAGGTCATCTGCTGCATGAGTTCACGAATGGGATAGGTGGCATCGGGCATCAGCTGCGCCATGACAATCCCGACCAGCTCCGCTTCGCGATCAACCCAGAAGTGGGTCGTAGCGGCGCCTCCCCAACTGAACGTGCCTTTGGACATTGCGATGCCCGTCAGCCCGGGCTCGGTGACGACAAATCCTGAGAGGCCAAATCCGTACCCCCATGCACGCCCGGCATCCCCACCGCGTCCGCCGGTCAGCTCACCCGCGGCGCCGATCCTGGCGGGGAACAGTTGGGTCAGTGACGTCATGGGGTCGGCGCGAACTTCCGGGTTCACGTGGTTCGACATCATCAGATCAACCGTGCGCGGGCTGAGCAGACGCACGCCGTCCAGCGCCCCACCGTTCGCGAGCATTTGCGCAAAGCGCAGGTAATCCGCCGCGGTCCCGACCAGGCCGCCACCCCCGCTGTCGATCTTCGGCGGATGCCGGTACGGGCTTGTTGGCGGCCTGTCGATCGGCATGAGCCCGCCGTCTGGGCCCGCGACATAGTTGCTCGCAAACCGATCGAGCTTCTCCGCCGGCACCAGGAAGTCCGTGTCAGGCATGCCAAGCGGCTCGAAGATGCGTTCGCTGAGGAACGCACTGAAGCGCTTGCCGGACACGACCTCGACCAAGCGCCCAAGAACGTCCATGCCGACGCTGTAATTCCAGTCGGTGCCGGGCTGCGCGATGAGTGGCTGGCGCGCGAGCGCCGCCGTCCAGGCCGCAAGATCGTCGTACGGGCTCGCCTCGCCCTTTGGCCCGAACTGCCCCTCGCGATAGCCGGACGCGACGGGCGTTGCGAAGAACTCGTGCGTCAGCCCGGAGGTGTGGGTGAGCAGATGCTGAATGGTGATCGCGTGCGCCGGTTCGAACCGGGCAACACCGTGGCCTGCCCCGGTGTAGACCCGCATGTCCCGAAACTCGGGAAGGAAGTTCGCAATCGGGTCCTTCAGCGTGAAGTGCCCCTCCTCGCAGAGCATCATCACGGCCACGCCGGTCACCGGCTTGGACTGTGAGTAGAGGCGAAAGATCGTGTCCTGCGTCATCGGCAGGCGCTGCTCGATGTCGCGCTCCCCAACCGCCTCGAAGTACACAACCTCGCCGCGCCGCGCGACGAGTGTCACCACCCCGGCAAGCTTGCGCTCCGACACATAACACTCGAACACGGGCGCGATTCGGTCGAGGCGCGCCGCTGACATGCCCGCCCGTTCCGCCGCGCCGGGTGCGACGCCCGACGTGACGGCCATCAGCGCGTTCCCCCGAGTCTCGTGATTCGCGGGTGCGGAAAGACCAGCCTACACCCCATAGCCACCATCGACGCTGATCACCTGCCCGGTGATGCCGTAGGACTCGGGCGCCGCCAGCAGCACGGCCATGGGACCCAGTTCCTCCGGCTCGAGAATCCGCTTCTGCAGGTTTTCCGCCTCGATCGTTGCCCTCACCGTCGGGACGTCCGTGCGTGCGGCGGCGGCCATCCGGTCCAGGTCGACCAGTTGCGTATTCGTCCAGCCGGGGCAGAGGCAGTTGATCGTGACCCCTCGCGTCGCAACGTTCGCGGCCATGGATCGCGTGAGCCCGATCAGTCCGTGTTTTGCCGCGGAGTATGCGAGCCCGCCGCCCGACCGTTTCGCGTAGCCCGAGCCGATGTTGATGATGCGGCCGTCTTTCCTTTCCAGCATGCCGGGCAGCACCGCCTGTGAGGCGCGGTAGGCGGAGAAGAGATTGAGATCGACATTGTCCATGAAGGCGAAGTCGTCTCTCGCCGCGTCACTCAGATCCGGATCGCTCCGGGGCGGGACGCCCCCGCCCGCGTTGTTCACGAGGATGTCGATCGCACCGAACCCGGCGGCGATGGCCTCGGCAGCGGCCAGCGTCGATGCGAGAGACATGGCGTCGGCGACAACCGCAAGCGCCTGCCCGCCGGCCGCACGGGCCTCGTCGGCCACCGTTTCGAGCTCAGCGCTGGTGCGCGAACTGAGGCCAAGGTTGGCGCCCTCCGCGGCCATGGCAAGTGCAATCGAGCGGCCAATGCCACGGCCCGCGCCCGTAATCCAGGCGGTCTTGCCGGCAAGGCGCCCGGTCATTTCTGCCAGCCCTCGGTCCAGGGTACGTTGTGATACCGGTGATAGTGACGTTCTGCGAACCGCCAGACCCCGTCCTCCCGCCGGTAGGTGTCGTGGTAGTGACCCGCCTGGGTGTACGCACGGCCGTCCTGCATGACCCGAATCTCGACCGAACAACGCCCGGTGGCGTGCTCCTCGTCCTGGAACTCGATCACATGATTCTGAATAAACGGCTTGTGCGTCTGGCCGGCGACGGCCTGATAGAACGCGCGCAGTTCGTCATGCCCTTTCGGAGCGGACGTGTGGGCCCGGAACACGCCGTCACGACAGAAGAAGGCCACAATGCGGTCGGCGTCGCCATCGGTCACCGCATGGCAGTACCGCGCGGTGAGTTCCCGAATCTCGTCTTTGGCCTCGAGCCGGGCAAGCCTTGCCTCAGTATCCATCATGGTGTCTCCCGTCAATGTACGTGCCTACCCTACCGCAGCGCGGTTGCGGTATGGTGCAGCGAAACGAAAATCCGGGAGCGGCTCGATGGCCACATACGACCTTGCGATCAGGAACGGCACGATCATTGACGGTTCGGGAAACCCACGGTTCCGCGCCGACGTCGGCGTCAAAAACGGGGTTGTCGCAACAATAGGACGCCTGAACGGTACGGCCGGCGAAACCATCGACGCTGACGGCCACGTCGTCACGCCCGGATTCGTCGACGGCCACACACACATGGATGCTCAGGTCTTCTGGGATCCGCTCGGTTCCTGTTCGTGTTACCACGGTGTCACGACGGCAGTCATGGGCAACTGCGGGTTCACCCTCGCTCCCTGCAAGGAGAGCGAAGCAGATCACGTCTTCCGCAATCTCGAGCGCGCCGAAGACATCGCGCGCGAGGCGATGCTTGCGGGCATCAACTGGCGCTGGGAGAGCTACCCCGAATACCTTGACGTCGTGGACTCGCTGCCGAAGGGCATCAACTACGCGGGCTACATGGGCCACTCCGCGCTCCGGACCTACGTCATGGGCGGCCGTGCATTCGAAGACCAGGCCTCCCCCGATGAAGTCGAAACGATGGCACGCCTTGCGCAGGAGGCGGTGCGCGCCGGTGCAATCGGATTCACCACCTCACGCTCGCCGAACCACCAGACGTCCGATCACAAGCCGGTCGCAAGCCGCCTTGCACACTGGGATGAAGTGCGTGCAATCGTCAACGCGGTGGGCGAAACGGGCGCGGGCATCTTCGAGATCGCAGGTGAACCGGTCGGTCAGGACCCGGACCGTATGCGCGACTACCACGTGCGCCTGCGAGACCTTGCCGTAGAGTCCGGCGTTCCGGTCACGTGGGGCATCTTCTCCCAGCGGGCGATGCCCGGTGTGTTCCGCGACTACCTGAATCTGCTCGACGAAACCGCGGAAGCGGGCGGGCGGATGTTTGCGCAGGTGCACTCACGCGCCCTCAACGTCATCTACACGTTCGAGGCCCATACACCCTTCGACAGTTGGGACGTCTGGCGGGACATCCGCGGACTTGGACGCGATGAGCAAATGGCCCGGCTGCGCGATCCCGAACTGCGCGCGAAGCTCATCGACGCCGCCAGCACGGCGAGCGCCCGCCACCTGAAGCGCGGCGTCACGATCATGCCGCCCGACTGGGAGACCGTGTATCACATGACCGATGCATCGGCGAAGGGCCGGAGCCTCGCGTCGATTGCCGCCGAACGCGGCGTGTCTCCCGTCGAAGTCATGATCGACCTGGCGCTCGAGTCGAATCTCAAAGCCCTGTTCCGGATGCCCATCAACAATCACAACGACGACGACGTGCTCGAAATGATGAAACACCG
>PBVL01000093.1 GCA_002728675.1 Gammaproteobacteria bacterium
GGAGAGTTCCGCACGGTCGGTTCGGTTGTCGATCCAGCGCTCCACCTGTTCCGGCGTGAGCGCAACCGGCATCCGGTTGTGGATCTCGTCCATGCCCTCTGGTGCGGCCGCGGTGATGATCGTGCAGCTGTTGATCACCTGATCGTCCCCTTTCCACCGATCCCACAGCCCCGCGAACGCAAACCCGGGGTCGTCGGCGGGCGCAATGTAGTTGGGTATCTTCACGCCGTTGACCGTCACCCACTCGTAATACCCGCTCGCGAGCACGACGCAGCGGCGTCGCTCGAACGGATCACGGAACGCCCTCGACTTCGCCAGACCCTCCGACCGGGCATTGAACATCGTCCGTTTCGGAACGGGCGTGTCGCTCCACCAGGGAACGAGCCACCAACGCATGTCCCGCACCGTCCACTCTCCCGCCCGGGTTTTCAGCAGGACACTCACGTCCTCGGTCGGCGCGCAGTTCAACCGGTCTTCGACGACCAGGTCCTCACCGGTGATGATGTTGACGAGGCGCATCAAGGGATCGCTGACCGCATTGAACCGACCGCACATCAGCCGCGGCCCCCGGCCGCTTCCCCCGCCTCCGCGAGTTCGTCGTCCGTCAGCTGCCACTGCCCCGCGGCGGCGTTTGCGGCAACCTGTTCGGGACTGGTCGCGCCGGCAATGACGCTGGATACGGTCGGCTGACAGGCAAGCCAGCTCATGGCGAGTTCCAGGAGTGTATGTCCGCGTGCCTCCGCGAACGCGGCGAGCTTGTCGACCACATCGAAGTTCGCATCGGACAGTGCCGCGGCACCCCGCTCTCCCCAGGCTTCGAGGCGCGTGCCCTGGGGTGGCGGCTCGCCCCGCTGGTACTTTCCGGTCAGCAGGCCGCTCGCCAGCGGAAAGTACGGCAGCATGCCGAGCCCAAATTCTGCACAGGCGGGAATCACCTCCTGTTCGACCCGCCGGTCAAGCAGACTCCAGAGATTCTGCGCGCTTACGAAGCGATTCAGGTGTTCGGTGCGCGCGGTCCAGTCCGCATGGGCAATCTGCCAGCCTGAATAGTTGGAGTTGCCGAGGTAGCGCACCTTGCCGGCACGGACCAGGTCATCGAGCGCCATGAGCGTCTCGTCCGCGGGGGTCGTCTGGTCGGGCATGTGCTGCTGGTACAGATCGATGTAGTCCGTATCAAGCCTGCGCAGGCTCGCCTCGACCGCTCGCATGATGTAGCCGCGCGATGCGCCGCGCATGCCGTCACCGTCACCCATCGGTCCCGCAAACTTCGTCGCGACGACGAGTTCGTCCCTGTTGTGCTGCTTGAGTGCTTTGCCGAGAAACTCCTCGGACAGACCGCGGGGACCGTAGATATCGGCTGTATCAAAGAAGTTGATGCCCGCATCGACGGCTGCATCGACAACCGCCTGGGTAGCGGCGGCGTCGCAACGGCGCCCGAAGTTGTTACACCCGATCCCGACGATCGATACCGACAGGCCTGTTCGACCCAACTGTTTGCTGCGCATGTCTGTCCTCCGGCAAGCGCTCCGTAGCAGTCGGAACATCCCGCGTTCCGGTTTGCCTGGGCAAGGGAAAGACGCTAAGTTACGCCGCCTTTGTGAAAAGAGTCCAGACGTCGCGTCTGGTCTTTTTTTTTTTGGCCGGACAAAATGCAGCACATTGCCAATCTCAAGGCTCTCTCTGCCGAAGACATCACCGGAATCCTCGATCTCGGTTCTGCGATCAAGGCCAACCCAAAGGCATACGAGAACGCACTCCACCGCAAATCCCTCGCGATGCTCTTCCAGAAGACGAGCACCCGGACCCGGCTGTCTTTCGAGGTCGCGATGACCCAACTGGGTGGTCACGGCGTCTTCATCGACTGGCAGACTTCCAACTTCGTGCTTTCGAGCATCCGCAACGAGTCCGGCTACGTGTCACGCAACGCCGACTGCATCATGGCCCGCCTGATGCACCACTCGGATCTGCTCGAAATCATCGAAGGCAGCCGCGTGCCGGTGATCAACGGCTGCTGCGAGAAGTTCCATCCCTGTCAGGCGCTGACCGACGTGCTGACGATGCGCGAACACGCCGGCGGCGACGTGCAAGGCAAGACGCTGTGTTACGTCGGCGTCCAGAACAACGTCTCGAACTCACTGACGCTCATCTGCTCGAAGCTGGGTATCAACCTGGTGCTCGCCACCCCGGAGGTCAACGACAACGGGGAAAGCAGGGACGCGGACGTCGATGAGATCATCCGCACGTCGGCCACCGTCTCGCACACAACGGACCCCCATGAAGGTGTCGCGGCAGCGGACTTTGTCTACACGGACACGTGGATCGACATGCAGTACTTCAACAACCCGAAGTACAAGGACCAGAAAGAGGCGACGCTCGCCCGGATGATGCCCTATCAACTGAACGAAGCGATGATCGGCGACCGCGACGTGCGCATCATGCACGATATGCCGATCCACGAAGGGTATGAAATCTCCTCCGGCCTCGTGCACGACCCCCGTTCCGTCATCTTCGATCAGGCTGAGAACCGCCTGCACGCGCAGAAGGGACTGCTGATCTGGCTCCTCGGCGAATCCAGCTGATCCGGTCGGGTCCGGACGTCTTCAGCGAGGCCGGATCGAGCGCAGGCGTTCCTGCACCACGCTGAGCCAGTGTCGGACCGGTGTTTCGGTACCGGAGCCAAGGTGCAACTGGCAGCCGACATTCGCCGTGACGATGACGTCCGGCGAACCCGCTTCGAGATGCCCGAGTTTCCTGGCTTTCAGCTGGCGGGACAGTTCGGGTTGCGTGAAGACGTAGGTACCGGCGGACCCACAGCACAGGTGCGGTTCCGCGACCTCGGTGAGCGTGAACCCGGCCGAGCGCAGCACCCCTTCGACGGCACCCGGCAGTTTCTGCCCGTGCTGAAGCGTGCACGGCACGTGGCACGCGAGCGTCGCGGGCTCACAGTCGATGTCGAACCCGGCCAGGAACTCGGCGGCGTCCATAGTGCGTTCGGCAACGCGTTTCGCACGCTCGGCATAGTACGGATCCCGCGCGAAAATCTCGCCGTACTCCCTGACCGTGACGCCACAGCCGCTCGCGCTCGAGATGATCGTGTCGGCACCGGCATCGAGAGCCGCGCACAGGGAATCGATCAGGCGTCGCATGCGCCGACGGGCATCGTCCTGCGCGGCCAGGTGGAATTCCAGAGCACCACAGCAATCTTCTGACGGCAACGGCATCACTCCGATCCCTGCACGCCCGGCCAGGTCCTCCAGCGCGTCGGCAACCTGCGGCGTTGCCGCCTGCTGGGCGCAGCCCCGCAGCAGGACGACCTTCCTCGCTGCCGCACTCGGGCGGGACGGACTCAGCCGGTATCGTTCCCTGGGGAGTTTGTCGGCGAGGACTGCCGGCAGCATCCCGCGAACCCGCGCACCAATCGCCATGGCGAAAGACATGATCGACGTTCGTGGCACGAGTTGACGCAAGCCCCAGGCCAACAAGCCACGCCGTGCGCCGAGCCGTTCACGACCAATGTCCAGCAGGCGCCCGTACTCGACTCCGGACGGGCAGGCCGTCTCGCAGGCGCGACAGGTCAGGCAGCGGTCGAGGTGCGACTCCGCCTGCCAGGACATGGACCCTTCCTCGAGCAGGTTCTTGATCAGATAGATGCGCCCGCGGGGCCCGTCGAGTTCGTTGCCAAGCAGTTGGTAGGTGGGACACACAGCAGTACAGAAGCCGCAATGCACACAGCTGCGCAGAATCGAGTCTGCCTCCTGAATCTCGGGGAGCGGCGCCAGATCGGGATGGATACGGGTTTGCATGAGCGGCAGTTCCTAGAGACCCGCGTACATGCGGCCGGGATTCAGAATGCGGGCAGGATCGAACGTATCCTTCAGCCGTTCCTGCAGACGCATCTGCAGCGCCCCGGGATGGCTGAACGGTTCGCCCGCACCACCCCGCAGGCGGGTCACGTGGGGTCCCGCGGGGCGTTCCGCGTAGTAGCGAATCCCGCCGTTCCAGTCGACCGCCAGGGCGTCGGTAAGACCCGTCGTGGATGCTGGCGCGACCGAAGCACGCCAGAGTTCCTTCGGTGCGGCGAGCACAGGGTGGGTCAGTTCGCGCAATCCGTGCCAGATCGTTCCGTCCATCGGCAGCCCCCCGAGCTTCGCCGCCACCCGATTGACGACCGCCGACTCCGCCGCGAGACGAACGTAGAGAACCCCGTCACACCAGGCGCTCGCGCTCACGGGCCAGGGTTCGCGGGCAAGGGCCACCATCCGCGTGTGCGCCGAGACCGCGTCACAGTCGAGGGCCAGAGTCACCTCTTCCCGCGGCGCCGGCAGGACCTTCAGGCTGACGTCCAGCAGGACTCCAAGCGTCCCGTACGCGCCCGTTGACAGTCGCGACACGTCATAGCCGGCGACGTTCTTCATGACCTCGCCGCCGAACTTCAGCACCTCGCCGGACCCGGTCAGCAGCGTCACGCCGAGCACGAAGTCACGCACCGACCCAGCGAACGCGCGGCGGGGCCCGGAGAGCCCCGCGCTGACGCAGCCGCCCAGCGTCGCGTTATCGCCGAAATGCGGCGGCTCGAAGCCGAAAATCTGGCCAGCTTCAGCCAAGGCCGCTTCAAGTTCGACAAGGCGCGTACCCGCCCGGGCGCGCAGCACCAGTTCGGCAGGCTCGTAGGACAGAATCCCGACATGCCCGGAGACCGACAGCGGCGCTGCATTCGTGGTGACGGGATTGCCGAGAAACGCCTTTGTCCCGCCGCTCTCGATGGAGAGCGGCGTACCGTCCTCGCGGGCCGCATCGACCTGGCCCCTCAGTTGATCCGTCTGGTCCATCAGAAGCGGGGCAGATCCGGGTGTTTTTCAGCGCCTCGGTGGACATGCATCGCACCAAACTCCGCACAGCGCGAAAGCGTGGGGACTGCCTTGCCGGGATTCAGAATCCCCGTGCCGTCGAACGCCCCCTTCACGCCGTGAAACAGACTGAGTTCGGTCTCGGTGAACTGAACGCACATCTGATCGATCTTCTCGACACCCACACCGTGTTCGCCCGTGATCGTGCCGCCTTTCGCGACACACAGTTCGAGGATCTCAGCCCCGAACGCTTCGGCGCGCTCGAGCTGATCACCTTCGTTCGCGTCGTAGAGAATGAGCGGATGCAGATTGCCGTCTCCGGCATGGAACACGTTGGCAACGGCAAGCTGGTATTTCTCCGACAGGGCCGAGATTGCCTCCAGCACCTCGGGCAGTTCGCGCCGCGGAATCGTGCCGTCCATGCAGTAATAGTCCGGAGCGATCCGGCCCACCGCAGGGAATGCGGCTTTGCGGCCCTGCCACAACAGCGCGCGTTCCCCGGCACTTGCCGCTTCCCTCACGCCGGTGGCGCCGTGCGCCTCGAGAACTTCCCGCAGACGCACGAGATCTGCAGCAACCGACTCGGGCGCGCCGTCCAGTTCACACAGCAGGATGGCGCCGGCATCCACCGGATACCCGGCATGCACGAACGCCTCGGCCGCGCGGATGGCGGGTTTGTCCATCATCTCGAGACCAGCAGGCAGAATCCCCGCGCTGATGATGGCCGAGACTGCCTGGCCCGCCGAGGAAACGTCAGCGAACGATGCCAGCACCACGTTCACCGTTTCGGGCTTCGGCACCAGCTTGACCGTCACTTCAACGATGATGCCCAGCATGCCCTCCGACCCGTGCAGCAGCGCCAGCAGGTCGTACCCGGGCGCGTCCAGCGCGTCACTCCCGATCGTCGCAAGCTCGCCTTCAGCGGTCACTACCTCCACCGCACGAACGTTGTGCACGGTGAGCCCGTACTTCAGGCAGTGCACCCCGCCGGAGTTCTCGGCCACGTTGCCGCCAATCGTGCACGCGATCTGGGATGAAGGGTCCGGGGCGTAGAACAGGCCAAGGGGCGCAACGTGCTCCGAGATCGACAGGTTCGTCACGCCCGGCTGCACACGCGCGAGCAGGTTGTCTTCGTCAACCGCAACGATCTGATTGAACCGCGCCAGGGACAACAGGATGCCGTGCTCGTGAGGCATGGCGCCGCCGGACAGACCCGTACCCGCGCCGCGCGCGACCACTGGAACGCCGTGGCGGTGCGCAACCCGCATGACCGCACGCACCTGGTCAGTCGAACGCGGCAGTGCAACGACCCACGGCACCCGTTTCTTTGCCGTGAGGCCGTCCGTCTCATAAACTTTCAGCCGCTCCTCATCGAGAATCAACTCGTGGGCGCCGAGCACGCCGTTCAGCTCATCGAGCGCTGCAGCCAGGGTGCCCGGGAGACCCTCGCGGGTATGCGTGTCTACATCCATGCGGCGATTATAGCGGTATCAACCCACCCAAAGACCGGCCCCCCAGGTTGCTTGACCGGTATACTGCGTCAGACCCCGCAGCGGAACGTCAACTTGGCTCTCAACTCCATCGAAGAAATCCTCGACGACTTCCGGCAGGGCAAAATGGTCCTGCTGATGGACGACGAGGATCGCGAAAACGAAGGCGACCTCATCATTCCCTCCGAGGTCGTCACGGCTGAGCACATCACGTTCATGGCGCGGCACGCGTGCGGGCTGATTTGCCTGACGCTCACCGAAGAGCGGGCCGCGCAACTGAACCTCCCGCTGATGGTCGAGCACAACTCGTCAAACCACGAGACGAACTTCACGGTGTCGATCGAGGCGGCGGAGGGCATCACGACCGGGATTTCCGCTCCGGACCGTGCAAAAACCGTGCTGGATGCGGTCGCACGGAACGCGGCGCCGGACGACATTGTGATGCCGGGACACATCTTTCCGCTGATCGCGAAACCGGGCGGCGTCCTGACCCGCGCCGGTCACACCGAGGCAGCATGCGATCTCGCGCGCATCACAGGTTATGAGCCGTCCGGGGTCATCGTCGAGGTCATGAACGAAGACGGGACGATGGCCCATCGCCCCGAGCTCGAGGCCTTCGCTGAAAAACACGGCATCAAGCTGGGCACGATTGCCGACCTCATCCAGTACCGAACGCTCAACGACAAGACGATCGAACTCGTCAGCGAAAAGCCGGTCGATACCGAGCACGGCACGTTTTCCCTGCGAACCTACACGGACAAGGTGTCCGACTGCATCCATCATGCCCTGGTGCTTGGCGACGTCTCGGAAGACGAGCCGTGCCTCGTCCGCGTGCAGGTCCTGAACACGCTGCGCGACGTCCTCAACACCCGCCGCCCCGGATTCAAGTCCACCTGGTCACTGCCCGACTCCATGGGCAGAATTGCCGAAGAAGGTTCCGGTGTCATTGTGCTGGTCGGCCAGGAGCATTCGTCCGCCGAAGAACTCGACCAGGTCCAGGCGTTTCCCGACATCCCGGCGTCCCAGCGCACGACCAGCGAGCATGGCGTGTATCGGGTCATTGGTACCGGCTCACAGATCCTGCGCGACATCGGTGTCAGCAAAATGCGCCTGCTGTCGTCACCAACGCGCTATAACGCCATCTCGGGATTCCACCTCGAAGTTGTGGAATTCGTCGAAAACGACCCGGAGTGAACCGTGTCGGCCGCTGAACCGGCATTCGTCGTCGAGACCGGGGACGATCCCTGGCCGGTCACGCTGCGTCTGGCGGCACATCTGCGCGAAGTGGCCGATTCCACGGCGGCCGTCAGCGCCGGGTTTCCTGAAGATGCGCACACCATTGCACTCTGCTCCGACCGGGACGCGCGCTCGCTGACGCTTTCGATCGAACGCGGCCGCGTCGCACTCGCCGAGACGCCACCTGCCGATGCGTCGCTGGAGTTGACCATCAGCTATACCAACCCCCTGGACGTCAGCCGCCACAGGGTCGTCCGAAGATCTGCGGCACAGCTGCCGCTCGAGCGTCTCGTACAGAGCCTGCTGTCACCTCTCGAGAGGCCCTGGACCGAACTGGCGGGCGCGTTCTGGGCCAGGCACCGTCAGGCGCCGCATATGCCCGAAACGCTGCGTGTCACCGCGGCGGATGGCGAGACCTCGGAGTTCGGAAACTCGGCGGGGGCGACCAGACTGGAAATCACGGGGCCCGCAGCGGAGCTTGCGGGTCTGTTCCGCGGCCGCTCCCTGCTGACCACGGCGCTCGTCAGGCAAACGCTCTGCGCCCGCGGCACGTGGGAGTCCATCAACGCAATGAACGCGGCGTGCCAGCGTGAAGGACTTGGCAGGTGAGGCACGTCGCCCCCGCCGACATCACGGCCGCCGATCTGCCGGACTGGATGGACCGCCATCATGTCGACATCATTCGAACGGAGGCGACCAACCTCGACGGCATCTCGTTTGGCAAGTACGTCAAGCGCGAGAAGTTTCTGGGCGCTCTGCCAATGGGCCATGCTGTCGCGGACGTCGCGTTGGCGCTGGATATGGAAGGCGTCCCGCTCACCACACTGTGGCATCCTTACCGCAGCGCCGTGCTCGGCGACGTCGTGCTGCGGCCGGATCTCACAACGCTGCTGACGGACGGGCGCGACCCCGACCTGGCCCACGTCATCTGCGACGTGACCGCGGTCGACGGATCGCCCATCGAACTATGTCCCAGAACCCTGCTGAAACGTCAGCAGGCCGCGCTGCGAGACGCTGGGTACGAGGCGAAGGTCGCGTTCGAACTGGAGTTCTGTCTGTTCCGCGAAGACTTCGAAACGGCCCGTGCCCGGGGATTCAAAGACCTGACCCCGGCAGGCGCGCGCCCGCAGAACGGTGTTTACCACACGCGGGCCGCCCTGGCCGGGAAACCGTTCATGGATGCCCTGGTCAAGCGTCTGAACTGGCGGGACATTGCTTGGGAGGCCTGGAATGCGGAGGCCAGCACCGGCCAGTTCGAACTGAACCTCGCGCCAGCCTCCCCGGTAACTGCGGCTGATCAACTGATACGCGCCCGCCAACTGCTCTACGAAGTCGCACAAGACCTCGACTGCTCCGTGACGGTCATGCCGAGCCCGTCCGCGCACACGGCATCGGGGCTGCACATTCACCATTCGCTGCAGCGCAACGACGAAGTGGCATTTGCCGCAAGCGGCGGTCAGTTGAACGAGACCATGCAGCACTGGCTCGGCGGACTGATGGCAACCTTGCCGGGAGCCGTCTCCCTGCTCTGCCCCACCATCAACGCGTATCGTCGATTTGAGCCGTTCAGCGCAGTTCCGGTGACGCCAACCTGGGGCGTCGAGAACAAGTCCACGGCAATCCGGGTCGTCGAGCGCGGCGCTACCCAGACCCGAATCGAACATCGTGTGGCAAGCTCCGAAGCGAATCCGTATCTCGCCGTCGCGACAATCCTGGCAGGCGGGCTGGCGGGACTGTCCGGCCAACTCGCACCACCCGAACCCTGCGACGATCTGGCCTGGGGTTTACCCGCCCACGTCCCTCGCCTTCCGGCATCACTCGCTCAGGCGTTTGCCGCGACGGGCAACTGCGCGCAACTGGCGGCACAGCTTGGGGACGGGTTCATCAGCTACTGGTGCGGCACGCGCCAGCACGAATGGCTGCGCTTCCACCACGCGAGTGGTGACACGGGAGCGGCTCCGACCGACTGGGAACTCGAACGTTACTTCGCGCTGTTCTGAGCTCGTTTCTGGCCGGAGTCGGGCGCAACCCAGGCCTGGCTGTAGTCGGGGTCAGCGCCCACCACCCGGCGCACCACGCCGCGCAACTGCGGATGGGCAATGTACGCCGAGCCCGTTTCGGCGAGCGGCAATACCGGCACCTCCTGCGCAATGATCCGCGTCATGGTGTCGATTGCCGCCGCGCGTTCGCTAGGCTCAACCGAGGTCTGCAGCGTGCGTACGGCGGCGTCGTACTCGTCATTGACGTACCCTCCGCGATTGTTCGCGTTCCACGAAGCGAGCAGGTCCGCAAAGGTCATGACGTCGTCGAAGTCGGGATACCAGCTCGACACCACAATATCGAAATCACCGCGGCGCGAGCGGTCAAGGTATTGTTTGAACGTCTGCTGATCCACCTTGATGTCAATCCCCAACGTGCGTTTCCAACGGCCCTGGAAGAACTCGGCGATCCGCAGCCCGGTGGGCGAGGTTGTGGTGAGCAACGTCAGCGGCGGCAGGGCTGAGGCTGATTCTCCGAGCATCGCGCGGGCTCCGGCGAGGTCAGCTTCCGGCAACCGCGCGTCCTCGATGTCGGGCAACCAGGTCGGGAAGAGTCCCGCCGCGGGTTTGTAGCCCGGCACCGCGATCACCCGATTGACGAACGCTTCACCGTCATGGGTCATCGCGATTGCCCGACGCAGCGCGGGGTCTGCCGTCGCGCGGCCTTCGCGCAGGTTGAAGCGCATGAACGCGAGACCGCCCGAGAGGAAGGTGCGCACCCTCAGTCCCGCCGCCATCGCTTCCTGCACGGTCTCGGTCCCCAGGCGAACCAGCGCGATCTGACCGTCCTTGTAGAGATTGAGCCTGGTGCGGTTGTCCTCTGTGATGTAGCCCACGCGAAGCTGACTGAGTCGGGTCGCCGCGTCGTTCCAGTACGTCCGGTTCCGCGTCAGCATGAGGTCCCGCCCGTGGGTCCACTCCGTCAGGGCAAACGGCCCGTTGTACAGGAGCGCCGCCGGTTCCGCGCCATAACGATCGCCCCTCGACGCGTGGAAGTCCTCCCTGATCGGCAGGAACGCCGCGTGGATCATCAGCTTGAGGCAGAAGCCGCAGGGGGTCGCCAGATCGACGATCAGGCGGTGGTCTCCGTCCGCGGACACGCCCAGCGCCGTGGGGGGCAGCGCCCCGCGCTGCACCTCCTCGGCGTTCCGGATCGGATACATGATCGACGCATACGGGGCCGCCGTCGCCGGATCATTCACAACCCGCCACGCGTACACGAAATCCCGGGCGGTCACGGGCTTGCCGTCGCTCCAGCGGGCAGACGGATTGAGCTCGAAGACCATCTGTTTTGCAGACAACGACCATGACGCCGCGACGCCGGGAGCAACTCCGCCGCGCCGGTCGTAGCGCACCAGTCCCTCCTGGACGTGACCGAGCACGAAGAAGCTGACGAGATCGGTCGTGAGCGAACTGTTCAGGTTGGGCGGGTCCTGGAGCAGCGCGATGGTGATGGACTGCGCGTCATGATCCACGGCCCTGGCGCCCGTAGTCGCTGACCAGGCGGCAAGGCTCACCATGAGCACTACGCGGCCCAGCAGCCGTGTACGGCGTCCAAACATATGAATCTTCCAAGGGGAAAGCGGGATTGTAGCGATCTGGAGCGCGCCTGACAGACTACTGTATAAACGTTCAGCATCCCCTACAATTGAGCCACCACTCGCAAAGCCTCGTGGTCAATGAACGCGGCACTCGAACCATTCTCACCGCTGATCCGCAGCTGGTTCTCTCGGCTCGGGGAACCCACTGATGCGCAGACCCTCGCGTGGCCGCACATCGTGGCGGGTGAGCACCTGGTCGTCTCTGCACCAACCGGCAGCGGCAAAACCCTGACGGCGTTCCTGTGGTCGATCAATCAGTTTCTCACCGGCGCGCTGGCGCCCGGAGCGACCCGGGTGCTGTACATCAGCCCGCTCAAGGCATTGAACAACGATGTGCGGCGCAACCTCCTGAGTCCGCTTGCGGAACTTGCGGAGATGGCTGCAGACCAGGGCGAGCCCTTCCCCCGGATCCGCGTCCAGACCCGAAGCGGAGACACCGAGCAGGGCGACCGGCGCCGCATGTTGCGGCACCCGCCGGAAATCCTGATCACGACCCCGGAGAGCCTGAACCTGCTGCTCAGCAGCAAAGGGGGGCAGTCGATTCTCCAGAGTATCGACACGGTCATCCTCGATGAGATTCACAGCGTGGTCGGAAACAAGCGCGGCGTGTATCTCATGTCCGCGGTCGAGCGACTGATCGGTCTCTCAGGAGAGTTCCAGCGCATCGCGCTCAGCGCGACCGTCAGACCCATCGAAACCGTCGCTGAGTACGTCGGTGGGCTTGTCGACGGGCGTGCCCGTCCCGTGACGATCGTCCGTTCCCGCGCGCCGAAACAGTACGAACTGGCAGTCCGGTATCCGATCGCCGCGCGCGATCGCACCGACGATGACGATCTGTGGGACGCGCTCGCGCCGGATTTCGTCGAGCGCATCGAACGCAACCGGTCCACTTTGCTGTTCGTCAACTCCAGAGCGCTGTGCGAGAAACTCACCCTCAAGATCAACAATGCCGCAGGACGGATCGTGGCCTGGGCCCATCACGGTTCGCTCTCCCGCGAGATCCGAACCGAAGTTGAAGCGCGGCTGAAGTCCGGCGAGCTTGCGGCGATCGTCGCGACCAGCAGCCTGGAGCTCGGCATTGACGTTGGCGCACTCGACGAGGTCATCCTGATTCAGTCGCCGGATTCCGTGTCGTCGACCATCCAGCGCATCGGCCGGGCCGGTCACGGCGTCGGCGACGTCAGCCACTGCACCATCTACCCCACCCACCCGCGGGACTTCATCGAGGCCAGCGTGCTGGTCCAGGCGGTGCTGGAGCGCGACATCGAGCAGCTCAACCCGGTCGAGTGCCCGCTCGACGTGCTCGCTCAGATCCTGATCTCCATGACCGGGCTCGAGGCCCGTCCGCGCGACGCGCTCTTCGACGAAGTCCGCGCCAGCTTTCCCTATCGCAACCTGACCCGGAACCAGTTCGACCTCGTCATCAACATGCTCGCCGGCCGATACGCGGACAATCACATCCGTGAACTGCGCCCCCGGGTTGTGGTCGACCGGATCGACGACACGATCCAGGCCCGGAAGGGTGCGCTGCAAAGCCTGTACCTTTCGGGCGGTGTGATCCCGGACCGCGGCTATTTCAACCTGCGCCACGCGGACAGCGATGCCCGAATCGGCGAGCTCGACGAAGAGTTCGTCTGGGAAGCGAACGTCGGGAAGGTCTTCTCCTTCGGCACGCAACACTGGCAGATCCGCAAAATCACGCACAACGACGTCTTCGTCAGTGAAGGCCGGGGCAACACCTCCGGGCCACCCTTCTGGAAAGCCGAGTCGATCAACCGGGACTTCCATTTCGCCGAACGGGTCGGGAATTTCCTCGAGAACGCAAACGACGTACTCGATGAACCTGGATTCGCCACCGCGCTGCGGGACGAATGGCGTCTGGAGGAAACGTCCGCCGAAGAGGTCGTCACGTTCCTGCGCCGACAGAAGGAGCACACGGGCACCGACCTGCCCCACCGCCACCATCTGCTCGTCGAGCGCGTCAGCGTCGCGCCCGGCGGTGCGCCAGGACACCAGGCAGTGCTGCACACGGGCTGGGGCGCCAGGGTCAACCGACCGCTTGCCATGGCGCTCGAAGCGGCCTGGCAGGAGACCTGGGGGGAACAGCCGGAGGTTCACGCATCCAACGACTGCCTTGTCCTGCAACTTCCCCACGAGATCGATGCAACAGCCCTGCTGGCAATGGTTCCCGCGCGGGACGTCGAACGTCTGCTGCGCAGGCGTCTCGAAGGCTCCGGGTTCTTTGGAGCCCGTTTCCGGGAGAGTGCCGGGCGCGCGCTGCTCCTGTCGAAAGGGCGCTTCAACCAGCGCAAGCCGCTCTGGATGAGCCGGCTGCAGTCACAGAAGCTGATGGACGCGGTCTTCAAGTACGAAGACTTCCCGATCCTCCTCGAGACCTGGCGGACCTGTCTCGTCGACGAGTTTGATCTGGACAGCCTCGCGCAGGTCCTTGCCGAAATCGAAGGCGGCGTCATCCGCGTGAGCGACGTTGCAACCTCGTCTCCAAGTCCGTTTGCCCAGTCGGTTGCGTGGGACCAGATCAACCTCTACATGTACATGGACGATCAGCCCAAGGCTGATCGTCAGAGCAACCTGCGCGGTGACCTGCTCCAGGAAGTGGTCTTCTCTCCAAACCTGCGGCCGCCCATTCCGCGGGACGTGATCGATGCGTTCGTTGCACGACGCCAACGTCGCGTCGAAGGCTACGCACCGGAGACCCCTGAAGATCTTCTGGAGTGGATCAAGGAACGCACGCTGCTGGCGCAAATAGAGTTCACCGAACTGAGCGCGGTGACCGGCACCGACGGCATCACCGATCGCCTCGCACGAGGCACGGGCACATCGCACGATGTCATCGTCGCGCTGGAGGACGCCGCCGCGCTCGCCTCGGCAACCGGGGGAATGGTTCGGTTTGCCCGGCTGGACGGCCCGACCCTCGCGCCCTCGGCGCTCGACCCTGACGTGCTCGAGACACATCTTGGCAACTGGCTCCAGCATGCAGGACCGCTTGCGCTCGATGAAATCCGGCAGGGATTCCCCGCGCCAGGCGACGCCATCGACGCGGCGCTGGATACGCTCGTCGCCAAGCGCGAACTCGTGACCGGCGCGCTCCGCGAGGGCGAAACGACCGTGTGCTGGTGTGACGCCGACAACTACGAGGTGCTGCTGCGCATGCTGCGCCGCTCGCGTCAGCCGACCTTCGAACCGCGTCCCGGTCATGAACTGACCCCATTTCTGTATGCGTGGCAGACCCGCTTCACGAGCCGCGACCGGCTCGACCGTCTGTTCGAAACACTCGAGCGGCTGCGCAACTATTGCGCCCCGGCCGGGCTCTGGGAAACCGAGTTGCTGCCCGCGCGTCTGGCCGGCTACACGACGGCCGATCTCGACCTGCTGTTCCAGGAGGGTTCCACCTGTTGGCTCGGCCAGGGCGAAGCACGTGTGACCTTCGCCTTCGCCGATGATCTCGACCTGCTCAAGGCACCTGCTGATCCAGACCTGACCCTCTTCCCGGATCCACACGGACGCTACGACTTTAGCAGTCTCATCGATGCCACGGGGCTCTCGTCCGGCGAGTTGGCAGATCGCCTGTGGGCACTGACCTGGGCCGGCGTCACCAGCAATGATTCGATCGCCGCTCTGCGGCGCGGCATCCAAACCGGCTTCTCCGGGCCGGCCGTCGAACCGCCAGCGGCCGGGCGCACCCTGCGGCGGACCCGGCGCGGGGCATTCAACAGGTGGCGCACAAGCGTGCCGTTCGACGGGAATTGGCAGGCCGTGCCCTGGCCGGCAGCGAACGACGATTTGCTCGCCGGCGAAGAACGAACGCGCGAGCGCGCGCGGGTCCTGCTCGATCGCTACGGTGTGGTCTTTCGGGAACTGCTGCTGCGTGAAACCGACGCATTCCAGTGGCGAAGCGTTTTCCGCGCACTGAGGCTGATGGAACTCTCGGGGGAAGCGCTCTCCGGCTACTTCTTCCGCGACATTCCCGGCCCCCAGTTCACCACGCCGGCCGCGCTCCGCATGCTGCAGTCGTTCGACCCGAAAGGCGTTTTCTGGATCAACGCGCTCGACCCCATCTCCCTCTCCGGCCTGCAAGTGCCGGAGTTGCGGGTGGACCTGCCGCGCCGGGTTGCCGGTCACCACATGGTCTATGCGGACGGCGAACTGGCGCTCGTCTCTGAGCGTAACGGGCGCGTGCTGACGATCATGCTCGAGCCTGAAGACTGCCACCTCGCGGAAGTGTACGGCGTCCTGCGTCACCTGCTTCTGCGATCCTTCGAACCCCGGCGCAAGGTCACCATCGACACGATCAACGACATCGCCGCCCCGCGGAGCCCGTACCTCGCGTCGCTCCGTGATTGTTTCGACGTTGTCGCCGACTACAAGAGCGTCTACATTCAGCGCCGCGTTGGCGAGATCTGACTTCGCCACGCAAAAACGCCCATCGAGGTTGCCTTGATCAAACAACGTCGCGTGATGCTTGCCGCAGGCCTTGCCCTGGTCTTCATTCTGGGCACCGCGTACACCATCGTCTGGTA
This sequence comes from Gammaproteobacteria bacterium, assembly GCA_002728675.1. GTDB lineage: Bacteria > Pseudomonadota > Gammaproteobacteria > Pseudomonadales > Azotimanducaceae. Next base: position 15,755 of record PBVL01000093.1, read on the forward strand.
CCGATACAGCCAGGATGACTGTGTCGACCTCGCGGACGACCCCGAGCGGTGGGCCTATCTGGAGAGCCGGTGGTCGGAGGGAGGCGTAGTCCTTGTCCAGCGTCATGCGACCAAGTGCCTGAACGAAGGTCCCGACTGCCCGGACGGCAACGAAGTCCTGACAGACCTCGGCCGCCTGGAGTCCCGGGCGCTCGGCGCGGGCCTGCGCGAAGCGCTGGGCGGCTCTTTCGAAGTGCGACACAGCTATCTCACGCGTACACACGACACCGCCCGACTCGCGTTCGATCACTCCACCCGGTCCCGCGCGTTGGAGAAGCCGTGCAAGGAAACCTTCAACGACCACATCCGCGAGGTTGAGACACCCGCCGGCGGTAACCTCGTTCTGGTCACCCACAGTTCCTGTATCAACGCATTGCGCGGTCGCAACGGGCGTCGCCTGCTCGGCTTCAACGCGGGCCGTAGCTGGAACTTCGGGCTGTCCGCCTTCGTTGAACGTGGCGCCGACGGGCACAACGAACCCATTGGCTGCATGCGTCCGCTCGACTGGGCCAACATGGCGGGCAAGCTCGACCCGACGATTCGCGAGTCGATTGCCCGAGGCATCAAGCGGCCTCCTCCTATTCGCTTCTGAGACAACCCGATGACAACGCTGTTCCTGACGGATGAACTGCACGCCGGCCACCAGATGGACGGTCACCCCGAACGGCCTCGCCGCGTCCAGCGCATCGTCGAGTCGCTGATGGAGACCGGAGTAATCGGCGATCTCGAAGTCCCGGCAACCGCCGAAGCCACCCTGGACGATCTGAAGCTTGTCCATGCGCCCGCATACGTTGACGAGATCTGCGCCTTCGACCCGGGCGAAGCAACCTACATGATCGGAAACGACACCTATCTGAACAGCAGTTCCCTGCGGGCGGCGCGCCTCGCCGCCGGTGCCGCGCGGCAGGCCACAGATGCGGTACTCGATGGCAGCGTCGACAACGCGTTTTGCGCGGTGCGACCGCCGGGGCATCACGCCGAGGTGGCAGCTCCCATGGGATTCTGTTTCTTCAACAGTGTCGCGATCGCGGCAGCCGCGGCGTTGTCGAGACCGGATGTCGAGCGGGTGGCGATCCTCGACATCGACGTTCACCACTGCAACGGCACGGTCGATATCTTCAAGGATCGACCTGAAGTGCTCGTCTGTTCGAGCTTTCAGGACAACTTCTACCCCGGCCGGTATCTCGACTACGAGAACGACCACGTGCTCAACACGCCGCTCGCCGCCGGCAGTACAGGCGCGGATTTCAGACAGGGCATCGAAGCGCGCTGGTGGCAGAGGATCGACGCGTTCAACGCCGATCTCATTCTGCTGTCGGCCGGCTTCGACGCACATCTCGAGGACGACATCTCCGCCCTCCGGCTGGGCGACGAGGACTATGCGTGGTTCATTCGTGAACTGCGCGCGTTTGCTGCGACAGCGACGGACGGCCGTCTGGTGTCAGTGCTTGAAGGCGGCTACAGCGAGGACGTACTCGGGCGGGTGGTGCCCGATCATGCGGCGGTACTTGCCGGGGCCGCGTGAGGACATATCAGAAATAGTCTGCGATCTGAACCTCATCAACCTGGCTCGGCATGAGGTAGCGGTCGGCATAGTCGCGATAGACCCCGGATTCCAGGAACAGCCGGAACAACTCGCTGTCCAGGTGCTGGTCCTTCACCATGAACGACATGATCCGAATGCTCTCGGAGAGCGTCTTCGGTTTCTTGTAGGGCCGGTCCGCGGCAGTCAGCGCTTCGAAGACGTCAGCAATTGCCATCACCCGGGCCGGTACCGACATGTCGCCGCCCATGATGCGTTTGGGATACCCGGTCCCATCCATCTTCTCGTGGTGGCCCCCGGCAATCTCCGGCACGCGTTCGAGATGTATCGGGAACGGGAGTTGCTCTAGCATCACGATCGTCTGCACGATGTGATCGTTGATCTTGAACCGCTCCTCGTCGGTGAGCGTCCCGCGCCCGATCGAAAGATTGTAGACCTCACCCTTGTTGTACTTGTGCTTCGGCACTTCCATCCTGAAACCGTAGGGATTGTCAGGATCGGCCGAGTACACCTCGGTGTCGTGCTCGTGGATGTGGTCCGGCCTGTCCTGCAGGAGCTTCTCCTGTACCGGCAGTGACTCCGGCGGCGTCGACTGCATCCGGCGGAGTTCCTCCTGCGCGACGCCAAGGCGGTTGTCCAGCGTCCTCGAGTACGTACGCTCCGCGATCTGCTGCAGGCGCTCGATGCGCTCGTCCGCCATGAACTCGCCGCCGAGATTACATTCGGCGATGAACTCGAAGTCATCGTCGATCCGCGCAAGTTCCGCCTGAAGTTCCCTCTCGTCGCCGGCATCCCGCCGGCCCGCGATGACTTCCTGCTGGTGGCGGATGACCGCCTCCCGCTTCACGACCTCGAAGCGCGTCCTGACCTCGTGTATGCGGTCCGTGATGGTCTCGAGTTTGGTTGCCTTGTCGACAACGTACTCGGGCGTCGTAACCTTGCCGCAGTCATGGAGCCACGCTCCGATGTGCAGTTCGTACCATTCTTCTTCGCTGAGATCGAACTCTGCGAAGGTGCCTTCACCCACGTCGCACGCTGCCCGCGTCAGCATTTTGGTCAGTTCGGGAACGCGCTGACAGTGACCGCCGGTGTACGGTGACTTGGCGTCAACCGCGCTTGCCATCAGTTCGATGAACGAGTCCAGCAGCGTTTTCTGTGCCTCAATGAGATTCTGATTCTCCAGAGCGACGGCTGCCTGAGACGCAAGCGCTTCGATCAGCGGCTGAATCTCGTCAGTGAAAGCCACTACCTCGCCAGCGTCGTCCAGCGCATTCAGCAACTGCAGCACGCCGATCACGTCCTGCTGATTGTTCTTGAGCGGCACGGTCAGAAACGACCTGGAGCGATAGCCCGTGTTCTCGTCGAAGCCTTTTGCTCCGGAGAAGTCGAACTCGTCGCTGTCGTAAGCGTCCTCGATATTGATCGTCTCACCGGTGATCGCCGAGTAACTCGCTACGTTCTTCTCGTTGGGCGCACCGTCCGCGCTGAACATTGCAACTTGCGGCAATGTGATCGCTTCGCCCGTGGTACCGCCCCGGGCGATTCCGAGAGAGTCCGTTCGCATGATGGCGAACTGCAGCGTGTCTTCCTTGGTGCGAATATACAGGGTCCCGCCATCGGCGTTACCCATGTCTTTCGCTTCCAACAGAATGGTTCCAACAGCCTTGCTGTGTCGCGCTCGACGGAAAGAGCAATGCCGATGTCAATCAATCGGTGGAAAGATGCCTGCTCCATCGCGGGACCTCTTGACGATCAGACGCCGCCGTTAACGTACAGCCGTTCGCCTGTCACGTACGAGTTCCTCGGTGAGACGAGAAAGCGTACCACATTCGCTATGTCGTCAGGCTGACAGACCCGACCAAACGGCATCGACGCGTCAAGCTGCCGGAGGTCTTCGACCCCCTGGGTTGCTTTGACGAGCCGCTTGCCCATTTCAGTCTCCACAAGACCGGGTGCAACGATGTTCACGCGAATGTTGTTCGCACGTTCCTCCTTGAACAACGTCTGTGCCAACGCTTCCTGCGCCGCTTTTGCCATGTTGTACGGCGCGCCATTCGCGCCAAGACCTTTTGTAGCGGCGCTCGATATCATTACGATGTCTCCTCGCTCACAGGTACGCATCGAAGGCAACGCCAGTTGGGAGAGGTAGTGCGCCGCAAACGCGTGCGTGGCAACCACCCGCTCCAGTTCGGCCGGGTCGGTATCGGCCACTGACCGTCCGCGCGACGCGATGCCGGCGTTGTTCACCAGAATGCTGATCGGACCGAGATCACGAACCACGCCATCGACCATCTGCTGGTCGTCCTCGTAGTTCTGTACAGCAGCCTGATATGCCTCAGCCCTGCGCCCGAGCGCACGAATCTCGCCTACGGTCTCCGCCGCGGCGGCGTCGTCCCGCGCGTAGTTGATCGCAACGTCCGCGCCGTCTTCCGCAAGTGCAAGCGCGATGGCTTTACCGATACCCCGACCGCCACCGGTCACCAACGCAACTCTGCCTTCGAGTGACATGTCCATTCCCCGTTGTCGAAACGCACAAGTCTACCGAGAGTCTGGCGAGTTCGGGAGTTTTACGTGCGAGGTGTTCCACACCGGTCATCTGCTAAGCTGCGCGGTCCTTCAGGAGGTAGTACACATGGCCGAGATACCGTTTGTTTACGAGTTCGACTTTCAGTACGGCGCCCTCGAACGGATCACGCCCCACGTCCGCAGACTGATCGCAAAAAACCCGAGCCCGTTTACCTTCCGTGGCACCGGCACGTACGTCATCGGCGAAGGCAACGTTGCCGTCATCGATCCAGGGCCGCTCGATGACGCTCACGTCAGCGCACTCATCGAGTCGCTGGCGCACGAAACGGTGACGCACATCCTGATCACCCACACGCACATGGACCACTCTCCGGCGGCAGCGCCACTCAAGGAGGCCACCGGCGCGAAAACGTACGGCTACGGCCCCCACGGCGCAGGCAAGCTCGCCGAGGGCGTTCCCGTCGAGGAAGGCGGAGACATGGCCTTCGAGCCCGACGTCGTCCTCCGCGACGGCGACGTCATCGAAGGAGACGGCTGGACCATGGAGGCGGTTTACACGCCAGGCCATACGTCGAACCACCTGTGCTTTGCCCTGAAAGAGGAGCGTGCGCTGTTCACGGGGGACCACGTGATGGGGTGGTCGACGAGCATCATTTCCCCACCGGACGGGGACATGACAGCCTACATGGACTCGCTCGACAAACTGCTTGCGCGCGACGACGAAATCTACTGGCCAACACACGGGACGAGCATCGACGATCCAAAACCGTTCGTCCACGCGTTCATCGAACACCGGCTCGAGCGGGAACGTCAGATCGTCGAGTGCCTGGAGAAGAACGTTTCGCGCATCGAGGACATGGTCCCGCTGATGTACACCGAGCTTGACGAGAAAATGTACGGTGCGGCGGCGCGTTCGGTGTTCGCAGCGATGCAGCGCCTCACGGATGCAGGCAAGGTTCGATGTGACGGAGAACCGGCCATCGGAGCAACGTACTCGCTCGGGTAACCGACACCGAAACCACTAGAGCAGCGTACTGCCCGCGTCGTGCTGGTCCGCCCCCAGGTAGTGCAATACGGGAGCGCCCCGGTAGCGCACGGTGCCTTCCTGCATCTCATCGACGGTCAGCGCAGAGCGCACCCAGAGATGGGCGCGGCCACGCCCCCTTATGGCAACCGTCGCCACATCAGACTGGAGATCGTCGGCGAAATAGTCACCCTGGCCGCGGACATCGAGCATCTGCGTACGAGCCGACCCGCTGACCTCGACGCTGCCGTGGCCGGAAATGTGCACGACAAGACTCCCCGTATCGAGGCCGTCGATCTGCACCGAACTGTGGCCGCGGAGCCGGGCGTCCACGTTCTCTGCCCGCAGATTGTCCACCGATACGCTGCCGTGTCCGGCAAGTGAGATATTGACCTCGTCAGCAACGACGTTGTTGACGTTGATGCCTCCGTGCCCTGCGAGCGTGAGATTGAGTTCGTCAACTTCGAACCGGTCCACGGTCAGGTGCGCATCACTGGTACTCACGAGCGCGTTGAGGTTAGCCACGACCACACTGATTTGGAGGTCGGTCGGCTCATCCACCCGGGCTTCCGGCGCCGCCTCCGCGGAACGGATCAGCAGCGTGTCTCCCCGCCTCTCGAAGGTCACCACCTTTCGGTTCGCGACAACCGATGCCTCTGAGCCCTGGCTGACATGCAGGCGCCCTTCGGTTTCCATGCGGATCTCCCGAACGCCGTCCAGTTCCAGAGCGTAGAGGGGCATCGCGATCGTCCCTGCACAGATCAGTCCCAAGAGTCCCCAAGGTCCATGACGCTGACGCATGTCCTGTCTNCCGATGAGTTTGGTCACCAAGNGAGCAGAAANCNTGCCAGAGTCATATGACTCTGTTTTTCAGGAACTTATTCCGGAATCAACACCTGGAAGCGCGAGGGTCCTGGAAGAATTCACCCAATGATTGGCGAATTCGACCATCGTGCGGCGATGCTGATTCGGATGCGCTAAGCGAGATCCGTCAGGAATCCCCAAACACCGTCCGCCCCCCGTTCAAGCGCCGCCGCGCCAAGGCGCTCCTGCCAGAAGACCTCATGGCCGTAGTCGTCGCGCCAGCGCCACAACCGCCGTGAACGGAGGTTCAGCGGATGTTCACGCGTATATCCCATGGCGCCGTGAACCTGATGCGCAATGTCGCTGCAGGCACCCGCGGCTTCTCCGCAGCGGGCCTTTGCCGCGGCCGCGAGTCCGACCAGACGCGACGTGCCAAGCGCCGACGCGGCAAGGTCCGCAGCACGCCGCGCCGCGGCGACGTCACCCGCCATCACGGCCAGCTGGTGCTGAATGGCCTGGAACTTCGCGATCGGGCGTCCGAACTGCGTCCGCCCTTCGGCAAAGGCGACGCCGGATTCCAGCATGAACTCGAGTGCCCCCGCCATCATCGCGCTGCGCAGCACCGCGCCTTCGGTGAGAAGAACTTCCCCCGCAGCAGCGTTCGCAACCGACACGGGTTCTGCGTCTACGACAATATCTCCGGCCGGTTCGCCTGTAATCGTCGCCACCGGCGTGACGTCGACGGCGTCAGCGGCTACCAGCGCGACGAACGTCGCTCCGACCAGCACCACGTGTTCCGCCCAACCGGCGAACGACACATCGGCGGCATGTCCCCGGACCCGACCGTCCGCCAAGCTGAATTCGCCCGCGACGACCGAGGTCATTCCACCCGGGAGCACCTGCGACGATGCTTCGAGCACCCGACCGGCGAGCCAGGTTTCGGCAAGCGGCAGTGGCACGGCATACCGACCCGCCTCGATCATGACCGCGACGCCCCAGGCGGGCTCACCGCCTACGCCGCCGGCGGCTTCGGAAAGGCCGGCAGTCGTGAGACCGGCACCTTCGAGGGTCTCCCACAACGCGGACGGCTTCTCTCCGGCTTCTGCCAGTTCGATCAGTTCCGGCGTGCACTGTTCGCTCATGATCCTGCCCGCGGTCTGCGTCAGGAGTGACAGTTCTTCACTCATCGGAGGCCTAATCCCCGGGCGATCACGCCCCGCATGATTTCTCTGGTCCCGCCCCGCAGCGTAAACGACGGCGCATGCAGCAGGCACTGGTTCAGCGTGTCGAGAAACCGTCGCGACACGGTGCTCGGTACGGCAAGACGAACCAACTCGGGTACGAGCCGCTCGAAGCTGTTCCCAACCTCCTTCACGAGAGACGCCTCCTGCGCGGGTGACTTGCCGTCCTGCAGCATCGAAGCAACCGAGACGGACATCCCGCGAAGCGCAACGAGATGCGCCAGCAACCGCCCGAGCAGCGCCTGTTGCGCCGGAGTAGCCGTGCCTTCGATCTCACGGGCAAACTCGACAATCACCCGAAATGCGCTGAGAAACCGCTCAGGGCCGCTACGCTCGAACGCCAGTTCGCTGATCACCTGGGTCCAGCCATTGCCGGGATCGCCCACAAGTCGCTCGTCCGGAACGAACACGTCGTCAAGGAACACCTGGTTGAAGTCAGTCTCACCACTGATGTTACGAATGCCGCGAATCGTCACGCCCTCGTCCTGCAGCCCGATGATGACCTGGCTCAGACCCGCGTGGCGATTCTCCGACGGCGGCTCGGTGCGGACCAGGCAGATCACGAAGTGGTTGTTGTGCGCTCCACTCGTCCAGATCTTGCTGCCGTTGACGATCCATCCGCCATCAACCTTCTCCGCGCTCGTCTTGATCGAAGCAAGGTCAGATCCCGTATCAGGCTCGCTCATTCCAATCGAGAAGAAGCACTCGCCAGCCGCGATTTTCGGCAGAAACTCGCTCCGTTGCGCTTCCGAACCGAAGTTGAGCAACAGCGGTCCGCTCTGCCGATCGGCAATCCAGTGCGAGAAGACGGGTGCGCCCGCTGCAAGCAACTCCTCGGTGACGATGTACCGCTCGAGGAAAGACCGCTCCGCCCCGCCATACGCCTTCGGCCACGTCATGCCGATCCAGCCGCATTGGCCAAGCTGTTTGCTGAAGGCAGCCGACTCGCCCGTATTGAAATCGGAATCTGGCAAATACCCTTCATCCCAGTGTTCCTCGACAAACTGCCGGACCTCCTGACGAAGTTCGGCTGCTCCTTCCGGCAGCGCCGGTGACTCAAAAGTGAACGTGCTCAAACGACTTCCCACAGGCCTGTAGCGACTCGCGAAGGTAGTCATTCCGCACCCGCAATGCAACGCAAGGAGCTGATCGAAGCCGCTTCCGTGCCGGCTGCGACATTCAGACGCAGAATTGGTACCGCTCATCGGACGCGTCATCGAGTGGCGGGGGCTCCTGCACGCCCACGCGCCGCGCCGCTCAGCACCGGTTTTCACCGCTCACTTTTCCCCAACGCGCTTCGTCTGACAAAGCAGGTGAAGCCCGTCACAGTTTCGCTACGCCATCCGCACAAAAGTCGCTCGCCCCGGTACTGTCCCTCCCGTCTTGTTCAGGCCCGCATGGGCAGGTGGGGCAACCACATCACCACATGCAGCTGATCGGCGCGATTCGAAAAACAACAGGCCAACATGTGGCCGAGCAGCCGACAGCGGTTTCGCACGGTAGTCCGCGCGAAGAGTGCACGGAGAGCAATCTACATGATCAACCTGAGGACCAGCCTCGTTTTCTTCATCTTTGTCGCCACGTTCAGTCTCAACGACGGCGACAACCTACTCGACAGGATCGTCTACGAGGCAAGTTTCCTTTACACGCTGGTGGCCGCGTTTGGGGTCTCCATGATGCTTTCGGGCCGCAGCCTGCATCTCATGTTCGCCGTATGGGTTCTTGGCCTGACGGCGAACCTCCCGGCCGAGTTCCCGCTGAATCTCGGAATCGACCGTGACGTGTTCGGCGGCTTCATGGTCTGGACACTGCTCGTGCCGATGATCTCGCGCCGTCTGGACTAGCCCGACCGCTGGTCGGCAAACGAAGCTACGCCTTGGCACTCGGGCGCTCTGCAACCCGGTCGTACCAGGCTGAAATCCGCGCATTGTCACGATTGAGCGGCTGTCCGACGCTTTCGCCAAACTCGAGAAACGCGAAGAGCATGATGTCGGCCAGCGTAAACCGATCGCCACACACCCACTGCGAGTCGCCGAGCTGGCCGTCCAGCCAGGTGATCCTTTCCTGTGCGGTTGCCTTGAGATCATCCGCAGCGGCGGGAATGCAGTGAACACGGTTCTCGAAAAGCCTGAGACCTTCCGAGAACCGGAAACCGTTCGTGAGCGGTTCCAGAATCTGCAAATCGATCCGTCGCACCCACATGCGCGTCTCGGCGCGCGCTTCCGGAGTCAGCCCGATCAGGTCGGAAGCGCCCGCATGCTCGTCGACGTACTCGCAGATCGCGGTGATTTCGGCGAGGAAGCTGCCATCGTCGAGTTCGAGCGTTGGGCTCTGCCCGGATGGATTGCGCGCGAGGTGCGCGTCCTGCCGATTTTCGCCTCCCATGAGGTCGAGGGTCTGGGACGGTATCTCGACACCGCGTTCAGCCAGAAACATGCGGACGACCTTCGGGTTCGGTCCAACTGAGTCGTATAGCTTCATCGCCTGTCCGGTTCCTGATTGCAGAGCCTGGACCATAACTTTCGGCTGATCCCGACGCAACGGGGCATGCCGTTGCCCCCGGCTGAACAGCCACTCGGACAATGTAAGCCAATCCTTACAAATAATGCACAGGGCCGCAGAGCGAGGTGTGATATAACGCACGCAAGCAACGGATGCGCTAGACCTGACACGGCCGAGGTGCGGGACAGTACCGGCCCTGACGGCACAGGTGAGGCCTGTGACGGCATCCGGGTTACATGGAGACTGGAGCACCAACGCCGATGCGGCGCAGGACGCGATCCGAGGGGCAACCTTTCCGACGGACAAAGGGCCAGTTCCGGTAACACGCTTTTGACAGATGGGCGCTTTCAGACCGCACAAGCTATGTCGCGTCGTGCTGGCCTTGTTGCTGGCACTTTGCCCGACCGCGGCATTCAGCGAAGTCACCGTCCGGGTCGACGACGCATTCACGCACGTCAACCTGTCGCCATTCCTCCAGTACTACGCTGACGAATCGGGCTCGCTCTCCTTCTCGGACATCCGCGAACTGCCGGGCCACGTGTGGCAAACGGGTGGCGAGAGCATCGTGACGTTCGGTTTCACGCGGTCAGTTTACTGGTTTCGCTTCTCGATCGAGGGCGAGGGTTGGGAGCCACTTCTGCTTTCTCTGCGGAATCCTGGCTTCGGGTCGATTGACCTGTATGCCATGACGGGCGGGGACGTCCAGGTCCTCCGAACGGGCAGCCAGTCCGCACCGAGCAACCGCCCGCTCCGACACCGGTACCCGCTGCTGCCCCTCCCCGAAGCGGACGCGTCCGAAACGCGGCAGACCTTCTACCTGAGGGCACGAACCGACGGTTCGTTCTACATGCCGCTCACGCTCTGGAGTCAGGCCGCTTTCTTCGATTCGGACGACAGCAGCGTTGCGCTAAACGGGGTGTACTTCGGCATCCTGGTCGTCGTGATCATCTACAACCTCGTCGCCTTCTCCGTAATGCAGCGCACCGCGCTCGCGGCTTTTGTCGGGCTCATCACGAGCTTCGGGGTCTACCAGCTTGCTGTCACCGGCCTTGCCTTCGAGTCATTCTGGAGCCGATGGCCCGGTCTCCTCGAGGCGGTGCCGATCTTCAGCCTGACCTTCGCGGTGCTCTGTCTGTACGCGCTGACGGATGATGTGCTCAATCTCGCCGGGACCCAAAGCGTCGCAAGGCGCGCGATGCAGGCGATCGTGCTGGCCGCTGCCGGATGCGTCGTCGGTTACGCGTTCCTGTCGTTCGCCGACATACTGCCCGTATTGCTGACCATGACCGTGCTCTTCTCGGTCGCGGTCCTCCTGACGGGCGTCCGGTCCGGCATCCTCGGCAACCGATTCGGTTTCTATTTCAGCGTCGGTCTCGCTCCATTGCTGGTCGGTCACATGACGCGTGCCGCGACGGAATTCAATCTGCTCCCCGCGAGTTTCTTCACGGAACATGCGGCGTC
>PBVL01000019.1 GCA_002728675.1 Gammaproteobacteria bacterium
TGCCGCAAGGCCGACACCTACACCAGGCACTCCGCTGCGGAGGAACTGAGGCCATGCAGAGTGCGCGGGATGCCGTATCGGTGACCGTCGCTCCGCAGAGCCACGCGGCTTGTACGCCGCTGGCCCAGGCGAATCTGACGACAACGACCGCCACACCCAGGGTCTCGTTGCGGTTGGCGAGTATGCGGGATACCCGCTACAGAAGGTTCGGACGGTCGTCTTCGACGGGTGTTCCGGGAGGATGCCTGTGACCAGGCTCCAGGATATCCACGGCGACTGGTTGCGGAATTAGCGGGCCCTTGAGCCACCCCAGCGCGATCAGAGCGGGGCCAACTCCGGGGACTTCACCACGATTGTCTGTTACGCCATGCGCCCACCGGGGATTACCTGCCAGGGGGCGTCCATCAGGCGCGCCGCGAACGCGCCTCGGCACCTCGCAATCAGGCCCTCCTGGCGGCAAGGGCGCCGTTGATGGCGTGCACTGCTCGCGGCAGGAAGAACTTCTCCGAGTCCATCAGCGTCAGCTTCTGGATATAGGGCCAGTCGCGGAACTCGGCTGCAATCTCGTAGGCGCCGGGCTGGCGCTTGGACGACACGAACTCGCCTGCGCGACATCCGTAGATCACCTGGAAGAAGTGCGGATAGTGCTGGGAGGCCCAGCCGCCGGGATCGGGCGTCCGGTGTTCGTAGTGAAGGACGCCGATGCGCTCGAGTTCGGCAACCTCGTATCCGGTCTCCCCGAGCACTTCGCGACGCAGGGTCGCCTCGTAGCTTTCGCCCGTCTCACAGCGGCCGCCCGGCAACAGATGCTTGCGGTCAGGGGCCTCGACAACCATGACCTTGCTCGCACGCAGCAGCATGCCGCGTACCGATGCAACAGCCGGCGGCGGCGGCAGCACCATCGTGTCGCTGGCGCGCACGCACAGCGTCATCTCGCCCCACTGAACGAGCTCCTCTGTACCAAACTCGGTGATCTGCAGGTACTCCGCCACGTCCATCAAACAGTCGCTCCCTCCTAACTCATCGACCGCCAATTGTCGGCCTTACCCCGCATAAAGTGAACAATTTTCTGCACGGGGAGGCACGATAATTGCTCGCCCGTGGTTGGGCCCGATGCTGACAGGCGCCCGTCCACCGGCGTGCGACGGGATTCTTCAGGCCATTGGCGTGGATGATGCCGTATCATTCCCGATTTCGAAGGACTTCAGGGCATGGCCGAGACAGGACCGGGCGCACTCACCGCCGAACACGTCGGACAGCAGACGATCGCTCGCAGCTTTCATCTGACCCCCAGACTGATCATGGCATACGCGGCATCCATCAAGGATTCGAACCCCCGGTTCTTCGATGATCTGAGCGGTCCCCTGACCGCCCACCCGTTCCTGGCCTTCACCTTCCAATGGGCAACCCGTTTCTCGCCGCAAATCCCTCCGAACCCCCGAGCCGCGCCCTATGGGGTCCATGCGGCAACTGACCTGCGCCTTGCGCGCCCCATGGTCGAGAACGATCTGATCACGATGCAGGGCCAGCTCATGAGCACCAGGGCAATCCGGCCGGGGGTCATCAACCTTTCGCGCTACACCATGACGGATGCTGCCGGCGCAACGGTTGGCGTCCTGGACCAGACCGGCATCACACGCGGCGCAACACTCGAGGGGGAACCGAAGGCGCTGGCGGACCTGCCTGATGTTCCAATGAACCCCGCCCCCGCTGGCGCCGAGCCGCTCTGGCAGAGTCAGATCGGGATCACGCCGGATGCCGGTCAGATTTACACCGAGTGCGCCGACATCTATAACCCGATCCATACCGAGCGCCGAGTGGCCAAAGCCGCGGGCTTGCCCGATGTCATCCTGCACGGCAGCGCGACACAGGCAATCGCGTGTTCCGCCATCGTTGATGGCTGCCTGGGAGGTGCAGTGGAACAGGTGCGGCGTTTCGTGGGAGCCCTGCGTGCAATGGTCGTGCTGGGCAGTACGATCACGGTCCGATGCCTTGCCGACAACGAGGTGAGCGGCGGACGGGACATCTACTTTGATGTGCTGAACGCAGACGGCGAGCCCGCGGTCGCCGGCGGCTACATTCGCGCAGCGGTCTGACGGCGTCAGGCGAGAGGACTAGAGCGACAAGCGCCCTACGGCAGCGATCTTGCCGCCATTGACATACCAGCAGCGCCATCACGCCTGCTTGGCAACGTAGAGTGCTTCGTCCGCGCTCGCGGCCATTGCTTCCATGCTGAACGAGCCTCCAGCGTCGAGCGGAGCACAACCGATGGTCACCCTGCCGGTGTAGCTCGGGCCACGCAAAAGCGGTTCGCCGACCACCCGACCAAGAACCCGCTCGGCAATCTCATCCAGCTNGTNNGGCTCGCATCCGGCGAGATAGACGACGAACTCNTCGCCCCCGTACCGCCCCAGAATATCCGCCGGACGAACTGCGCTGCGAATGCGTTGTGCAATGACCCGCAGAGCCTCGTCACCGGCAAGATGCCCCCTGCTGTCGTTCAGTTCCTTGAAATGATCGACGTCGACCAACATGAGCCCGGACGGCAGGTTGCCGCGGTGGGTGCNTTCGGTTTCCCGCGCGACCATGTCCACGAAGCCGCGCCGATTCCATGTCTGCNTCAGTGCGTCGACCATGCTCGCGCGGCGCGCCTCGACCAACTGGTTCTCGAGGTCCCGCTCGCGTTCCCGCATGGAGATCACGCGAATCTCGCTCTCGACCCAACGCGCGAGGGATCGGAGACTCTCCTGTTGTGCACGGGAAAAGGTCCTGGGACGATCGTCCANAATGCACAGCGTCCCAAGCTTGTGCCCGTCGNGCTGANTCGGCTCTCCNGCGTAGAAGCGGATGTTCGGATCGCTCGTCACCAACGGGTTATCTGCAAATCTCGGGTCCGATGACGCGTCGGTCACTACGAGCGTTTCGTCGTCGAGAATCGCATGACCGCAAAAGGACACCTCACGGGAGGTCTCGCTCAGGAGCGTGTCCTGTGTGGACTTGAACCACTGAACGTCATTCGACACGAGCGACACGAGCGCCGTCGGCACCTCGAACATCTCCTGCGCCAGTGCAGTGATCCGATCGAGNGAAGCTTCCGCGGGCGTCATGACCAGTTCGAGCGCATCGAGCACCTGCTGTCTGGCCGTTTCATCGTTGGGTGNGGCGNGCGCTTCCACTGTCGCTCCTTGAGTGTTCCTGCCGGCGAAGTACCGTCCTCAACTAGGGTAGTTCACACGGAGNATCCCTCAAGCCGCTTGTCAGCGATTCTCCTCCAATTCGGCGATTCGCCAGCCGTGCAGCACGGCTTTGATCCCGACGACCGTTGCCACCGGTTCTTCGAACATGAAGTGGTGGTGCGTCCCCGGCAGCTCCATCACCGCAAGCCGTCCGGCGGTGAGGCCCNCCATGTAGTCGGCCGACTGCGCGCCTTCATCCGTGCTGTGTTCNCCCAGGATCAGCGCGGACCTGCAGCGCATGGCGAGGTACTTCTCGTGCTGGTCATCACCCAGCTCGATGGTGTCGAAGAGACTTGGGTCGAACTTCCAGGTCCATCCGCCCTCCACCTCACGCAGCGCCGTTCGGGCGATATGGGCATGCACGGNGGGAAACCGCGCCGGCTGGTCAGGCAGCAGGCGNAACCGACCCAGTGCAGTCTCCAACTCCGGGTACACGCGGGTTGGGCGAGCCGGCCCGGACCCCTCGGCCTTGCGCCCCCATTCCTGCCAGTCATGCGGTGCGCAGACCGTGTAGTCACAGAACAGGACGCCGGCAAGGTCCGATCCGTAGCGATAGCCGGNTTCCAGGGCAACNTAACCGCCAAAGCTGTGCCCGACGACAGCCGGGCGCACGCTTTCACACGCATCCAGCCCCGCGGCTTCAATGACCCCCATCACCTCCGCGGCGAAGCGTTCACCCGTGTACTCCGGACGCCAGCCGCTGTCGCCGTTGCCCGAAAGGTCGAATGCAGCCACGTGGAACTGATCGGCCAGAAAGGGCGCGACAAAGCGCCACCATTCCCGATTCGCATTGCTGCCGTGCACCAGCACGACGCCCGGCAACCCGGGTTGGCCCCAGGTCTCGTAACCGATCCCACAGCCGGCCACCGACACGCGCCCCTTCTCGCTGTTCGCTTCGAGTGCTCTGTGAAACCACTCCGGCTCGCCCATCCGGCCACCTTCGTTCGACAAAGCGGCGCAGACTACCGCAATCGGGCATTCCGTTGCGCGGTAANGCTGTCTGGCTTATGGTGCGGCGCTGCNCGTCCGACGCCCCCGGTTAGGGGATCAGGGTGCTTTCGGCGGCGTTTCAGAACCACAGGAACAGGAGACAGANAATGGGTGCACTTGACGGTAAGAACGTGGTCGTCATCGGCGGGACCTCGGGCATTGGACTTGCCGTGGCGGCTGCCGCGAAGGATGCGGGCGCGAACGTGTGGGGCGCCAGCCGCACACAGGAGAAAATCGACGCNGCNGCCGCGAGNCATCCCGACATCCGATTTCGNCCCCTGGACACCCATGACGTGGCTGCGTTGGACGCACTGTTCAGCGAGGTTGGCACCGTTGATCACATCGTCGCCGCGGCAACGGGTGCCAACCGCACCACCCGCCCCTTCATGGAGCAGACTGAAGAGCAGTTCAGCGAGGCGTTCAACAAGTTCTGGGGCTACACCCGTGTCGTNCGCACGGGCGTGCCGCACCTTGCAGCCGACGGATCTGTCACGCTCGTGAGTGGGATCCCGGCGCGCAAGTGCAATCCCAACATGTCGTCGATCAGCTGCGTTGGCAACGCGGTCGAAGGACTGACCCGCGCNCTCGCCATCGAGCTCGCGCCGCAGCGCGTCAACGTCGTCGCACCGGGCATCATCGACACCGGGATGTTTGCGGCGCTGGGTGACAACAAGCAGGCGACGTTCGACCAGATGAGCAAGAGCATCCCGATTGGCCGCGTTGGTCAGGCCGGGGAGGTCGCAGCCGCCATCATGTTGTGCATCACGAACGGGTTCATGACCGGTGCCACGATTGACGTTGACGGCGGCGCATTGCTCCCCTGAACCACTCGCCAGAAACGAAAATGGCCGGGCATCTGCCCGGCCATTTCGTTTCGCAAGGTCGCTCCCGACTCAATAACCGAGCAGTTCCCCGTAGCGATTGCGGTGGAACGCGGANTTCCCGAACGTGTGCTCACACACGCGCGCACGCTTGATGTAGAAACCGATTTCGTACTCATCGGTCATCCCGATGCCGCCGTGCATCTGGATGCCTTCGCTCGACACCAGNTTGTAGGTGTCGTTCAGGCGGGACTTGGCCAAACTCGCAAGCTCGGCCANTTCATCTGAGCCTTCATCGAGCGCCGATAGTGCTTCCAGCACCACCGACTTCGAGAGTTCGATCTCACAGAACATCTTCGCCGCACGGTGCTTGAGCGCNTGGAACGAACCGATGGGTACGCCAAACTGCTCACGCGTCTTGAGGTACTCGATGGTACGCTCGAAACACTCCTGCAGACCGCCTAGCATCTCCGCGGCCAGCACGATACGACCGGTATCGAGGACGGCGTCCAGGATGTCCGCGCCTTTGCCCTCTTCACCAACCAACGCGCCCTCGGCACCGGCAAATTCGATGTTGGCGGCGTTGCGGCTGTCGGCCATGATCGTACGTGTCGTGCTAACACCGTCGGCGTCGCTGTCGACCAGCACGAGCGAGAGCCCGTCACGATCCCCTGCCGCACCGCTCGTGCGGGCAACGACGATCAGTTTGTTGGCAACGTGACCGTCCAGCACGAACTTCTTGCTCCCAGTGACCTTATAGCCACCCCCGGCAGACTCCGCGGTCGTCGCGATGTTGTACGGGTTGTGATGAGGCGACTCCTCCAGTGCCAGCGCAAGCAGCAGTTCACCGCCCGCAACGCTCGGCAGCAGCTCGTTCTTCTGATCGTCGGATCCGCCCCGCGCAATGGCTGTTGCACCAAGCACGGCAGAGGAGAACAACGGCGACGCGGTCAGCGTCCGTCCGCATTCCTCCATCACAACGCCCATCCCCATGTGGCCAAAGCCCAGACCACCAAAGTCCTCGGGTACGAGGATACCGGCCCAGCCCAGTTCGACCATCTGCGCCCAGGTGTCGCGGTCGAAACCTGACTCATCCTGATCATCGCGCAGCCGACGCAATTGCGTGATCGGCGTGTTGGCGCTGCAAAATTCCTTTGCAGCATCCTTCAGCATGTTCTGTTCTTCATTCAGTACCAAAGGCATTGCGTATCTCCTGAGCCTGGTGTTTTGCGGTAGTTGTTGTCGATTGTCAGTCGGGAAGACCAAGCACGCGCTTGGCCACGATATTAAGCTGCACCTCGGAAGAGCCGCCCGCGATCGAGCCCGCTTTCGAGCGGAGCCAGCTTCGGGTCAGCGTGCGTTCTTCATCGCTGAAGGTGTCACCGTCCCAACCGAGGGACTGTGTACCCATCACTCTCAGCTGAATCTCGAGTCGCTCCTTGCCGAGTTCGGAACCGTAATATTTGAACATCGAGGTCGCGAACGTCGGTGTGCCCCCGGTGTCGTTCTCGGCTGCGGAGCGTCGCTGCGTCAGATTGAACGCGCGTGCTGACATCGCGTTGTCCACGATCGCGTCGCGCAGTCGCAGGTCCGCGATCCGTCCGTTGTCCACGCCGAGATATTCACGACCCAGTTCGGGGAGCGGGCGCATGTCGTCGTAACGACCACGCCGGCCGCCGCTGGACAGTCCTGCGATGGACGACCGCTCGTGCTGCAGCAGACGCTTGCCGACCGTCCACCCGCGGTTCAATTGCCCGACTAGGTTCGACTTGAGCGCGATCGCATCGTCAAAGAACGTCTCGCAGAACGGCGATGCGCCGCTGATGAGGCGGATAGGCTTGACGGTGACACCGGGCTGTTCCATGTCGATCAGTACGAAGCTGATGCCTTCGTGTTTCGGCGCTTCCGGGTCCGTCCGGACCAGAGCGAAAATCCAGTCCGCGTGCTGCGCGCCCGAGGTCCAGATCTTTTGCCCGTTGACGACGAAGTGGTCACCTTCGTCAACCGCCCGGGTCGACAGCCCCGCAAGATCGGAACCGGCACCGGGCTCGCTGTAGCCCTGACACCAGCGAATCTCTCCCGACACGATCTTCGGGAGGTGTTCGTGCTTTTGCGCGTCCCTCCCGTACTCGAGCAGCGTCGGGCCGATCATCGAGAAACCCATCCCGCCAATCGGAGCACGCGCATTGATGCGCAGCATTTCATCCTGCAGCACCAGGAATTCGTCCTTGGACAGGCCGCCGCCGCCGTACTCTGCCGGCCAGGTAGGGGCTGTCCAGCCCCGTTTCGCCATCCGATCGAGCCAGAGCCTGGCATCCGGATTCCGGTAGGCCTGCCTCTTTCCGCCCCCGATTGCTTCGGCTTCTGAAGCGGGCGTACGCATGCTCTGAGGACAGTTCTCCTCGAGCCACGTGCGCGTCTCTTGTCTGAATTCTGCGAGCTCGGTCACGCTTCTCCCCCGGACCGGTTCGGTGAGCCGGCTACCCTATCAATTCCCTGCCGGGCGGGCAACGCGGGCACCGCCCCCAACACGCGCCCCGCGCACCCACAGATACTGCAATAATCGACATGTCGGGAGGGACCATGCGATACATCATTTACGGTGCCGGTGGTATCGGCGGGACTTTGGGTGCGCGACTGCATCAAAGCGGACAGAAGGTCGTCCTCATTGCACGGGGCGCCCACTTCGAGGCCCTTCGGGACCTGGGCCTCACGCTCAAGGATCCCCACGGGACCGTGACCCTGCCGATTCCCGCGGTCGACCACCCGGGAGACATCGACTGGCGCGGTGACGATGTTGTCGTCCTCACCATGAAAGGGCAGGACACACACGGCGCGCTCACCGACCTGCTCGCGGCCGGCGTCCGCCATCAGGCAGTCCTCTGTTGCCAGAATGGCGTCGCGAACGAAGCCCTCGCGCTCCGCTCGTTCGCGAACGTCTATGCGATGGTCGTCTACGTCCCCTCTACCCACCTGACAGCAGGCGAAGTCCTCCATCACACGATCGATTGTGGTGGCGTGCTGGATGCCGGCCGGTACCCTCGCGGAACCGACGCCGTGATCGAGACCGTCTGCGCCGACATCACGGCCGCCGGATTTAGTTCGAATCCCGATCCGGAGGTCATGCGCTGGAAGTACGCGAAATTGCTCATGAATCTGGGCAACTCCCTGCAGGCAGCCATCGGTGTGGATACGAGCGACGCCTCCGATATCGTTCGGCAGATGCGCGATGAAGCGCTCGCCTGCTACGCCGCCGCCGGAATCAACTGCGCAACCGGCGCGGACGTGAAAGCCCGCCATGCGGGCATGGTGCAGATGGGCCAGATCGAGAATCACGAACGCGGCGGCGGGTCATCCTGGCAAAGCCTGCTCCGCGGTACAGGTTCCATCGAGGCAGACTTTCTGAATGGCGAAATCGCCTGGCTTGGCCGCATGCATGATGTACCCATTCCCGCCAACGCGACGCTCCAACGGGTCGCCAACGAGCTTGCCCGGGCGCACGCGGAACCCGGCAGATACAACGCCGACGAGCTTCGTCGCATGATCGCTGCCGAACCGGCCTGACCGTGTACGCTCCCGGGCGCCGGCGCGCTGTTACGCGTCAACCATCCATCGCCATGAAGTCTTTGGCCATCGCGGGTCCGGCCGCTTCGTCCTCGTGTTTGAAGAACACGTACGAATCCCGCCAACCTGCGACCGCAATGCGCTCAAGCCACGCGGCAAGGTCCGCAGGCGAATACGACGGCTGCCGCAGACGCAAGTAACCCCAGTCCGCGGTGGACACGAAGGGCAACGCGTTCTCTTCACTGTCCGCATGGCACAAGGCAATGTTTCGATCCCGGAGCAATTGGTAAGTCTCTTCGTTGAACCAGCTCTCGTGCCGGAATTCGAAGCTCACAGGCGTCCCCCGCGGCAGGTGGCCGAGGAAAGTCTGCATCGCTCCAGATCACAGCGCATGTTCGGCGGCAGCTGGAAGAGAATCGCGCCCAGTCTGGGACCCAGTTTGTCCGTTGCCGCAAGCAGGAATTCGAGGGGCTCTTCCGGCTCCTTCAATCGTTTGAAATGGTTGATCCGCCGTGACGCCTTGATGATGAAACGAAAGGTCTCGGATACCTCCATCGCCCAGCTTTCAACAATCGAAATCTTCGACATCCGGTAGAACGTGTTGTTGATCTCGACGGCGGTAAGGCGCTCGGCATACCAGGCGAGCATCTCGGCAGGCTTGATCTTCTCGGGATAGAAGGCGCCTTTCCACTCCTTGTAACTGAAGCCACTTGTGCCAACATAGAAACCCATCGGAACATCCCTCGAGGTCCGGATGGCCCGAGATTAGGACTGGAGCCGATAACCCGCAACCGGCTGCACGGCGCCCAGGATTGCTCAGAGGCGACATCGAGACACACCTGCAGGACGTTGCTGCGAAGGATCGGGCGTTGCAAGCCCTGGTCTGCGACTCGTTCGACCCTGGCCGCGTGCTGCGCGAGGCTACCCCACGGGTGCGGCACCGAACTCCCCGC
>PBVL01000094.1 GCA_002728675.1 Gammaproteobacteria bacterium
CCTTCCCAGCCGAGTCCGCGGTTGCCCATGATTTCCACCATGAGTTCGTCTTTCTCCTGGTTCATCTTCGCCCAGGCGACTTTCATGATGCCGATGGCGGGGGACGGTCCGTGCACGGCCGCCTCCTCGTTGAAGCGGTGCGCGGTGAGGCCAAAGGAATGGGCCAGCATCTTCTGGCGCGCGATCCGCTCGCGCAGGGCGCCGTCGGCAAGCCTGCCGCCTTCCATGGGCAGATAGTCCCGGGCGGCGTCTTCCAGTTCGTAGCTCCGGGTGCCGGAGCCCCCCATGCCGGCGATGCCCTGACGCTCGTGCAGCAACAGGTGCTTGCCGATTGACCAGCCCTTGTTGAGATCGCCGATCAGGTTTTCTTTCGGGATGACGACGTCGGTGAAGAACACCTCGTTGAACGGTGACGCGCCGGAGATGAGCTGGATCGGCTTCACCTCGACGCCGGGCGACTTCATGTCGAGCGTCATGAAGCTGATCCCTTCGTACTTGCTGCCCCGGTCGGTGCGGAACACGCCGTACATCCAGTCCGACTCCAATGCGCCCGACGTCCAGATCTTGGAACCGTTCAGGACGAAGTGATCACCTTTGTCTTCGGCGAAACTCTGCAGGCTCGCGAGGTCCGAACCCGCGCCCGGCTCCGAGTAGCCCTGGCACCAGTGGATGTCGCCGCGGATGATCGGAGGCAGGTAACGCTGCTTCTGCTCCTCGGTTGCGATGTCGAGCAGCGTCGGCCCGAACATCATCACGCCGAAGCCGCCAATCGGGTTGAAGGCGCCGGCAGTGCGCATTTCCTCGCGCAGCACGGCGGCTTCCTCGGGGGAGAGTCCGCCGCCGCCGTACTCGGCAGGCCAGTTTGGAGTGGACCAGCCTTTCTCCCCCAGCCGCTCCTGCCAGAGCTTCATGTCGCCGTCGAATTTCGCACCGAAGCCGGCCGGGACGGGTGGCGGCTTGCCTTTCAGTGATGCGGGAAAGTTCTCAGCAAGCCACGTACGCGCGGTCTCGCGGAAGGCGGTGAGGTCTGACATTTGGCGGTGCTCGTGAATCTCGGTTGCGCCGATGATATAGCGATCTGGCCCTCGTGTACGTAGGATGGCGGGGTCAACGAAGAAAGAAGGGATGCAAGATGATCGTAGGCCTCGACCACATCGGTGTGGTGGCACATTCAATCGACCAGGCGGTCGACGTACTGCAGAACCAGATGGGATTCCCGCTCGATCTGTCGCGTTCGCCGCTGCCTGATGGCGCGTACTTCGCGCCCGAGGGAACACACAACTATTTCTTCCAGGTCGGCGAGGGCGAGACGCAGATCGAGGTGCTCATCCCCGTGCTGGAAGAGAAGGGCACCTACAAGTACCTGCAGCGTTTCGGCGCCGGGCTCCATCACTGGGGCTATGGCTGCGACGACGTGGAAGTCGAAGCAGCGCGCCTTTCGGCACAGGGCCTGCGCCGGATCGATCTGGGCGAGCCTCCGGGGAGCAAGGTCACGGCTGCCTTCTTCCACCCGAAAACAGCAAACGGCATTCTCACCGAGCTCGTGCCCGCGCGACCCCGCTGATACAGCGGCAAGCGCGGCACCGACGATGCGGCAGGTCAGCGTCACGCGCTACGTGACGCCGCTCAAGGAGGGCGGCTCACTCCCGGCGATTGTCGAAGCGGACGATGACGGGCTCTACGTGCTGAAGTTTCGTGGCGCGAGACAGGGGGAACGCGCGCTCGTCGCGGAACTGATCGGCGGCGGGATCGCCCGGGCGCTCGGTTTGCGGATGCCGGAGATTGTCCTCGTCGACGTTGATCCGGCGCTTGCGAGCACCGAACCGGATGCCGAGATTCAGGACCTGATCCGCGCCAGTGCGGGCATCAACCTTGGGCTGGATTACCTGCCCGGTTCGCTCGGCTTCGACCCGGTGGTTGCCGACCCGGATCCCGACCTCGCGTCCCGGATCGTCTGGCTGGATGCCTATCTCTGTAACGTCGACCGGACGGCCCGCAATACGAACCTGCTGACCTGGCACGGCGATACCTGGCTCATCGATCACGGCGCAGCGCTCTATTTCCACCACGGTGATGCACCGTTCGAGACGCGGGTTGCCGACCCGTTTCCGCTCATTCGCGACCACGTGCCGTTGCCCTGCGCGACGAGTCTCGCGTCGGTCGCGCCGAAGCTCACTGAACGCCTCGATGCTGATCTGATTCAAGCCATCTTGGCAGAGATTCCGGATGCCTGGCTGCAGCACCCTGCCTATGCGGACGCGGCGGGCACACGGGCCGGCTACGTTGAATTCCTGATCCGGCGGCTTGATGCGCCGCAGGCGTTCGTGCAGGAGGCGCTGGATGCCATCCCGGCACCTGTTTGAATACGCGGTGCTCCAGGTTGTGCCGAGGGTCGACCGGGACGAGCGCATCAACGTTGGGGTCATGCTCTGGAGCGCCGGCGCGGACTTTCTCGATGCGATGTGCGAGGTCGACGCGGGGAAACTCAGGGCGATCGATCCCGGGGCGGGTATTGGCGCGATTCAGGGACACCTCACGGCGCTGCAGGCTGAATGCCGGGGTGATCCGGGCAGCGGCCCGATTGGAGCATTGCCGAACCGCGAGCGTTTCCTCATGCTTGCCGCGCCCAGGAGTACAGTGATTCAGCCGTCACCGATCCACACCGGACTGTGCGGCGACCCCGCGGAGACGCTCACGGCACTGTTCGGGCGCCTCGTAGCCACACCGGAGTTATCCCATGTCAGAACCGACGATTGATCCCAATCCCACAGTAGTTGCGCAGCTTGCACCGAAAGGACGGTTGCGCGCCGCGATCAACATGTCGAATTTTCTGCTGGTCGTCGGCAAGACGGACGAGGGGTTGCCGGTCGGCCCCTCGCCGGATGTTGCCGGCGAGATTGCGCGACGACTTGGCGTTGCACTCGAACTCGCGCCGTATCGGACACCCAGCGACATTGCGGCGGCGGCCGGCGCGGACGAATGGGACATAGCGAACATTGGCGCGGAGCCGCAGCGAGCCGCGGTGATTGACTTCACGGCCGCGTACTCGGAAATCGAGGCGACCTACCTCGTGCCGCCTGATTCGCCGATTCAGGACGTGTCCGAGGTCGACGTGTCCGGCAACATAATCTCTGTCGCCGCCGGTAGCGCGTACGGGCTGTGGCTCGAGAACAACGTGCAGCACGCGGATCTGAGGGCGATCAAAGGCAACGCGTTCGAGCAGTTTGTCGAGGGTTCGATGGACGCGCTTGCCGGTCTGCGCAGCGGGCTCGTCCGGGACGTCGAGCGGCTGCCGGGATCGCGCATCCTGCCTGGGCAGTTCACCGCGGTGCAGCAGGCCGTGGGCGTGAACAAAGGAAACCCGGAAGCGCACGCGTGGCTCTCAGCCTTCGTCGAAGAGATCAAGGCGAGCGGGTTCGTTGCGGGACTGATCGAGCGGCACGGGGTGACGGGTCAGCTGTCTGTCGCACCGGCTGCCGCTCGGTAATATCGGTCACACGGAGCGGCTGCGTCGCCAGCGCATGCCAAAGAGCGCGACTGCCAGCAGGGTGAGCATGCCCGGGGCCGGAATCGCCGCTAGGTTGTTGTTCACGATTCCTGCGTCGACGCTGTTGAGCGTGTAACCCGTCGGCAGATTGAAGACACCGACGTCCGCAAGACCGAGCGACGCCGAGCCGTTTTCGGCACCGCTCACAGAGTCCCTGAGGCGGAAGTCTCCGATATAGCCGAACGTCACCGGTGTATTGAGTTGAACGGTTGCATTCGACGTCAGCACGTTGCGGACGCCTGGGGTCGTGAAGCTGTCGCTGAACTCGTTGAGGCCGCCGTTGATCTTGGCCTGGACAATCATGCGCTCGTTGGTCGGGCCGCCGGATATCCAATCGGCGACGAGGTTGGCAGACACCGAAATGAAGCCGTTGTCGGTTGGGTCCGACAGGTTGGTGAAGATCAGGTCGGTGAATGTGATGACGCCGCGCATGTCGACCGTAGCGGTCATTCCCCCGCCCGTCGCGGCCAGCCGGACATGGTCATCAGCGCCGGGGTCAGTTCGACGCGGCCACATGTACGCCCGGAGCCTGGTACGTCGTAGCAGTCGCTGACGGTGTTCGTGCCGGTCGCGAAGACCTGGTTGAGTGGCGAGAGCTCGAGACTCGAGTCATAGATCGGCGCGGCGATTCCGGCGCATGCAACTGCGCTCAGGCAAACAGCGAATGCAAGTCGAAACATGGGTCATCTCCCTGAATGAGTGACCCCATGTTGGTCCTTAGCGCTGCGGTTCCGTCAGTACTTTAGTACCGACTTTACCGACGCGCCATACACCCGATACACCCGAAAGTGCTGACGCACCCGGCCCCTCCCGCAGAGCGATCGGGCACCGGGCGGCAAACTACGGGTCCGACCGAAGCCGGACTTTGGACTATGCGCTCTGGTTGGAGCGCAGGACGCGACCCGCCCGCGCGCCGGTGTGTTCGTCGTCCCGCAGAATCACCTGCCCGTTGACGAGTGTCGCGGCATAACCCGCGCCACGCTGGATGAGCCTGCTGTTGTCGTGGGGGAAGTCCCGCACCATCTGCGGAATACGTTCTTCGACCTTGTCGAGGTCGAGCACGTTCACGTCCGCGCGCTTGCCAACCGCGAGTTCGCCGCGATCGCCCAGTGCGAGTACCTTGGCCGCACGCTGCGTCATGCGCTGAATCGCCGACTCGATGGGAAGCTTGCCCGTGTCGCGTACCCAATGACTGAGGAAGAACGACGGCCAGCCGGAATCCATGATCTGGCCCACGTGCGCGCCCGCGTCGCCCAGCCCCGGCACGACCCAGTCGCGGTCCATCAGTTGCTCGACCGCGTCGAAATGCATGTTGAAGAACGGACGGTGGAAGGTGGCCTTGCCGTCAGTCTCCAACTGCATCCGCAGCCAGGTCTCGGCGGGATGTTCACCAGCGGCTTTGGCCATCGCGGTAAGGTTGTCTTCAGGGGGACGGGTGTACACGGGGCGTGCTCCGTCGCCCATCCAGCGCAAGCCGGCTGCGAACGTGTCGCTCTGCGGGTCGTTTTTCGCGTCGTCGATCAGTGCCTGCCGGAACTCATCGTTGCGGATTGCTGCGAGCCGTTCGTCCATGTCGACTTCACGCAGTTTGCTCCATGCGGGGAAAAAGATGTTGTTGCGGAGGGTCGATACGAAACCGCCGGGACGCGGCACGGTGGTGCCGTAGATCTCGCAGCCCTGTTCGCGATACTTCTCCACGATGTGGTGCGGGTCGTCGAACCTGAAGGACTCGGTCTCGACCACGCTGAAGAGCACGCGAAGTTTGCCATGGGTCGCTTCTTCGCCCAGGTACTCGAGGTCGGTCTCGATCGCGTCTTTCGAGTACCAGGGTACGGTCTGCATCAGCCCGTTCGCGGCGCCGACGGCGGCTGCGATTGCTTTCAGTTCCTTCAACTCGGCGTAGGTCCCGGGGATTGCCCTGCCGTCCGGAAGCCGATGTCCTGGGAGCCGGTTCGTCGAAAAGCCGATTGCACCGTCCCGAACGGAGTTGCCCGCGATCTCTGCGATCCGCGCAATCTCCTCGTCGGTCGGGTTCTCGTCGATGCCGCGCGCGCCCATCACGTAGTAGCGAATGGCGGCGTGCCCGACCATGCCGGTCACGTTGATGCCGGGGTCCAGTTTCTCGATCGAGTCGAGGTACTCGCCGTACGACTCCCAGTCCCACGGCAGTCCGGAGAGAATGGCCTCACGCGGGATGTCCTCCACAGTCTCCATCATCTCCGCGAGGAAGTTGCGATCCGCGGGTTTGCAGGGCGCAAAGGTCACGGCGCAGTTACCCATGAGCGCGGTCGTCACGCCATGCCAGGAGCTTGGGGTGAGCATCGGGTCCCAGCCGATCTGGGCGTCGAGGTGGGTGTGCAGGTCGATGAAACCCGGCGTGACGACTTTGCCGCGCGCGTCGATCTCCTGCTTTGCCCCGCCGTCAACCTTGCCAACCGCGACGATCGTGTCGCCGTCGATTGCGACGTCACCTTCAAAGGCCGTGCTGCCCGTCCCGTCGACGATGCTCCCGCCGCGGATGATCATGTCGTGCGCCATGCTGTGCTCCTCCAATGCTTGTCTGCCGCCACTGTAGCGCGTCTGATCGCCGCGCGTCTTGTAGACTGCACCGATGGCTGAAGCATCGAGCAACACACTGAACGTGAAGGCAGTCGGGCTGATTTCAGGTGCCCACCTGTACAGTCACTTCTACATTCTCCTGTTGCCGCCGCTGTTCCCTCTGCTCACCGGCGAACTCGACGTGGGTTTCACAGAACTGGGATTTGCCATCACGGTCTTCAGTCTGGTCACCGGCCTGACCCAGACGCCTGTCGGGTTCCTCGTCGATCGGGTGGGTGCGAGGCTCCTGCTCATCGCGGCGCTCGTCGCCGAGTCGATCGCATTCATCGTCATTGCGATTGCCCCGAGCTATCCCATGCTGCTTGTCATGATGGGCCTGGCGGGCCTTGCGAATGCCGTCTATCACCCCGCGGACTACTCGATCCTGAATGGTTCCGTCGGTGAGAAGCACATCGGGCGTGCGTTTTCGGTTCATACCGCGAGTGGCTTCTTCGGCGGCTTTCTCGCGCCCGCAATCGTGCTTCCGCTGACAACCGTGATCGGGTGGCAGTGGGCGGTGGGGCTCTCCGCTGCGACTGGTCTCGGCATGGCCCTGGTGCTCGTTGTGGGAGCGGGCGCGCTCCAGGATGCTGACAATCGCGATGAGGCCGACGGCGCCGCGGAGGGGCAAAGCGGGTTAGCCGTGCTCCTTTCCGTGCCGGTGCTCATGGGGTTGCTCTTCTATGTCGGAATTTCGACATCGGGACACGGCGTCAGCGACTTCAGCGTGTCCGCGCTGGGGGAGATGTACCCGGCTGCGCTCACCACCCTGGGTGGCGTCCTGCTCGCCTACCTCTTCGCCAATCCCGTGGGTGTCCTCGCCGGAGGCTGGATTGCTGACTCGATCAAGCGCCACGATGTCTTTGCCGCCGCATGCTTCGTTGGCGTCGCGCTGCCGCTCTTCGCCATTGCGGGGCTTGATCTGCCCCTGATCGTGGTCGCCGCGGCGCTCTTTGTCGTTGGCTTTCTGAACGGGGTGGTCTCACCTTCACGGGACATGCTGATTCGCGCGATGACGCCGCCGGGCCAGATGGGCAAGGTGTTCGGCTTCGTATCGACGGGCTTCAACATTGGCGGGATCATCGCCCCGCCCGCGTTCGGTTGGTTGCTCGACCAGGGCAGCCCGACAAGCGTTTATTGGGGCGCGGGACTCGTCGCCTTGCTGACTGTTCCGACCGTACTGGTGACCGGACTGCAGGGGCGTCGCGCGGCTACGCGCTGGGCCGCTGAAGACGCGCCTGCCTGAGGGTTTCCCCTGCCGCGCCTCAGAGGTACGCGCGGTACTGGGCAACCCAGTCGAAGCCCACTAGTTCGACGTACGCGTCCATCAGGCGCCGTGTGACCGGGCCGGGAACGGGTCCCGGCGCATGGCCGACGGTTCGTGCGTTGAACGACTTCACGGGGGCAATGCACATGCTCGTGGAGGTCAGAAAGATCTCATTGGCGTTGGCCGCGTCGTGGAAGTCGAGGTCCTGTTCGCGATGCTCGATACCCAGCTGTGCGCACAGATCGAACACAACCTGCCGTGACACACCCGGGAGTACAAACTGTTCCCGCGGCGTCAGGCACACGCCGTCCCGGACGAGGAAGATGTTCGCGCCGAGGCCCTCAGCGAGATTCCCGTTGTGATCCAGCAGAATCGGGTATCCCGAGTCGGGCGGCAACGCCATGCCGGCCATGATCAGGTTGAGGTAGTTGTGGGTCTTGGCTCGTGGCGTGAGCGCATCGGGTGACGTGCGGCGGATCGGCGAGATCACGACGTCGACCCCGTCCCCGTAGAAGGGTGCGCGTTCGGCGAGCGGCAGCGGGCGACATTCGACGATCAGGGTTGCGCCCGGCTGCTCCCACCCTTCGTCCCCGACGTCTGCGAGGCCCCGCGACACGCGTTGTGCGACCCAATAGTCGGTATCCGGACCGAGCAGGTGCGCGTTGCGCGCGAGCACCTCATGGCTGATCGCGACCATCTCGTCCGGTGCAATGCCCGGTTCGATCTGCATCGCACGCAGGGAGTCGTAGAGTCGCCCGACGTGCTCTTCGATGCGGAAGATATCGCCGCCGAAGGTGCGGGTCATGTCGAAGACGGCGTCTCCGTACAGGAACCCCTTGTCGCGAAACGGCAGACGAATGTCGCCTTCGGGGAGATACTTACCGTTGTAATACGCAATGCGCGCGTTCTGCCCCGCCTTCATTTCCACAGGTACCCCTTCGCGGTTGTCCGGTAGGTTTTGGTGAACGCAATGTCAGGCATGCAGCCCGCCTTTGCCATGGGTTCGCCCAGCGCCAGGTGGCGCGGGTCGTCGCGATGTTGCTCCATCGCTGCGAGGTCGGTGCAGGCCATGACGAACACGAGGTCCGCCTCGACATCGACCCCATAGGCCTGGTCAGCGACGGACAGTCCGCCACTGTAGACGAGCGTTTCAGGTTCGGCCTCGCGGCAGTAGTCGGCGTGGCCGCCGGAGATTTCGATGAATGCGTCCCGCTCTGCGTCGCCCGCGAAGTTCATGCCGAGGAAGATGACGAGTGCGCCTTCGTTGGCAAAGAACGATTGACGCTCGGGCCGCGACCACCACCCGTAACCCGGCAGGTCGACGAACTTCGAGATGAACGTCCGTTTCATGTTGACGCCGCTGTCACCCAGTGCTCTGGCGATTTCGGCGTGCGACGGGCGCTGCATATGGAAGGCCAGGCCGGCATCGCCGGTCGTATAGCGCTCGTAGGCGAGGACGCGCGTCGGGTCTTCGACCGACACCATGGCCTCGTAGGCGCAGGTCTCGGGTTCGAAGTCACGCGCATCGTCGCCGCGTGGCCCCCACAGGGTGAGCCATTCGTCCATCGACATATCGTCGGCCGGGACCTCGAACTCGACGATGGCGGTCATGGGGCCTTCGACTGTCGGACTCTGTCGGGTCCCCTCAGGGCCTTGTTCGGGTCGTTCCGGGCTGTTGTTCTGGTCGCTCATGGGAATCTCTCCTGCACGGCGACACAGTACTGGTGCGCGGCGCGTGCCGCCAGCCGCGGTGGGGCCGTCAGACACTTGCCGGTTGTTGCGTGGGCGATTGCCCACGCGATGAGTGGCGCATGGATCACAGACGTCGCCGGGCCGAAGCGTGACACTGTCCTCACATCATGCCGCGGGGAGGAGGTCGCCTGTGGCGCGGGGGCCAGCTACAACAGCGCGTCCAGAACCAGATTGGTCGACTCGACGATGCGCTGATCGCGGGGCCGCAGGTCCGGTGCGAAATCTTCCCCCGTGAGGTGCTGCAGGCCCTGGATGTAGCGGACGGCAATTTCGTTTGCCTGCTCGTCCGAGAACTGCTGCCCGGCCTCCTTGACCATGCCGCGCGCAAACTCCTTGGAGAATGAAACGGGTTTGCCGTCGCGGGTCATGACGGCGCCATCGTCGCCCATGCGCCAGAAGCGCGAGGAGTCCATCGTGTAGAGCTCATCCGCGGAGACGATCTCGCCATCGGCGTTGACCCCGTGCTCGGTCTTGGTGTCGACCAGCACCATGCCCTTGCCGGCGAGATACTGGGTCACCATGCCGAAGGCCATCAGCGACGCATTGCGGATCTGGGCGTACTGCGCCTCGGTGCAGACACCGTCCTGAATCAGCTGGGCGGCGTCGGTCGTATGGTCGACCTCGTCCTTCGTGCTCGGCGTGTCCATGAGGTACGGCAGGATGCCGTTGGGTTCTGCCGCGGTGACGTCGAGTTGGTGCCCCGCGTACGACATGACGGTCTCGCCTGCTTCCTTCGCTGCGAGCCAGTGCTGGTACAGCGAAGTCGAGGTCGAGCTCTCCGCCATGAACAGGCGCAGGACGTTCTCGAGCTTCAGCAGATTGAGGTTTTCGGCGGGAATGACCGTCGAGGAGGGCGAGAGACCGTCCACTTCGAACTGTGACGATCCCAGCACCGATTTGACGAGACGGTGCATGTGGTCGTGGTTGAACGCCAGGACCTGATCCTTGAACGGGATGGCGCCGCGATTGACGTCATGGGTCGAAATCCGGTTGTTGCGGAACATCAGGCGGATGGGCTTGCCCGAGGCGGTTTTGAGACGCTCGCCGAATACCGAGTCGGAGACTTTGCCTTCGAGTACGGTGCAGCCGGTCAGGCGCGGAAGCTCACCGTCCTCGATCAGCTGCCGGACCGGCCGGCCTTCGTTGACAGCAGCGCCGTGGGTCGACACCAGTTCGCGGATTTCTTGTTCGTTGAGCATGTTGGGAGACGTTGGTCCTGTGAGTGGGTAGAGAATTGGAGGCGTCCGATGATACTTGGGTTTGAGTCTGATTTTGGGTCGGGTTTTGCCGGTTCGGCTGGATGAACCGGGTTTCGCACCCGGATCGCGGGCGGTTTCAAACCCGGTTTGAGCGCATGGTATGGTGACGCTCTGTCCTGAAAAAGGTCCAATGGCGGGCAATCTTAAAGGACACTTTGAATGGTCCTACCGCCTCTCAGTCTGGATCGTACTGCGGGTTCGCTATCGCGGCAGCTCTACGACGGGCTGCGCGTTGCGATCCTTGCCGGACAGTTCCGCGTGGGTACGCGGATGCCGTCGACCCGCGCACTCGCCGCGTCGCTCGACGTGTCGCGCAATACGGTGCATCAGGCGTTCGAGCAACTCATTCTCGAAGGCCTGCTCGAGGGCAGACAGGGCGCCGGAACGTTCGTGGCGGAGATGCCCCGTGGCATCCCGATCGGCCCCGGGGCAGGCGAACTGAGCGAACCGCGTGGCCGCCGGCTGCTGTCCCAGCAAGGGCGGGCAATCCGCGATGTGGCCGCGAAGTGGCCGGAGCCGATTCAGCTGCCGGGTGAATCCCGGGGCCGCGCCTTCGGGATGGGCGCGCCTGCGGACCTGTTTCCAACCAGCGTCTGGCGAAGGTTGCTTGGGCAATGCTGGGATGCACTGTCCCGCGCGCGTGGACTGGGTCGCGCGGAACACGAGCCGCTGCGGGAAGCGATTGCCGAACATCTGGGGACGACGCGCGGGGTCCGCTGTACGCCGGATCAGGTGATTGTCGTCAGCGGGAGCCAGCAGGGCATCGCGCTCACCGCGACCGTCCTGCTCGATCCGGACGACTCGGTGTGGGTGGAGGACCCGGGGTACTTCGGGGCGCACACCGCCTTCGTCGGGTGGGGTGCGCGGGTTGTGCCGGTCGCTGTCGACGATGAGGGGCTGAGCGTCGAAGTCGGGCAGAGACGCGCCGCGGACGCGAAGCTGGCGCATGTCACGCCCACGCATCAGTTTCCGCTCGGCAAGACGATGCCGCTCAGGCGTCGGGCGGAGCTGCTGGCGTGGGCGCAGGCCGCCGACGCCTGGATTCTTGAGGAGGACTACGACAGCGAGTTTCGTTACTCCGGAGCGCCGCTTGCGGCGTTGCAGGGGATTGACCCCAATCAGCGCGTCATCTACCTGGGGTCGTTCAGCAAATCCATGTACTCGGGCCTGCGGATGGCCTATCTGGTGGTGCCCCGGGACCTCGCTCCCGCGTTCCGGGCTGCGCGTCAGGTGGTGGGTGGGCCTCCGCCGGTGCTGGAGCAGGCGGTCGTCGCGCGGTTCCTGAGCGAGGGCCACCTGGATCGTCACCTGCGCCGCATGCGGCGGGTGTACGCCCAGCGACAGCGCTGTCTGGCGGAATCCGTCGGCGAACAGCTGGATGGATTGCTGCGCGTCGAACCGGATGAGACGGGTATGCATCTCGTGGGATGGTTGCGTGCAGGGGTGAGCGCCGAAGAGGTGTGCCGCCGTGCCGCGGCAGAAGGTCTGGAACTGCTGCCGTTGTCGAGCTATCGGGCCAGAGCGGGGCCTGAGGGCGTGTTGCTCGGGTTCTCCGAGGTGGACGAACGCGCTCTTCGACACGGTGTGAGTCTGCTCCGCAAGGCGCTCGTCTGACGCGCGGGGTTGGGACCGCGGTGAAGCCGGTGACCGCAACAGGCATACGATGCCGAAGCACGTTGGAGCGTTACCGTTGAACACACAGGGTCTGAAAGGCATCTGGGGGCTGGAGCAGCTGGACAACACCGGCGCTTCGTTCTGGAAACTGGTTTCGGTCTTTACAGTGTCGGGTATATTGATCGGTGCAGCGCTGAGTGTCCTGATTGGGCCGGTCCACGCCGACTCGCTGATGGCGTCCTTCTACACGCCGGTGGTCAGCACCGTGACGTTGCTTGGTGTGTGCGGTGTCATCGGTTTCAGCACCGCACTCAACGTCGTTATCGCGAGGGCAATCGAAGCAGACCTGTCAGTGCTCTCGCTGGTGGATGATGTTCGCGAGTGCATCCCGCTACTCCGACCCGCGCCGAAGGTTCTCCTTTCGATCATCCTGCCGATGCTGCTGGTAGCAGTCCTGACGGGCCCAACGCTCGCTGGAGGACGACTCGGCCTCCCGCTGGGCGAAGCATTCGTCGTGTACTTCGGGGCAGGTCCCCTGACGAAACTCCTGGTGCTCCTGTTGTTGCCGCTGATGTCGCTGGCCTGGGGCATCGGGATGGCGATTGGAGTGGGTCAGATTCGTTGCCTCATCAGGCTCGCGCGGACGATCCGCGTCGAGTTCCTCCAGATGGATCGATACTGTGCGCTGGCAAACCCGGCGATCAGGGTCATTCTGATCGCGGTGTCGATCGTCAGTCTGTTCCCGATCATGATGTTGTACGTCGATGACGCCGTCTTCAGCACGCAAGTGGCAAAGATGGTGTTGATGATGCTGGTGTCGGCAGTTCCGTTGATCGTGATGTGGAGTTGCCCGGTTCTGATCCTGCGCAATCGAATCAGGGACCGGAAAGCGCAAGAGCTGCACAACATCATGCTGGCGTTGCAGGGTCAGGATGTCACGCTGACACTCGCGCGCCCGCAGAATCCGGACACACCGCTGTCCACGGCAGACCTCCTCACCCATCAGATGTTCATCGAGTCCCGTTGGGAATGGCCGGTCGCGGCCCATGTGCAGAAGCTGATTCTGTTCGGGCTGCTGCCGCCAACCACCTGGGTGCTTTCCGCGGGGATTGAGAACTTCATGTTCTGACGGGGTCGGACTCTCAGGTGCTGGGTCCGGGGTCGGACCACCGCCCTCGAACCGCACACGGTTGATCACGGCAGGTGTCACAGGCACGCTCGGCCCCTGATGCAGGCGAATCCCGAACAGGCATGTTGAAAATCTACGGAATACCCAACTCTCAGCCCGTGCGCGCGGTCATGTGGCCATGCCTGATGCACGGCCTGGCCTTCGATCTGCAGCTGACGAGCCAGAACAAGGACGCCAAGGAACCCGCGTTCCTCGCAGACGTGAACCCCCGCGGCACAGTGCCAGCGATCGACGACGAGGGCGTGGTCCTCTGGGAGAGTCATGCGATCCTGATCTACCTCTGCGAGAAACACGGCTGGCGGGATCTCTGGCCTGACGACCTGGTCGCACGCGCAAAGGTGAACCAATACCTGCACTTCCATCACCGGAACACCCGGGAGCTTGTCGTGCACTGGAGCAGATCGCTCTGGCCGAGCGTGTTCGGCAAGACGGACGCTGATGAGGGCTGGTTCAGGCGTAACACGTTTCCCGGACTCGAGAACGGACGCGCTGTGCGTCGCCAGTCGCTCGGGATCATCGAGGGCATGCTTGGCCGATCCGCGTTCCTCGCCGGTGACAGCGCGACGCTCGCGGACATCAGCGCGTATGAAGAACTGGGCCAGAATCAGCCGAAGTTCGCCAACTGCGAGGACTATTCGGACTATCCCAACATTCGTCGTTGGTTCACTGCGATGGAAGAACTGCCCGGTCACGACGATGTCCATGAGATATGGAGCCTGATAGGCGATGTGAATCGCGTCGAGGGCGGTATGCGGACGATCGCGCGTGCGAACAAGCAGGCGGCACAGACCATCCGGGATGCCGTGGCACGCATCGGTCGGCAGGGTGCCTGATCGGTGGGCTTGTTTCGAGAGCGCTGTCCGTGAGCTACGTCTGGACCTACGAGAAGCTCGGCCGCTTCACCTACAATCTGCTGAGCAACGAACAGATCAAACCGTTCCTGCTGGAACACATCATGGCGGAGTGGCGGACGGACGCCGTCGAGCATCCTGAGCAGATCTGGACCCGAGAATGGATGGCCGCGCTGCCCCGGATGCGCTTCGATCTCGAGATCCTGCAGGTGTCGGACGTTCAGCCGAGAGCGGACCTGATGGCCTTCGAAACCGAAGAGGAGAACTTCTACGAGGACCTGGTGGAGCGCGCCATCGAGCGCGAGACGAGCCTCGATCGTGGCGTCTCTACGGAGCCGATCCTCGTGAACCGGAACGGCTGCGAACTGATGGACGGCTACACGCGTTACCTCGTGTTTACGCGGCAGGGTCAGGACTTCACGTACGCCTACGTCGGTACGGTCGAGTAGCGGCGCCTGCGGCGGTCGTGATTCTAGCCGGCCTCGAACTTCGGCCCTGAACTGCCCTCAGCGAAATGCTCGTTGGATGGGCCAAGCGCATTCCACGACACCGCTTCGGCGCAAAAGACTTCCTGCCCGGGAATCCACGTTTCGGCATCGTCGAGGGAGCCGAGCGTCACGTCGATGAGCTCGCGTCCCTCCACACGATAGGTGAGCGACGTCGCGCAGCGTTCGCAGTGCATGCGCGTGACGCCCGGGGATGAATTGAACGCGCAGGGCTCGCCAGCCGTGATCGCGAACACGGCGAGCGGGATGACCGCCCAGGCGACGCTTTCTGCTCCCGCGATCCGTCGGCATGACTCGCAGTGACAGATGCCGACGGACTTCGGTTCGCCCGTAATGGCGTAGCGCACGGCGCCGCAAAAGCAGCCGCCCGTGACGGTGCTCATCGGGCCGGACTCGTGGGAGGCGGCCTGTCTTTACACGTGAGGTTCACTCGAAGCCTGGCGGGGCGACAAAGCTGAAGCCCGAGGCCTCCAGCAGTTTGGCCATGCCGATGGTCTTCAGATCGCCGTATTCCGGACCCATGATCTGCACGCCGATCGGCAGGCCTTCACCCACGGTGCCCGTCGGAATGACCGTGCTGGGGAGGTAGTTGTTGATCGCATGTCCGGACCAGAACACACCTTCGCCGTAGCCGCGCGTTTCATTGTCGACCTGGAGCGAGCGTTCGTGCCAGGGACCGTGATCGTGTTCGAAGGCGGGTGTTGTCGTGACCGGCATGAGGATGACGTCCCACGATTTGAAGAACTCGTGCCACGCCCAGCGTGACTGGGTCCGCGTTTCGTTGGCAAGCGCGTAGTCGCGGAACGTGGCGAGTTGGCGGCGGAGCGCGGCTTTGACTTCATCCGGCGTGTTGGACGCGGCAAGCCGATCCTGCAGCCGCTTGTACTCTTCTTCCGGGTTGCGCGACGCCATTACGGCACTCAGCAGCGAGTTGTAGTTGTCGTGGGCCGCGTTGATGTCGATGTCCGGCCGGGCGTCGTAGTCGACTGTGCCGCCGGCATCGCGCACCGCCTGCGCGACTGCCTCGATCCGCTTGCGGGTTTCTTCGGTGACGGGCGCGTTGTCGTCGTTCAGCCAGACCGCGACGCGGAACCCGCGGAGCGTCGGATGCGGGCAGGGCTGCAGTGAGAGTTGCAGTCCGGCTGCCTGAATCTCGTCAGGTCCGGCCATGGCGAGGGTCGCGACCTCGAGGTCGGCCGCGCTTCGCGCCAATGGCCCGATGACTGTCAGGTCTGACTGTGCGAGCACTCCGGGTGCCGCGTGACCGCGCGGTGGCAGGAGTCCCCAGGTCGGCTTGTGCCCGAATACACCGCAGAAATGCGCGGGATTGCGAATGGAGCCGCCAATATCGGAGCCGCTTTCCAGGCCAGTCATGCCGGCGGCGAGCGTTGCGGCAGAACCGCCGGACGATCCGCCCGGACCGCGGCTCAGGTCCCACGGATTGTTCGTCGTGCCGTAGATGTCGTTGTAGCTCTGCATGTCCGCCAGATTGAGCGGCACGTTGGTTTTTCCGAAGATATTCACACCCGCCTGTTTGAGGCGTTTGACAGACAGCGCATCTTCAGTTGCCCGGTTGTCCTTCCAGACCGTATTGCCGCGCGTCGTGATCAGACCGGCAACGTCGTAAGACTCCTTCAGGGTCGTGGGCACGCCATGCAGCGGCCCCCGGATGTCGTCCCGCGCGAGCGCGGCGTCCGCGGCCCTGGCCTGCTCCCGGGCGCGTTCGTAGTCCTTGACGACGACCGAATTGATGTCCGGATTGAAACGTTCGACGCGTTCGATGAAGTACTCGAGCATTTCCGCGGCACTGATGGACTTGTTTCGGATCGCCGCGCCGAGCTGGAGCGCGGACTGGAAGGCCATTTCGGTCATGGGCGTCACCTCTCTGAAGGGGAACGACACCCTACTTCGACTCGGTGCTCGGTGCCACCTTGGGGGAAGGCACAATGGGCTCGTTTCGGAGACGGGAGCGGTCGGTGCAGGTGGCGTTCATTGGGTTGGGGAACGTGGGTGGGAAACTCGCCGGCAACCTCGCGCGGAGCGGACACGCGCTCGTGGTGCACGATCTGAACGAAGCGGTTGTAGCCCCGCTGGTTGCGGCCGGCGCGCGTTGGTCTGACAGCCCGGCACAGGCAGCGGCAGACGCTGAGGTCGTCATCACCTGCCTGCCATCGCCCGCGGCATGCGCGGCAGTGCTGGAAGGGGCGGGTGGCGTCCTCGAAACACTCAGGCCCGGTACAGTCTGGATCGAAATGAGCACAACGGATGCGGAGGAAGTCGGGCGTCTCGCGGCCGCGGTCCGCGAACGTGGCGGCGAGGCTGCCGATTGCCCCGTCTCCGGAGGCTGCCACCGTGCCGCGACGGGCAACATCGCCATACTCGCCGGATGCGAACGGACGACCTTCGAGAAGATCATGCCGGTCCTCGAAGTACTGGGCAGAGACATTCTGCACACAGGCGCCCTCGGGACCGCCTCGCAGTACAAGGTGCTGACCAACTATCTTGCGAGCGCACACCTGGTCGCGCTGGCGGAGGCGCTGACGACCGTCGCGGCGCTCGACCTGGACCTGAACGCGTACGAGGCGATCCGCGTCTCGTCGGGAAACTCTTTCGTGCACGAGACCGAAAGCCAGGTAATTCTGAACGGCAGCCGCAACATTGGTTTTACGCTGGGGCTCGTGCAGAAGGATGTGGGGCTGTTCCAGTCCCTCGCCGAGCGGGCGGGGCTCGACCTCGAACTGTCGCCGCTGCTGCTGCGAATCTTCGCTGACGCGATCGAACGGTTTGGCGCGGATGAATGGTCACCCAACGTGATTCGTCGCCTCGAGGAGCAGTCAGGCCGATCGGTGCTGGCACCCGGCTTTCCGCCGGAACTCGAAGATCATGCCCCCCGCGTGCGCGGCGCTGAAGTGATACTGCCAAAACGCGGGTAGAAGGGAGTTTCTCCCGGACCCAGGGTGGATGGTGTTGCGTCCGTCGGACGCAACTGTGGCACGATGCACAGCATCAAAGCGGTACTTGAGCAACTCGGGAAAAGCGGTTTGGAAGTTGAATACACGCGCGAGCGCGCCCGTCCGGGGAAAGTTCCGGTTCTCACGAAGGTCTACCAGGGGTTTGGTGGCCTTGCGAATAGTCACAAAGACTTCGCCTTTGGTACGTTTCTGCTGCTCTACTACAGCCAGATTCAGGGGCTGCCGGCTTCCTGGGTGTCTGCGGTCATTGCTGTGTCGCTTGTTATCGACGCCGTGTCCGACCCGGTCATTGGTTCGGTGTCGGACAACTTCAAATCGAGGTGGGGGCGTCGCCACCCGTTCATGATCTTTGCCGCCGTGCCATTTGGCCTGTGCCTCGGCGCGTTGTTCTTCCCTCCGACCGAGATGGGCGACGGCATCATGCTCGCGTGGCTGGCCTTCTTCACCATTGCCACCCGCCTTGCCTACACGTTCTACTTCGTGCCGTGGAATGCCGTTGCCGCCGAGTTCTCAGAGGACTACGTGGAGCGTACGTCGATCATCACCTACCGCTACCTGGTGGGCTGGATCGGCGGGGTGATCTTCTTCATCTTTACGTTCCAGGTCCTGTTCCCGAACACGGAGGAATTTCCTGCCGGGCAGCTCAATCCGATGCATTACCCGACGTTCGGGCTGATCGCGGGCGGACTCATCATCGCGTGGTCGCTCCTGTCGGCTCTCGGTACGCTGCGCGAAGTGCCGTACCTGCTGCAGCCGGTCAAGGAAACGCCGACGTTCAGTTTCAAACGATCGATCAGTGAAGTCCTGCTCGCATTGAAGAGCAGAAACTTCCGCCTGCTGTTCGTGATTTTCCTGATGTTCTCCGGTCTGGCGGGCGTTGGCGGCGTGTTCGACATCTACATGAACACCTACTTCTGGGGGCTCACGTCTACTGAACTGCAGTACTTCGTCCTGTCGGGGTTTGGCGCCTTGGCCTCCTTCGCATCGGTGCCCTTTCTGCAGAAGACGGTGGACAAACATACCCTGCTGCTGACCTTTCTCTCGGCGTTCATGACGCTCGCAATCCTGAAGGTGTGCCTGCGCTTCTGGGGCATCCTGCCGGAGAACGGCGAAACGATGCTGCTGGTCTTCCTGGTCTGCCACGGGATCGTGATGACGTATCTGCTCACCACATGCGGGATCATGGTCGGTTCGCTGATTGCAGATCTGGTCGACGAACAGGAACTCGAAACGGGGCTCCGGCAGGAAGGGGTCTTCGCGTCTGCGATCAGCTTCGCGTCCAAGGCGACGTCCAGCGTTGGCATCCTGATCGGGGGGATCCTGCTCGACACGGTGATCGCGTTTCCGCGTCAGGCCGAGTTCGGCTCCGTTGATGACGACACGCTGTTCCTGCTGGCCTTGAATGACGGGGTGATCATTCCGGCACTGTTCTTCATTCCGATCTTCCTCATCACGCGGATGAATGTGTCGCGCGCGCGGCTTGCCGAAATTCAGGCCGCGTTGGGGCGGGGTGACAACGACTCGTCGAAACCTGACGCCGTGACTCAGTAGGCGGATGCGCCACCTTCGGCGGGTATGACGGCCGCGTTGACCATCCGCGACTCGTCGGAGGCGAGGAAGACCACCACGTTGGCGATGTCCTCAGGCATGCCGTAACCGAACGGATGTCGATCGTCGACAAGGCGACTCTTCGTTGCCATCGCCGTCTTGATCTGGTCCTCATCGCTGTTCTCGCCGTCAATGCCGAAACGCGACGCGACGCGTTCCGAGAGTACGATGCCGGGAGCGATTGCGTTGGCACGGATGCCATCGCGCCAGTAGCGGCCCGCGATGGCCTGGGTCAGCGAGATGATGCCGCCTTTGGCCGTGGTGTAGACGTGGCCCGGGAAGGCACCTTTCAGCGCGACGATCGACGTGAAGTTCACGATCGTGCCGCCGCCCGCCCGTTGAAGGTGTGGGATGCCGGCGCGGCAGCAGAGGAAGGGGCCTTTCAGGTCGAGATGGATGGTGGTGTCCCATACGTCGAGATCGACGTCAGTGACTGAAGCGTCAGCCTGGATCGAACCACCGGCGCAGTTCACGAGCACATCGATCTTGCCGAACTGTTTCGCGCCGGCGTCGAGGGAAGCGGCGACACTCGACTCGTCGGTGACATCGGTTGGCACGAAGAGCACGGCATCGCCCAGTGCCGCCGCGGTTGCTTTGCCCGTCTCCGGGTTCAGTTCCGCGACGACGACGCGTGCGCCCTCTGTGACAAACTTCTGTGCACTCGCCCGGCCAATGCCGGCACCGGCACCCGTGATGAAGGCGACCTTACCCTCAAGCCTGCCCATGGCTCGGCCTCAGCTCGCCAATGCGTTCGGGGGTCGGCGTGACTTCGCCAACCGGACTCTCGATACGGCCGTAGGCGTACCAGATCTTGAAGCCGAGCCTCGCCTTCAGCTTGTCGGAAATCGTATCCCAGAGTTCCGGGTCCAGTGCGAGCGTCTGGTTTTCCTGCTGACGGAACTGGGGAGAACAGAACGTGCCGAGCACGCCGAGCCGGTCAGGCCCGCCGGTGTGCGCGCCCGTGCCGTGCCACAGTCGGCCGTCGAACACCATCAGGCTCCCGGCCGGGGCTTCAGGCTGGACGATGTCGTATCGGTCCTGGTTGTCAGGGTCGGGGTGCGCGCCTGAGAGATGAGAGCCGGGCACAACTTCGGTTGAGCCGTTCCGGGCGCTGAAATCGGAGAGCATCCACATGGTATTCGCGACGACCGGTGGCGATATGCCGAGGCCCGCGTCGTGGTTGACGAACGCGTCCGTTGGGTTGCGGGTGATGTCCGAGGTCCGCGCGGCCGTGCTTGCGGTGGCCGGGCCGCGAGGCACGGGCGGCGGCATCCACCACTGATCGGTGTGCAGCCCCATTCTGACCCCGCCGGGTTTCGCGATATTGGCCGAGTGGGTCGACAGAATGAAGTGTTCGCCCAGCACGTGCCCGACCAGTTCGTCCACCAGCGGATGGGTGATCATGTCGCGGAAGCACGCACCCTTGTTGACGAGATTCCACATCCGCTGATTCGGGCCCTGTACACCCGGGCCGGCACCGTCGCGGGTCGCGATGCCCAGTTCGATTTCCGCTTCGGACTGTTCGACCAGGCGCTGCCGCGCCGCTTCCAGCTCGTTGGGGGCGAGTGCATCGGTCACGACGCAGAAGCCGTGTTTCGTGAGGTCTCGCTTCGCCTGGTCGAGGTCTGCTGTAGGCGTCGGAATCATCTGGCGCTACCGAAGAAGCGGAGCTCGACGCTCACCCGCTTCATGGCGTGTTCGGTGTCGGGGATGCGGACCGCGCTGTGCAGCGTCGGTCTGAACAGGTTCCCGTCGGCGGGCGCCGAGTCGTAGGTCGTGAAGACCAGCGCTTCGTCTTTCGTCATCGCGGAGTAGTAGTTCCAGCGTTGTCCGTCGTTCGGTCGACAGTAGTGCGCGTTGAACGGCTTTGGCGCGTTCGGATTCAGTTCATAGACGAGGTCGTCCAGCTCGACACTCGTGCGGTCACACACCGTCAGCGGAAAACGCTCCAGCGGTGTTTCAGTGACCGAACGCCAGATATTGATGCC
Organism: Gammaproteobacteria bacterium; assembly: GCA_002728675.1. Classification (GTDB taxonomy): domain Bacteria; phylum Pseudomonadota; class Gammaproteobacteria; order Pseudomonadales; family Azotimanducaceae. Next base: position 21,152 of record PBVL01000094.1, read on the forward strand.
CACCACGCGGCTGCCCGAGGGCATGCCCATGACCTCGGGGAATGACTTCTCCACCGACTTGCCATCTTCGGTCAGGAAGTCCGCGTAGTCGTTGTGCACAAACTCCGCCGCGGGCCCGTACTGGATACCGTCTTTCCAGAAGTGATCCTTGTGCTTTTCTTCACGGAATGTATGGCTCGTGATCGGCTGGAAACTGAAGCCAGGCAGGAGTGTCCGCGTGAGTTCCAGCGCTTCGTCGTAGTGGATGCGTGCGACTTCCTCCGGGTCAGACCAGTCCTGCACCTTCGAGGGTGAGCGAACGAGCATGAAGCCCTTGCCGTTCAGGAGCAGGTCGGTCGTGTCGCCCGGGTCCCTGACGACGCCGTCGGTGATGCGGGCATCGTGAATCATCACAGGCACATTCATCTGGGGCGGGTCACCGTTTTTTGGCCCGGAGTAATTGAGAGTGCTGTGGAAGTCCATGACGTGTCGTTCGTGCTGTTGTTCCTGCGCAACGATGCGCTGAATGCGCTGATCGCGCAAATCGGCTGCCGTCTGCCGGCACTCCAGCGCCCGCGTGTCGCGTCAAGGGCGGGTGCCAGGGATTCAGGACGTGCGCAGCGCGCCGGGTTCCGCGCGCAGTTCGAGGCATTCGATGCCGCCCAGCTCGAACTGCCGGCAGACGAAGGGGCGGTCCGCATAGATGGTGCAGCGCATGCTGGAGCGATCGAGCAGGGCGCACCAGCCATCCTCGAGCCTGTGCAGGACGCGATTGCCCTGCTCGTCCACCTCGACCAGCCATTCGGGGACTGCCGTTTCGCCGAAAAGCGGGACCTCCTGGCGGCAGCAGCGGGCGTTGCAGTCTGAGCAACTCACCATGGGGTCAGGCGCTTTCCAGCTTCTCGCGCAAGCATTCGACGCCTGCTTCCGTGTTCGTGCGAATCCAGCGCGCACTGAAGTACTCGAGCAGCTTGTAGAGCCCGCTCATCGTGACGGACCACTCGTGCGTCAGGCGCGTCCCCGTGCCGTCCGCTTCGACCACAAAGCGACCGGTGAACTCGGACGGACCGCCCTTGCCGCGGTGGGCGAATACGCGCGGCGGATCGAATTCGGTGACGATGAGTTCGGCATCGGGCTGGTTGCTGCCTATCTGCACAATTTCCGTATAGCGGGTACCGACGCCGATCGCGCCGTCGGAGACTTTGGTGACTTCGATCAGGTCCGGCACCCACTCGGGAGCGCGTTCGAGGTCCGACACGAATGCGAACATAGCCTCCGATGGGCAGGCAATGTAGATCTCAACGGTTCCACTCGCCATGCGCGCTTCTCCTTTTCGCTGACTGTGCAAGGTGCGAAGCGCCAGATCAAGATGCCCCAGTGCACTGTTTGACGCGGCGCGGGACGCGCGAGACAGTGTGCACCGAGACCGCAACGGCAGGGAGAGAGCGATGAAGATCGGCATCACCGAGAAGGGCGTCATGCATACGGACCCGGACGAGTTCGACCTTGACACGCGCTTTCGGATGGTCGCGGAGAGCGGCGTCTACGACTACTACGACAAAACACCCGAAGACCCGGCGCTCGTTGACGCCTATCTCGCCGCGAGCGAGAAACACGGCCTACCGGTCCGCGCAGGTGGATGGTTCTATCTCCTTGGACGGGACGAAACGCTGCTCAAGGAGAAGCTCGAACTGTCCGCGCGACTCGGCAGCGTCGTTCACAATACCCAGATTCTCTCGAAGCACGCGGACGGGCATTTCGTCACGAACGACGAGGTGGTTGCGATGTATCTGCAGGCGTACGAGTGGGGAGACGCGTGCGGTTGTTATCCGACGTTCGAGGTCCACATCAACATGTGGTCGGAGGACTTTCGGCGCGTCAACGAGGTTGCTGACGCCGTCGAGGCGCGTGGCGTGCCGTTCAGAATGACGCTCGACCACTCGCACGTGATTTTCAAGATCGACAATCCGGAAGAACAGAAGGTGTTCGACATCGCTTCCGCCGTGGCAAGCGGCGAACTCGTGCTGGACCCGTTCCTTGCAGGCAGCGTGTGTCAGCAGTGGATCGACCGTGGGCTCGTGCAACACGCCCACGCACGTGCCGCGGTGCCGAACAACCCGCTCAACACCGCTTACTCGGGCAAAGACGGTGCCCCGGGTCGCGGCGTGCAGTATCCGTTCTTCGAGCCTGCCGAAGGGCAATACGTTGTGCCCTGGGATGGCACCCGGCTCGAGCCCTGGAAAGAGGTGGTGCGCCAGCTCTTCGCCTACCACGCGGCGAATGAGTCCAGCCCGCTCGGGCAGGTATCGACCGAGTTCATTCCCGGTCCCGACTATGGAGCGGGACACGGTTACTCGATCTTCGAGCACAGCGTCGCGTGTGCGACGTGGCTGCGGGAGACCTGGGACGCGGCCCGCACCGTGGCGGCTGCCTGAATCAGTTGGCGCCCTCGATCGCCGGCGTGTGTCTGCGCACGAACGGCAGCAGGTCGTCGAGGATGTCCTGCAGGGTGACCGCAATCCCGAACCGGGCGTCATGAAACAGCGTCGTCGCGGCGCGTGAGTGGGGGATCGGATGCAGCACGTCGGTCTCGTCGCCGTGATGCAGGATCAGCGTTGGCAGCGCAAGTGCCGCAAGTTGCTCGTCGGTCATGCCAAGTGCGGTCTTGTGCTGGTAAGACTCGAGGTGTTCTCCCGAGCGCCGCATGGCGGCGAGGAACGCGGTGACGTCCTGCGCGAGAAAGCGCTGCTGACGGGCCGGGTCGTTCCGTTGCAGGTAGGCCGCCCACAAAGGCGTTTTTGCGAGCGCCTCCATTGAGGTGAGGGTCTCGTCGAGGAGGTACTTGAGGTAGTACTCCTCCGAAAGCTGGCGCCCGGCAATCGGTCCCCCCGTCAGGGGCGCAATCACGATCGCGGACAGGTCTTCCGGGTGGCGATCGGCAAGGATCATGTTCGAGCGCGCGCCGGCCGACATGCCGTAGCAGGCCGCCGGCGCCACGCCGAGCCGCCCGATCAGGGTGTGGAGATCTTCGGCTTCCTCGATGGCAAGCGGTTCGCTGCCGAAGGCCACTTCGGAGCGACCCATATTGCGCCGATCCCAGATGATCACGCGGCAGTCGGGAGCAGCCGCCGCGACGTTGATGGCAAAGTTGCGGAACCCGTCACACTCGCCCATACCGCCCGGCGTCACGATGAGCGGGACCGGCGCGGTCGGGTTGTAGATCTCAACGTGGAGTGTCACGTCGCGGTCGGGGCGGAGATCGACAGCATGAATTTCGGACCGAACCCGTTCAGCACGCTCGACCAGTTGCGCGTTGAAATACACCTCGAAATAGGGGTTGTCCGCTGCGCCTTTGAACAGCGTGACGTGGTCGCGGTCAGGGGGGGTGCTCATGTGGGTTCCTTCCTGTTACAGACTGGGCGCAGAGTCGCGCGGGCGGCAGGGTACTGGGGCTGGAGACCCTTGGCGAGCGGTCGCGAGCGGCAACGCGCTGTGGGGGGGTCAGTCGTGAATCGGGTAGTCGTCGGCGGCCGCGTGGAAGTCTGCCCATTCCGATTCCGTCAGTAGTCTGGGTTCACCCAGACGGCGTGCGAGCAGGTACTGCCGACACAGGATTTCCAGCCGGTGCGCGGTGTCGGCCGCGGCCGCGAGTGTCTTGCCGCGGGCGATCATGCCGTGGTTGCCGAGCAGGCACGCGGTGCGATCGGCCAGCGCGTTGGCCGCGTCTGCCGCGAGTGCGGGTGTCCCGAATGTCGAATAGGGCACACAGGGGACGTCGTTGCCGCCAAACGTCCCGACGAGGTAGTGGAAGCCCGGCAACGGCGCGACGTGGCTCGCGAGGGCCACGCACGCGTCGGAGTGCGTGTGTACGACAGCCTGGGCATCCGGGCAGTGCGTGTAGATTCCGGCGTGCATCTGCCACTCGGAAGACGGCTTCAGGTTGCCGTCGAACTCGCCGCCAAATGAGCAAGCGACCAGCGTCTCGGGTGTGACCGATGCCGCGGTTGCGCCCGTCGCCGAGATCAACATGCCGCTCCCGAGTCGCACGCTGAGATTGCCGGACGACAGCTCATTCAGTCCAAGCTGCTCCATGCGCTGATACTGCGCGGCGAGGGACGCCCGCAGGGATTGCTCCGAACCGTTCAAAGCTCCATCGGAATCCGGAAGTACGTGTCCATGATGTAGTCGCGTTGTTCCAGCAGGGTCGGGTTCATGACGGCGCGGATTGGATCGGGAACCGTCTCGAACCGTGGCCGGACTTTCGGGTGCAGCGGGCAGCGCTCGGGGGGCATGATCGCGAGCAGGTTGCTGAACGCCGCCCAGTAGAAGTCAACGGCGGACACGGTGTCACCCATCAGGTACCGGCTGCCGGCAGCGCGCTGCGCCTCGATCATGGCGGTCAGGTGGTTCAGCAGGCTGATGACGCGGCGTTCGGCAGCCTCACCGTCCGCTTCGTTGTAGCCGTACTTCAACGCAAACGGAGAGGGGGCCTGACCTTCGGCGGGGCGTGCCATGGTGAGGCGATAGTTCCACCCGAGCCCCAGTTCGCCGCAGATCTCGTGCGCGAGCCCCATGGCCACGATGCGTGCTGCCGGGTCCTCCGGAAGGAGCGGGCGTTCCGGGGCAAGTCGTTCGAGAAGGAACAGGATGTCATTCCAGCGGTTGAGGGGCGGTTCGTCGTTCCAGGCAACAACCGGACCGCTGTTGGTGCCGGACCACTCGACCAATTCCGGGTTTGCTCCGCCCGGCTCCTGTGGGCCGACAATGTAGGCGAGTCCCTTGTACTCCATCATTGCTTTCGCTGCCTGGCCCCAGGGGCTCGGCATGCCGCGAACCAGCACCAGCCTGAGGCCGTCGGCGGCGATAGTGTCGTCAATTGAGTGATAGTCCATGCGATGCAATCCGTCTGTCGCTACTTGATGGTGCCAAGCCTGGCGAGGTCGTCAGCCTGGGGTCGGTGGTTCATATTGAGGATGGCGGCGGCGATGACGTGACTTGATGCAGTTTGTCGAGCATCGACTGCAGCGTCTTTTTGTCTGCGGCGGTCGGCACGTGGGCGATGCGCGCGATGATGCCGGCAAGCGTGCGCTCGTCGTCGGTCGCGCCGGCTTTCTCGGCAACTTTTTCGATCGTTGCCTTGTGTGCGGCAGACGGGAAGTGATTCAGTTCCGAGAGAATTGCCGCCATCTCGACGGCGGGACTGGCGTGCCCGTTCGCGTTTGCGGCGAACGGAACGGTGATCAGCATGAGCGCCAGCAGTGAGCCGAGCCGTCCACAGATTCGTGTCATTGTCATTTTCCGTTGAAGTCGCAATGATTGTGCCCGAGGCCGCGAGGGCGCGCACGCAAGCCGTTGCGACGCGCCGGAACAGCGAGGAACGATCGATGAGCACAGCGTACTCCCCGACGGAGCTTCCGCAACCAACTGAAGACTGGGATCAGCTTCGGGCCGATCTCGATGAGCACGGCTATTGTCTGCTCGCCAACGCGCTCAGCCCTGCACAGGTCGAAACTGTGCGCGGCCGATTGTTGGACCAGGCCGCGGGTGAGATGGCCGACGGCATCGCGTTCCGGGACGGCGGTCCTGTTGCTGATGACGGCACGCCGCCGCCGAATCAGCGCGTGCTGAACATGCTCGACAAAGGGGAAGAGTTCCATCAGTTGCTCCTGCACCCCATCGTGGACGAGGTGGTGTGTCACCTGCTCGGCAATCAGGTGATTTCGTCGAGCGTCACCGCGAACATTGCGAACCCCGGCGGGCAGCCCCAGGCGCTGCATTCCGACCAGGGGTATGTCGATATTCCCATCACCGATGCGGTCGTCTGCAACACGCTCTGGATGTTGTGTGACTTCACCCCCGAAAACGGCGGCACCAACCTCATTCCCGGCAGCCACCACTGGAATCGGTATCCGGATCCGGTCGACGACTACAGCAAGTGCATTGGGCTCGAGGGTCCGGTCGGGACCGCCTGTGTGTTCGACGGGCGCGTGTGGCACGGAACCGGCCCCAACCGAACGCAGGAGCCACGGATCGGGCTGCTCAACTACTGGTGCCGGCCCTGGCTGCGCCAGCAGGAGAACATGGCCGCGTCCCTGCGTCCGGAGACGGTTGCCACGATGCCCGAGCGGCTGCTGCAGAGGATTGGTTTCCAGGTGTACGGTTCGCTCGGCAACATCGATCCCGCGCCCGACCAGCAGGGGCTGCTGGTTGACCCCGGCAAGCCGAGGGTCGGACGCAGAAGCGTCCCCTGACCCTGGCGTGCTGACTCTTCGTCAGTCCGTGTCCAGGCCGAGCAAGCGGAGCGCGTTGCCGCCGAGGATTGCGCGTCGCTGTGCCTCGTCCAGATCCCCCCTTGCCTCGATGAGTCCGACCGGATTGGTTTCGCCCATGTCGTAGGGATGATCCGAGCCCAGCACGATGCGATTGCTGCCGGCAACGTCGAGCAACAACGACAGGGCGGCGTCCGAGTGGGTGAGGCTGTCGTAGTGGAAGCGCTTGGCCAGTGACGACGGAGGGGTTTGCATGTGCGCCAGCTCAGGGCGGACCGAGGTGCCGTGGTCCCATCGGCCGCACAACGCCGGTGTCGAGCCGCCGCCGTGCGGCAGGACAATGTCGAGATCGGGGCAGGCGTCCAGGACGCCACCGAAGATGAGCTGGGCTGCGGCTGCCGCGGTATCCGTCGGGTTGCCGATCAGATTGCTGAGGTAGTACTCGCGCAGACGATCCGCGCCGAGAATGCCCGCCGGATGCAGGAACACGACACCCGAGCGACGTTCGATTGCCTTGAATACGGGTGCGAAGTCCGCATCAGACAGCGGGCGCCCGGCGATGTTGGTCTCGATCTCGACCCCCGCCATGCCGCCCTCACCCAGGATTCGCTCGACCTCGGCCACCGCGAGATCCGGGCTCTGCATCGGCACGATCCCGAGCGGCCGGAAGCGATCGGGGTGTGCCGCCGCCATGCCCTGCAGATGGTCGTTCACCCGCCGATGCAAGGGTGCTACGGCAGCGCCGTCCAGATTGCTGTGAAACAGCATCGGTGATGGACTGATGGCCGCGAGGTCGACGCGCATGGCATCCATGGCGGCGAGGATCGTATCGGTGTCGTAGTGATCCGGGTCCATCGGAAAGCGGATGGGACCTATCTGCAGGAACTCGCGTCCTGCCTCCCGGATCAGCGTCTTGCCCCACGGGTTGCCTTCGGCGAGTTCATCGAGAAAGAACCGGGGGATCATGTGGAAGTGGAAGTCGACGTTCATCGCTGCGCTCTGCAACCGGGAGGGGGCCGCGGGCATGTGTGTCACCAACGCGCGCGGTTTCCCATGTTACCGGGGTTCGGGTGAGTGCACCGAGCGCCTCGGGGATCAGCTTGCGGATTCCGCGTCCGAGTTGTCCGTGGTGTCCCGGAAAGTCCGAAGATCAGAACGCAGGGTTGGGTGATCGTGTCAGCGATCGCCCACGATCGAGCTTCTGCGGCTGCCAGTGCATCCCGCCCTCAGGGGACTCTCAAGGAGTGTTCCAGGGACTTGCAAGGGACCCTGGAACACTGTCAGGGGGCTGGAGTTGCGTCTCTGCCCGCAGGCCATCCATCACGAGTCCATAGTCGATCTTCTCGCCACACCAGCGGGTGACCGCGGTCTTGCTGTCGAGCGTGACCCGGTCGAGATTGATCTGACCGATGACCCGCTAGGGTTGGCTGAGATTGCCCGAGCCGCACCAAACGCTCCGCAGCCCCCACAAGCTACGAAACACCCTTATCATTTCGGGATGCGACGACGTGAGTTCATTGGAGGATTGGGCGCTGCGGCCCTGACGGCAGGGTGCGGACCAGGTGGTGACGCCGGGCCGGCCTCACGGGTGCGTCTGACGACCGGCGATATTGAAGGCCGGGTCGTGAACGGCGTTCACCGGTTTCTCGGGATTCCCTATGCCGAGCCGCCGTTCGGCAACAATCGTTTCGTGTTGCCGGTGCCGCGACGTCCCTGGGACGGCGTTCGACAGGCGTTCGAGTACGGCCCGATCTGCCCCCAGACGGGGGGCGCGTTCAACGGCGATGTGCCGGAGGAAGGTGAAGACTGTCTGTCGCTCAACGTCTGGACGCCAGATCCCGGGACTTCAGGACTGCCGGTGATGGTCTGGGCGCACGGCGGCGGTCAGGTCAGCGGCACGGGCGCGAGCCCCTTCTACGATGGCACCCGGTTTGCGAACGATGGTGTTGTCCTCATCACCTGCAATCGCCGTCTGGGCGCCGAGGGGTATCTGTATCTGCCGGAACACTTCGGTGATGGCGTCGGGCCGGGCAACCTCGGGATCGAAGACCTGATCGAGGTGTTGCGCTGGGTTCAGGGCAACGCGCGCGCGTTCGGCGGCGACCCGGGCAAGGTGACGTTGTTCGGTGAGTCGGGCGGCGGTGCGGCGACCCAGGCGGTCGTGGCGACACCCGCGGCACGCGGACTGCTCCACAGGGTCATTCTCCAGAGTGGCGGTCACTCGGCGCAATACGCGGAGTCCGCAAGTGCGCTCACGGCAACGGCACTGGACGCACTTGGGATCAAGGCGGGTGATCTCGACGCGCTCCGGGAGGTGTCGTGGACGCGGTTCGCGGAGATCTACGAGGCGCTGCAGGCGAGCGGCCACGGACGACCGCAGGTGTACATCCCGGTCATCTCGGAAGCGATGCCGCTGCACCCGGTTGACGCCACATATGCCGCAATTGGCACGGACCTCGATTACCTCATCGGCACCTGCAGGGATGAGTTCCGGCTGTTCGCGGCGCTGCTCGCGGGGAACGTCGACACGCCTTTTCACCATCGCGTGGACCGCCTGATCGAGGCGGGCGGCGGTGATCGTGCGGCACTGGCGGCGGCGTATCGGGCGGAACGCCCGGTCCTCGACGAGGACGATGTCCAAAACGCCCTCATTGGAGACATGTGGTTTCGGGTGCCCGGCATTCGGATTGCGGACGGGCATGCGAGTGCCTCAGCTGGCCGCACCTCAGCCGGCCGCACCTACATGTATCGTTTCGACTGGGAATCCCAGACGTTGGGCGCGGCGCATGCGATGGACATTGCCGTGTTCGGCAACGGCGTGCCGTATGGCGTCCTTGCAGGGCTCCGCTCGACAGAGGTCACCGCGACGCAGATGCGCAAGGCGTGGGTCCGATATGCAGAGACGGGCGATCCGGGCTGGGCCGCCTACGACACACAGCGGCGTCTGACGATGTCCATCGACGATGAGTTCCGGTTGCTCGAGGATCCGTTCAAGCGCCAGCGCGAAGCCCTGGGTGAGGTACTCACGATGAACTGGCAGTCCCGGCGCGTCTGAGCGTCCGGGCGCTCACGGCTGCAGGATCAGTGTCAGCTTTGTGGGTTCCTGAGGCGCGACCAGGGCGTTGAGCACGGTCAGACGCAGCTCGACGCTGGAGGCGCGGGCATCGAGGCCAAGGCTGAGTCGCTTGCTCGAATGAGGTTCGATGCGTACGGGGCCGGGCTGGCCAATCGTGGACCGACCGGTCACGCCCCCACCCTCGTTGCGTACGACCAACACGGCACTCGACCGGTTTTCGAGTTCGGCCCATGCGACGCTTCCCGAGCCATACCAGCCGGACTTGCTGACGACGAGACTCGCCTCGAGCAGCGCGGTCATCTCCGCCGTGTGCGCGATCAGGAGTTCGTCTTGCCAGATCACCGTCCTGCGCTCGAAGAGCGCGCGTTTCACGGCTGCCGGCGTACGATCTTCGGCGAGCACCAGCGTGACCGGTCGGAACCGGCCTTCGTAGTCCCACGCAATCAGTTCGTGGACGTCGGACGTGCCGATGAGCGCGAGGTTGTGCTTGAGCGCCAACCGGTGCGCGTTGGGGTAGTAGCGGCCACCGTTGGCAACTTCGACGCCCGACAGCAGATCAGCCTCAATTGCGTCGCGGTGGAAATCGTTGAGTTCCGCGTTCGGGGTCTCGAAGCTCGGGTGGTTCCAGAAGACGAAGGCGTCCTGACGCTTGGCTTCCTCGAGTACCTCGCGCGCGGGTCGAGTGCTTGCGGCGCCGATCGGTCGGCAAACGGCGCCCAGAAGTCGCTGCCTGCTTCGGTGGCTGCGTGCGCACCCGACTGGCCGGCGTCTGCGGCAAAACGTTCGGCTTCTTCACGGGTCGGAAAGCGGTGCTCGGCCTGATAGGTGTGTGCATCGCGTTGCGCGACGAGTGCGTTGGCATCTTTGACGAATACGGCATTCATGTGGCCGGCCGCGTCACTGCGCGTAATTTCAGCCCCCGGAATCACCATCAGGTCGAGACCGGAGCCCGAGCGAGCGGCCTCCTCGTATGCGCGATTGCGGTCCTGGTGCGGAATGTCTTCGATGTGGGGCTGCCATTCGAGGTGCTCGGTGATCGCGATGCCGTCGATGCCGTCGCGTTCGGCTTCCCTGACGCGGATCGTGGGCCACACGTGACCGTCCGAGAAGACCGAGTGCGTGTGGAGATCCACCACAACCGTGTGACGGCCCTCGGTGTCGGGAAAGCTGATCTTCTGGCCTTCAGTGGGACGAACGTCGCCGTGACCATGGGCAGTCGACGCGGCGATAAGAGCAAACGCGGGCAGGAGGCGCATGGGAGTCTCCATCGGAAAGCGCTCAGCCTACCGCGAGGTCCGTGGCCCTCCAAAAGCGTTGACGTGCCTACTCAGCCGCGTCCCTGACGGTTTCGTAGAGGGCCGAGCCTTCGAACCATGCCCGGTCGACGGGGCCGGCGTAGGGTTCGTACTCATAGCGGCAAGGCTCCTCGGTCAGTCGCGGGTCGTTCTCTGCTTCGAGCGTTGCGAGCAAACGAGCTTCCAAGCGGGCTCGGACGTCCGCGTATTCGGGATTGGTCGCCACATTGGTCATGTAGTGTGTATCGCGCCTGAGGTCGTACAACTCCTCACGCGGACGTTTGCCGAAGGCAAGCTGATACAGCGTTCGACGTCGTCTTCATCCCGGTGATGGATTATCCAGGCTTTGGTGGGGCTAGCGTCCATGTCCCTGTACGCGATGCCGACGTCCTCGCTCAGCGCCTTGAAGTCGGGGGCGGGCGTGCTCGGGTCGTCAAGGCCCTTCGGATCACCCATCGGCCAGCGATCCGGCTCGAAGTTGATGATGTAGATGTATTCTCGCTCGCGGATCGAGCGCTGCGGGTAGGGCAGGAAGCCCTCACGGGCGTGCGCGATGTGCCGTTCGCGACCCATGACGACGTGATCGCGGGCGNGNTCGATCTGGCCGCTCCCGGTGCTTGTCAGCAGGCTGAACGNGCTGCGTGCCGACATGCTCTCGGGGATCGATGTACCGCCCGCTTCGCAGAGCGTCGGGGCGAGGTCCATCAGGTTGATGAAGTCTTCGACGACCCGGCCCGGGTCGATCCGACCGGGCCACCGGGCGGCGAGCGCCACCTCGCATCCGATGTCGTAGAGATTGCACTTCGCGCGGGGCAGGCCCGGGATGCCGTGATCGCCGCTGACGATCAGCAGTGTGTTGTCCAACTCGCCGGACGCGGTGAGTTCCTCGAGGAGCACGCCAAGGCCGTGGTCGAACGCCTGCGCTTCACCCAGGTAGTCGGCCGCGTCTTCGCGGATGTCGTGGACGTCCGGGAGAAACGCAGGCAGCCGGCCGGTGAGGCTGTCCGGATCGATGCCCCACTGCGCCTTACCGGACCCGCGTTGCCACGAACGGTGCGTGTTGGTCGGTCCCCACCAGTAACAGAAGGGCCCGTAGGGCGTGCGGGCGTCGAGAAAACTCCTGAAGTTTGTCCGGACTTCATCCAACAGGTGTGCCTTTGCTCCCTCGATCCCGGCCGACTCCCCGCCAAAGTCAGCGGCGTGCTTGTGCACCCAGTGCGAGAACTGGTTGAAGTCGAGGCCTGCGCGGTTGTACCCCGTGCGCACGCCTCCCATCGGCGCGTTCAGCGTCTGCCCGGGGCTCCAGACTTTGTAGGTGTGGCCGATGAAGTACCCGCTCGCTTCGAGTTCCAGGGGAAATGTCGGGATTGTCTCGTCCCAGACGGCCCCCGCGAGAATCGCGCCAAGCCCGGTCTGCCAGAAGTACTGCCCGGACAGGAGCGAACTGCGGCACGGTGTGCATGAGGGGGCAGGCACGAGCGCGTTCAGGAACAAGACGCCTTCTTCGGCCACGCGGTCGAAGTTGGGCGTTCTGACAACCTCGCACAGATTGCCGGGGGGTTGGTGCCGGGCGTAGGCGCTTGCGTAGCGGCCCCAGTCATCGGCGAAGGCGAAGAGGATGTTCGGTCGGGGTCCGTCACGCTGGGTCATTGTCATCCGTTCCTCCTGGGTCGATTCCGGCGTGCCCGGGCGGCGCGCTGCCCGTGTCGAATTTACCGGTCGTACGCCGATTTTCCAGTTGGCCCGCCGTTTGTTCTGTTGGAAGTGCGGCGGCGTTCTGACTGCAGGCGGCCGGACGCTGTTTGGTTGTACATACAGCGGTCTTTGAGTTGCGACAAGCTCAAGCTCGACCGGTCGCGGGTCGTCGCTGCCCGCAGCCAGGTGGCCTGCGCCTGGCGCGGCGCTGGTTCGTGGTTCCGAACGGCTGACCGCTGTTAGGATGCGGCGGATTCGTACGGGTGACATTGCTCAGGGAGTTTGCGATGCACACGTGTCGAAGCACGGCGGGAACGCGGCTTGTGACCCATGATTGCCCCATGCACGTTTGCGTCGAAGAGAGGGTCGAAGCGACTGCGGGCAGTTGCAGATCGACGCGATGGAACGCCCAATCGAACAGGGTGTTGCCAGTGTCGTTCGCGCAGCGACGGTGAAGCGGTCGGGCATCACAAGCGCAAGACGAAGGTGGGGTCCGCGATCCATCCGGCGGCCGGGGCGAGGACACCAGGCCATTCTTCGTGATGCCGCTCGCCACTTGGCGCGACAGTCGACGGACCTGATCACCAGGGAACCGAAGGGAAGGAAAGGGAAGGAAAGGGAAGGAAAGGGAAGGAAGCGATGATGGCACCGCGTGTGCGAGTGGGTGTAGTGGGTATCGGTCGGGGCCTGTGGCTTGGCGAACGGGCGGCAGCGGGATTCGAACTGGTTGCAGTCTGTGACACTGATGAGGCGGGCCTACGCGATGTGGGCCGTCGACTTGGTGTCGCAACGTACACCGAGTACTCGCGATTTCTCGAACACGACATGGATGCCGTACTGCTCGCCAACAATTTCCACGAGCACGCGCCTTTTGCAATCAAAGCGCTTGCGGCGGACAAGCATGTCATGAGCGAGACGGCTGCCTGTCACACTCTCGCTGAAGCCGTGGCGCTCATCGAAGCGGTCGAGGCCTCCGATCGCGTCTACCTGTTTGCCGAGAACTACCCATACATGGCGTTCAATCAGGAGATGCGGCGCCGCTACCGGGCTGGGGACATCGGCGAGTTCAGGTACGGTGAGGGCGAGTACGTTCATCCGGACCCTGCGGCGGTGAAGCTCGCCAGAAGCCGAGGCTACGATCACTGGCGGAACTGGATTCCTGCAACGTACTACTGCACCCATTCAGTCGGCCCCGTCATGTTCATTACGGGTACGCGGCCGGAGAAGGTCAACGGGTTTGTCATTCCCTTCGATGCCAACGATCCGACGATGGCGCACAGCGCAAAGATTCAGGACACGGCGGCGACGATCATCTGCCGCATGTCGGGCGGGGCGGTGGTCAAGTCGCTCCATGGCGGTCTCCGCGGTCACGGCAACTACGTGAGGATTCACGGCAATCGTGGCCTCATGGAAAATGGCCGGCACGGGGACAAACAGCGATTGCGCATCTGGCGGGAACCGTGGGAAACCCCAGTCGGCGAATCCAGCGAGATCGTCTATCGGCCGACGTTCCCCCATTACCATGAGGAAGCGACCGCCGCCGGGCATGGCGGCGCTGACTTCTTCACATTGCGCGCCTTTCTCGATGCAATCAGGACGGGCGAGCCACCGGAAATCGACGTCTACCTGGGCGTCGACATGAGTATCGTTGGTATTCAGGCCTGGCGATCGGTGTTGGCGGACTCGGCGCCGGTCGAGGTCCCCGACCTCAGAGACCGTGCTTTGCGTGTCCGCTATGCCGACGATCACTGGTCCCCGGACCCGGCACGTTCGATGCCGGGTCAACCTCCCTCGAGCGTGTTGGGGCGCTTCGAACCGGGTGCCGAGGCCAGAGCGCTGGCGGACAAGGTGTGGTCGGATGCGTGACGTTGCCGTGGGCAGGGTCTGCGACCTGAACCTGTCGGCCGGTTAGCGGGGTGGTTCGATCTCGGTTGCCTCGAAGAATGACACCTGTGAGGACTTCGGCGGGTGTTTGCTCATCGCATCGCGGAGGATCGACATGTGCGGCTGCCTGAAGTGTTCGCGCAGCGCGTCCAGGTCGTCCCATTTTTCGGTCAGGCGGATGACGTTGGGATTATTGACTTCAACGCTGAAGGTGTAGTCGTGACACCCGTTCTCGGCTTTGCACGCGACCTCCATTTCGGCGAGTGCTGAACGGATGGCGTCGATGCTGTCCGCGTCTGTTTCGAATATGCCGTTGACTACGATCATCGTGGTTCCACGTGGTTGATTCGTAACGCGAGGCTCCCCAATCCCACTCGTGGCGTCAACCCGGACGGCGCGCCGGGAGTGCTCGTATACTGGCGCGACCTCCGGAGAGATTCCCATGAACAAAGACGACCTCGGCTTCGCCGAACCGCACGATCGTCCCGTGCCCTACATGCAGCGGCTGACCGACTATTACCTCGCGCTCGGCTACGGAAACCCGTACCGGTGGGCCAACTATGTCGACGTGCCGTTCACACCATTGACCAAGCCGCTGGCTGAATCGAAGGTGATGCTCGTCACGACCGCCGCGCCCTATAAGGAGGGGGCGGGGGATCAGGGACCGGGTGCGAAGTACAACGCGGCCGCTAAGTTCTACGAGGTATTTACGGAATCCACGAGCGAGGATCGTTTTCTCGGCGTGAGCCATATCGGCATCGACCGAAAATACACGACGGCTGAAGACATCAACGCCTACTTTCCGCTGGCGGCACTGCGTGACGCGGTCGCGAGCGGGCGGATCGGGAGCCTGGCCGAGCGCTTCACCGGGACACCCACGAACCGGAGTCAGGCGACCACCATCGACAAGGACTGCGCAGATGTCTGGGAGGTGACCCGCGAGGATCGGGCGGACGTCGCGCTGCTGGTCCCCAACTGACCCGTCTGCCACCAGACCGTCAGTCTGACGGCACGTTATCTCGAAGAGCGCGGCATCCCAACGGTCATCATGGGTAGTGCCAAGGACATCGTCGAGTATTGCGGTGTACCGCGCTTCCTATACAGCGACTTTCCTCTGGGCAACTCCGCTGGCAAGCCGAACGATGCCGCCTCCCAAGCTGAGATGCTCGAGGCGGCGCTCCGGGTTTTGGAGACGGCCCCGGGACCCCGCACGACGGTCCAGTCGCCGCAGCGCTGGTCGGACGACGTCGAGTGGAAACTCGACTTTCAGAATGTCGACCGCATACCGGCCGACGAACTCGCGAAGCGCCGCGCGGAGTTCGACAAGATCAAGGAGGTGGGCCAGAAGGTGCGGGACGACACGCTCGCGTCCGGGACGACGGCGGGCGACGCCCGATGACGCGTCCGTTCGAAGGCATCCGGATTCTCGACTTCACGCAGGTATTCGCGGGTCCGCTCGCGAGCTATCAGTTGTCTCTGTTGGGCGCCGAAGTCATCAAGGTCGAGCGCCCGGGCGGGGAAGACATGCGCGGGCGGCGCAGCGCGGGCCAGACGGAAGGCCGGACGTCCCCGGGCTGGATCGCCATCAACGCCAACAAGAAGAACATTGCGCTCGATCTCAAACATCCGGATGCCGTTCGGGTCGTCAAACGTCTGGTCCTCGACTGTGATGTCGTCATGGAGAACTTCCGCGCGGGAATCATGGACAAGCTCGGCATTGGCTATGACGTCCTGAAGGCAATCAATCCGAAACTCATCTACTGCTGTGTATCGGGTTTCGGGCGCGAGGGTCCGCTCTCGGACGACCCGGCCTACGACGGCAAGATCCAGGCGCTCTCCGGCATCATGTCGGTGACCGGGCATGCGGATGCGGGGCCGGTGCGCGCCGGTTTTGCAGTGTGTGACGCAACCGCCGGGATGACCGCCGCCTTTGCAGTGGCGTCAGCCCTGTTTCAGCGCACGCATACAGGCAAAGGCCAGCTTGTCGACGTTGCCATGTACGACTCGGCGCTCACCATGCAGGCACCGGCGGTGGGTGGCTTCACGATCGCAGGTAAAGACCCGGGGCCGTCTGGCAATCGCGCGATTTCCGGTCTTCCAACGGCGGATCTGTTCCCGGTGAAGGACGGGCACCTCCTGCTTGCCGTCAACAACGAGAAACAGTTCGTCGCGCTGATGGCCGCCATCGATCGCAACGACGTGCTGAGTGACCCGCGGTTCGTGGACTGGACCGCGCGTCTCGCGAACGAACCCGCGCTCAACGAGATCATCTGCGCGGCGTTTGCCGAGGCGGATGCGGATACCTGGGAGGCGAAGCTCCGCGAATACGACGTGCCGTGCGCGCAGATCCAGACGGTTGGTGAAGCGGTGAATCACGAGCAACTCGCAGCGCGGAATTACATGCAGACCGTCGAGACGCATGAAGGTCCGGTGCGGCTCGCGACGACCGGCTTCCGCATGGAGCACGGCGATGCCGAGTTGACGGATGGGTTCGCGTGGGTCGGGGAGCACACCGACGACGTTCTCGCGGCGGCGGGCTATGGCAAGGGCGACATCGCGGCCCTGCGGGACTCCGGCGCCGTCAGCTGAGTGCCGCGCGCGTGACTCAGGAATCCGGCAGGTTGTTCTGCATCCACGACTTGCCAATCGCCTTGGCGGGCAACTGCAGACCAAGTTCCGGCACGCGCAGGCCGATCCACGCGGTGAAGGAGTTGCTGTTGGGTCCTGGCCACATCGTGTATTCATTCTGATGCGGATAGCTCAGTGCAGCTTCGTGGATCGCTGAGACCAGTTCCGCGGCGTCACCTCCGCGTCGTTCGAACAGCAGCTTGGGCGGAGACCGGAACCACGGCCGGTCGGGGCGTCCTTCGGTAATGCTCAGAACAGTGCCGTGGCGGCGCAGATGCCACCCGATGACCTGATAGATCGTGTAGGTCTCGGCATCCCTTGCCTTGGTCGCGACCCACGTGTGAATCGCGAAGAAGCCGCGGAAGCCCCAGACGTCGGCACCGTACACCTGCACGACGGCTTCCCCGGTGGTTCGCGGGTCGGGCGCGACGGCGTCACCGACGGGGATCGGTTCGAGCAGACGGCTGGTCGCCGCGGCGCTGGCGATGCCCCCGATCAGCGTTACGGAAATCCACAACATCGTTCTGCCTTTCAAGAGCGCCTCTCATCCACGGTGCGAGTGATATACAGTGTGCGGTTTCGCATTAACGGACGACGACCATGGCTGATACCTACACACCTCCCAAAGTATGGACCTGGGAGGCCGAAAGCGGCGGCCGCTTCGCGAATATCAATCGGCCGATCGCCGGGCCGACGCATGATAAGGAACTGGAGGTGGGCAAACACCCGCTGCAGCTCTACTCGCTCGGCACGCCGAACGGGGTCAAGGTCACGATCATGCTCGAAGAACTGCTTGCGCTGGGTGAGTCGGGTGCGGAGTACGACGCGTGGCTGATCAACATCGGGCAGGGGGATCAGTTCGGCAGCGGCTTTGTCGACGTCAATCCCAATTCGAAGATCCCGGCGCTCATGGACCACAGTACGAATCCACCGACGCGAGTTTTCGAATCCGGCGCGATTCTCATCTACCTCGCGGAGAAGTTCGGGCACTTTCTGCCGGAAAGCGGGCAGGAACGGGCGGAGTGCCTGTCCTGGCTGATGTGGCTGATGGGAAGCGCGCCGTATCTGGGCGGCGGCTTCGGTCACTTCTACGCGTATGCGCCTGAGAAGTGGCAATACCCCATCGACCGCTATGCGATGGAGATCAAGCGTCAGCTCGACGTGCTCGATCGCAATCTTGCCGACCGGGCGTTTCTTGCAGGTGAAAACTTCACGATCGCCGACATGGCGACGTATCCGTGGTACGGCCAGCTCGTGCTGACGGGGTTGTACGAGTCGAAGGAGTTTCTCGAAGTCGAGTCCTACAAGAACGTCGTGCGCTGGGCGAATGAGATCCATGAGCGCCCTGCGGTCAAGCGCGGGCGCCGCGTCAATCGGGCGAGCAAGAGCGGCCTCGCCGAGCGTCACGATGCGAGCGACTTCGACAAGTAGTCCAGTGGACCAAGCGGGAGTTGCACCATGAATGCAGTCGCGCCGTTTACGCTCCGGAACCTCGCGGATGAAGACGTGACGTTTGCCGGCGATCGTCCGGCAATCGTCTGCTTCGTCAAAGAAGACTGCCCGACGTGTCGGGAGGTGATGCCAGTGCTTGCGGCCATGCACGCGGTCTTCGCAAGTCACCTGGACTTCCACGTGGTCGGGCAGACGACCGATGGGAATGCGGTGCTCGAACGTGAGTTCGCGCCGCCGTTCAGCCTGCTCGACGACAGCGCGCTCAAAGTCTCGTTTGGCGCGGAGATCGAAACCGTGCCCACGTTGCGCGTGATCGGCGGCGACGGTGTAACGGATGCGGAACTGGTCGGGTTCGTGCGCGAGGAGTGGCAAGCGATGGTCGGCGATCTGCGCCGCCTGCATGACACGGATGAGTGCGCGCTCGACTGGGCGGCACTGCCGAAGTGGCGCCCGGGCTGCGGGTCGCTGTCGGTGGATCCCGCGCATGCGGACCGATTACAGGCAGAAGCCGACAACAGTCCAATCCGTGCGCGGGTCATGGAACTCGGGTCTCAGGACGACGAGTTCGAGTTCATGTTCGACCAGGGTTTTACGGACGGGCTGCCGGTCGTTTCGCCAACACCGGAACGCGTGCTGCGCATGCTGGCCGGGACCTCGCGGGACGCGCAGGAGGTTGTTGCCGTCATGCCCCCCAACATGGCCCAGGTCACTGTCGAGAAGATCGCGATCAACAGCGTGCTGGCAGGATGCAAACCGGAGTATCTGCCGGTCGTGATTGCCGCGGTGGAGGCGGTTTGCACGAATGAGTTCAACATTCATGGCGTGATGGCGACGACCATGGGCGCGAGTCCGGTGATGGTCGTCAACGGACCGATTCGCCATCACATCGATATGAACATGGGCCTCGGTGCGCTCGGGCAGGGCAACCGCGCGAACGCGACGATCGGTCGGGCGCTCAGGCTCACGATTCGCAACGTCGGTGGTGCGAAGCCCGGCGGCACAGAACGCTCCACCTTCTCCAATCCGCTCAAGTACACGATGTGCTTCGCAGAATGGGAGGAACGCTCGTGCTGGCCCGCGCTGCACGTGGATCGCGGCTTCGATCCCGAAGACTCGGTGGTGACAGTCTTTGCCATGTCGGGTGGACCGACACTGATCCTCGACGAGCAGTCGCTGACCGGCGAGTCGTTGGGTGGCTCGATCGGTGCCGCAACGAAGACCATGCTGAATGCCCGCGCCTATGGATTCTCGCAGTGCCTGATGGTCGTCTCGCCTGAGCATGTCGATACGTTCAACCGCGACAGCTACAGCAAGGCGGACGTCAGGCGGCGCATGCAGGAGGCGAGCTCGAAGACCCTCCGTGAGCTGGGGGGCAAGCCGGGACTCACCCCTGACGAGTTTGCGGGGCTGACGGATGCGGAACTCGACGAAAGGATTCCGAAGTTCGGCGCGGATGACGACATCGATATCGTCGTTGCGGGCAGTGAAGCGGGCAAATGTACCGGCTTCTTCCACGGCTGGATCCCGCGACGCATCGGTTCGATCCCCGTGTCGCGTAAGATTGAGGCGTGACCCAGGAGTTCCAGATGACAATGAAGCTGCTTGACCCGAGGAATGAGGCCGTGCCTGTCGCGCGGCAGACCGCGCCGCGGCCGACGTCGGTCAAAGGCAAGGTGGCCTTCCTCGATATCTCCAAGCGACGCGGCGACGTGCTGCTTGACCGCCTGCAGGAGGCGCTCGAGCAACGCCTGCCGGGCGTCGAGATCACGCGCTACGTGAAGCCGACGTTCTCGAAACCGGCGCCCATCGAGCTCCGCATGGAGATCAGGCAGAACAACGACTTTGTGGTCGAAGCGCTGGCGGACTGAGGGTCCTGCACGTCGTGCAGTTTGCATGACACGGTTTGGTTCGAAATACAGGGGACGCCCGCGGTGTCCATCGCCTCCACGGAGTTCGATGATGCCGGGCAGACCCAGGCGGATGCGCTCGGCATGCCCGATTCGAAACGCATCCTGGTGCCGCATCCGATCCAGGATGCCAGTGACGCCGAGATGGGCGCCAAGGCTGACGCGATCGTCGACCAGGTGATCGCGGCGCTCAGCGCTTGA